>NZ_CP109598.1:2400000-2713571 GCF_036327775.1 Streptomyces sp. NBC_01498 | reverse complement strand
GGGACCGGGTCGCCTCCGGCGCCGAAAACGCCTGGGCCGGGGGCGGTCCGGCTGCCACCATGCAGGTGTTTCCCGTACGGAGGACGCTTGTTCGTTTTCGTGTGCGCGGGGTGCGGCGCCGAGCTGACCGCCCCGCTGTCCCAGGTCGCCCTGCCGGTCCACGCCCACCAGTCGTACGGGAACGGGATCCAGCTCCCGGTGCTCATGGAATCGGGCACGTACGCCGTGAACCCGGAGCCCTCGGGGCCGCCCTGGCGGCGGTGGGAGGAGATCGATCCCGACGAGGCGGCGGCGCGCGGCGTGTACGCCCCGGTCCACAGCCTGTCCGACGGCGTGCCCGGCGCGGTCGTCGTCGCGCCCGGCGATACGCGCGGCACGGTGTTCGTCCCGGAGAAACGCGGCGGTGCCTGCTGCGGTATCGACGGGGCCGACGGTCCCAACATGGCGTGCGCGACATGCGGCCTTCCCGTGGCGAGCCGGATCGACGACTGCTCGCTCTGGCAGGCGGTGTGGCTCGCCCCCGACGCCGTACGGCGCGTGAACGTCGGCGGCGCCGGCCCCGCGCCGCTCTCCTGGGCGGAGTTGGCGGCGGAGTGGACGGCGGAGGGCAAGGGCACACCACCGTTCGAGCCCATCGCCGCCTGGTGGGGGCGGCCCGCGTCGGACTTCTTCTGGTCGTGGAGCCCGCGCTGGGAGGCCGCCGCCGGCCGGGCGCTCGCCCATCTGCTGGCGGCCTCGGAGGGCCGACGGGTGAACGTACCGGAGGGGTTGACCGCGGTCGTGTTCCAACGTGCCCTCGACGCAATGCTGTTGACGGGTCCACCGGTACGGCGTGCCGTCCTGGCCGGACCGGGGCTGCCCGCCCCCGACCCGGACGCCGGCATCCTCCTCGTACCGGAGCACACGCGTACGGGGGAGGCCTGGGCCCCGGCCGGATCGGTCGGGTCGGCCTGCCGGGTGCCCCTCCCGTTCGGGATATGGCGATGGCTGTCCCTGCCCGAGCCGCACCCGCCGGTCCCCGCGTCGGGCGTCCTGCCCGACGGCGTCCTCCGCGACGACCCGCCCGCGCCAGGCCCGCACCGCGTGTTCCGGATGGACCGGAACACCTTCGAACACACCCTGGTCCGGCTGCCGCCCGTCCGTGACCCTTGGCTGCGCGCGATCCTGGCCGACCTCAGGAATCCCGAACTGGCCCGCCTCTTTTAGGGGTTCGGGCGGGACCTCAAAACTGACGTTGCGTCACCGAACTCTCAAGGGGGCCGCGCCGCCGAGGAGTTGAGAGGCCCCCGGGGTCAGCGCCAGGCGTGGCGGATCTTCAGGCGGCCGAAGCCCATCGTGCCCGTGATCCGTATCGTCGGGCCGCCGGTGCCGGCGCGGCGACCGGGGCGGTAGCGGGTGTCCTTCCACCCGGTGGCCAGGCCTTCGACGTCGACCGTCGCGTCGCGCGGCACGGTGATCTTCGCCCGGCCGGTGCCGAGTTGGAGCTCGATGTCGACCTCGGAGTGTTCGACGACCGCACGGGACAGGTCCAGATGCACCCGGCCCATCGCGGAATGGACCGTGAGGAACCGGGGCACCCGCCAGACGCCGCGCCGCTTGATCCGCCCACTGGCGGCGGCGATCGTGGACCTCGTGGCCGCCTTCTCCGCCGGGAGCGAGCTGAGGGCCGACGTGAGGTGGCCGTGCGTGGTGGCGGTGAGGACCTGGCCGAGGCGGACGTCCATCTCCTCGTGGGAGAGGTGGCCTTCGGCGTACGCGTCCTGGAGGCGCCCCACTGCCCTGTCGCGGTCGTCTTCACGGATGAGCGCCAGCGGGTCTTCCGGCAGAGAAGTCACCTTTTCACTCTAGTGCCGTGCCGGTGCCGCCCACCCGGCCGTTTCCCGCGCGCCCCGTCGTTTCCCGCGCACCTCGCCGATTCCCGCCCGCGCCGCCGTTTCCCGGGCACCCGGCGCGGCTTCGCGTACCGGTCGAGCGGTTCCCGACAGCGCCCGCCTCCCCGCGCTTCGCGTTCCGGCGGGCGCCGGTGGCTCTGAGAGACTGGTGGGGATGACCGGAACCGTACCCACCTCGTCCCCTCGCGCCCGCGCCGAGATCGATCTCGGCGCGCTCCGCGGCAACGTCCGCGCCCTGCGCGCGGGGCTCTCGCCCGGCGCCGAGCTCATGGCCGTCGTGAAGTCCGACGCGTACGGGCACGGCATGGTGCCCTGCGCGCGCGCCGCCCTCGACGCGGGGGCGCGCTGGCTCGGCACCGCGACGCCGCAGGAGGCGCTCGCGCTGCGGGCGGCCGGGATCACCGCGCCGATCCTGTGCTGGCTGTGGACCCCCGGCGACCCGTGGCGCGCGGGCGTCGAGGCCGGTCTGGACATGTCGGTCAGCGGTATGTGGGCGCTGCGCGAGGTGACCGGGGCCGCCCGCGCGGCCGGGCGGACCGCCCGTGTCCAGCTCAAGGCCGACACCGGGCTCGGCCGCAACGGGTGCCAGCCCGCCGACTGGCCCGAACTCGTCGCCGCCGCCCGCGCCGCCGAGGCGGAGGGCACCGTACGCGTCACCGGACTCTGGTCGCACCTCGCGCGCGCCGACGAGCCCGGCCACCCCTCGGTCGACGCCCAACTCGACGTGTTCCACGAGATGGTGGCGTACGCCGAGAAGGCCGGCATCGAGCCCGAGGTCCGGCACATCGCGAACTCCCCTGCCACGCTGACCCTCCCCGAGTCGCACTTCGACCTCGTACGGACGGGCATCGCGGTCTTCGGCATCTCGCCCGGCCCCGAACTCGGCACCTCCCGTGAGCTGGGCCTGCGCCCCGTGATGACGCTCGCCGCGTCCGTCGCGCTGGTGAAGCGGGTGCCGGAGGGGCACGGCGTCAGCTACGGCCACCGGTACCGCACCGCCGCCGACACGACGCTCGGCCTGATCCCTCTCGGATACGCGGACGGTGTGCCGCGCCACGCGTCCGGCCGGGGCCCGGTGCTCGTCGGCGGGGCGGTGCGGCGGGTGGCGGGGCGGGTCGCGATGGACCAGTTCGTCGTGGACCTCGGTACGGGGCCGGAGGCCGACGCCGTCCACGAGGGCGCGCCCGCCGTCCTGTTCGGGCCCGGCGATCACGGTGAGCCGACCGCCGCCGACTGGGCGGAGGCGGCCGACACCATCGCGTACGAGATCGTGACCCGTATCGGCGCCCGGGTGCCGCGCGTGTACGTGAACGCGGACGCGGACGCCGACCGGGAGACGGCGGGCGGCGACGCGTACGTGGACGGGGACACCGACAGGGACGCGTACGGGCACGGGCACGGGGACTTGGGCGAGGACGGACGGGGAGACGCACGGTGAGCGAGAGCAGCGCGGGGGACATGGTCTCGGCCGCCGCGGAGGCCGCCGCCGGAGGCACCGGAGGCACCTGGCGGCTGGCCGGTATCGCCGGGACGGCGATAGGCGTGGTCGCGGCCGGGGCCGCCGCCGGTGTCGCCATCGAGCGGCTGACCGTCGGCCGGGGCATGCGCAAGAAGGCCCGGCTCGCCCTCGACTCGACGGGCCCGTACGGCGCCCTGCGCGGCACCCCCGGCAAGGCCGTCGCCGACGACGGCACCGAGCTGTACTTCGAGGTGGACGACATCGACCCGGAGACCGGCACGGGCGCCCCGCGCCGCCGCCGGCTCTTCGGACGCAAGGCCCCGGCGCCCGTCACCGTGGTCTTCAGCCACGGCTACTGCCTCAACCAGGACTCCTGGCACTTCCAGCGCGCCGCCCTGCGCGGGCTGGTGCGCACGGTCTTCTGGGACCAGCGCAGCCACGGGCGCTCGGCGCGGGGCGCGGCGCAACAGGGCCCGGACCGGGTGCCCGTCTCGATCGACCAGCTCGGGCGCGACCTCGGCGCGGTCGTCGCGGAGGCCGCGCCCGAGGGGCCGGTCGTGCTCGTCGGTCACTCCATGGGCGGGATGACGATGATGGCGCTGGCGGGCCAGTTCCCGGAGTTCGTACGGGACCGGGTCGTCGGCGCCGCGTTCGTCGGCTCCTCCAGCGGCAAGCTCGGCGAGGTCAACTTCGGGCTGCCGGTGGCGGGCGTGAACGCCGTACGCCGGGTGCTGCCCGGTGTACTGAAGGCGCTCGGCTCCCAGACCGAGCTGGTCGAACGGGGGCGGCGGGCCACGGCGGACCTCTTCGCCGGGCTGATCAAGCGCTACTCGTTCAGCTCGAAGGACGTGGACCCGGCCGTCGCCCGGTTCGCCGAGCGGCTGATCGAGGGGACGCCGATCGATGTGGTGGCGGAGTTCTATCCGGCGTTCACCGAGCACGACAAGTCGGGGGCGCTGCCGGCCTTCAAGGACGTCCCGGTGCTGGTGCTGGCCGGGGACCGCGATCTGATCACCCCGAGTTCGCACAGCGAGGCCATCGCGGACCTGCTGCCGGACTCCGAGCTGGTGATCGTCCCGGACGCCGGGCACCTGGTGATGCTGGAGCACCCGGAGGTGGTGACGGACCGGCTGGCCGACCTGCTGGTACGGGTCGGTGCCGTGCCCTCAGCCACTAACGTGGGGTCGCATGGAAGCCCAGCACAGCCCGGCACCTGAGACCGGCCGGACACCTGAGACTCGCCGGACACGCGCGACCGGTCGGACACCGGACAACGGTCGGACACCGGACAACGGCCGGACGTCAGACAACGGCCGGACGTCAGACAATGGCCGGACGTCAGACAACGGCGGGATGCCTGACGTCGCCACGGCGACCGGGACCGTGGCCGTCGGCCGTACGCCCTCCGTCGCCGTACGTCTCTCCATCGACTCACCCGAACGGATGACCGAACTGGGCCGGGGGCTCGCCGCGCTGCTGCGCCCCGGCGACCTGGTCATGCTCACCGGCGAACTCGGCGCCGGGAAGACGACGCTGACCCGGGGGCTGGGCGCCGGGCTCGGTGTACGGGGCGCGGTCACCTCCCCGACCTTCGTCATCGCCCGGGTGCACCCCTCGCTCGGCTCGGGCCCGCCGCTCGTGCACGTGGACGCGTACCGGCTCGGTGGCGGACTCGACGAGATGGAGGATCTGGACCTCGACGTGTCGCTGCCGGAGTCGGTGGTGGTCGTGGAGTGGGGCGACGGGAAGGTCGAGGAACTGTCGGACGACCGGCTGCACGTGGTGATCGACCGGGTGCTGGCGGAGGGGAACGGTAGCGGTACGGACCCGCTCGCCGTGGCGGAGGACGACCGCCGCGAGATCACGCTCACCGGGATCGGCGCCCGCTGGAAGGACGTCGACCTGGCGTCGGCCCTCGCCTGAACGGCCGCCGGTGGGCCGACCGCCGCCGGTGGGCCGACCGCCGGGCGGCCGGGGCAGGGGCGGGGACGCTGTCCGCGTCGATTCCGACGCGATGTCGGTAAACTGTTGCCATTGCCATGGGGCGCGTGGTCACATGGTGAACGAGACGTGGTTAGGTCTACCTAACCCGGCCTGCCCCCGGAGCCTCAGGAGGCATCCATGTCGGCATCAGAGAGCACCGAAGCGCGGAGCACCGACCCGCGACCGTCGGAGCCGACGACCCTGTCCCCGTCACCGGACCAACCGCCCCTGTCGATGCACGCCCTGCTGGCCTCGTGCGCGGCGGCCGACGCCGTCTCGACCCCACCGCGCCCGGCCCCGCCCCGTACGACCGGGTCCCGTACGACCCGGTCCCACGAGGGGTGCGAGGACGAGGCGGCCTGATTCCTCCCGCCCGGCGGTCGTCCGCAGGGCTCCGCAGGACGGTGGGCGCGGCGATTACGGCGACTACCGCGACCAGGGCGACTACGGCGGCTAGGGCGTCTAAGGAACGACGACGACGTTCGAGCCGAGCGTCGCGAACTTCCACATCACGTCGCCGTCCGCCGGTGTCATCCGGACGCCGCCCGTGCGCAGGTTCGGGTCCGGGGTCGCCATCGTGCCGTCGACCGCCGCGCTGAAACCGATGGCCACCTGGTCCACGCTGGTGAACCGCACCACGTGTTCGATGTCCACGCCGTCCGAGCCCGTGACCGAGCCGGACCGTGAGGTGACCTGGTACGTGGCCGGCGGCGGGCTCACCGTGCTCGGCATGACCGGGAACGTACGGGGCTTCTGCCCCTCCTCGCCCACCAGCCACACGCGCTTGGCCTTCAGCGCGTAGACGACACGCGGCCCGGTCCCCGACGCGGCCGGTACCGGGTACGCGTCCTTCTTCTTCTCCTTGGGCGCCGGGGCGGCCGACGCCGAGGCGCCCGGCCTTCCCGGGGCGGCGAGGTCGGCGGGCATGTTCGCCGATGCCTGGTACGCGAGGAAACCGACGGCGGCGACAGCCAGCGCGGTGAGCCCGGCCACAAATCCCGAGCTGCTCCTGGACACCTTTATCCACCTCTCGTACGTACGTCTGCCTGGTGACGTTAGCAGCAGTGCCGAGAGGGGGTCGGGCGCCGTGCCCGGCCCCGGCGCCCCTCCGGGGAGCCGTAGGCTGTTCGCGTGCTTCTGCTCGCCCTGGACACCGCCACGCCCGCCGTCACCGTCGCCCTCCACGACGGGGATTCCGTCCTCGCCGCCGAGAGCCGCATCGACGCGCGCCGGCACGGCGAACTGCTGCTGCCCGCCGTCGACCGCGCCCTCGCCCGTGCCGGTGTCGCGCTCGGCGCCGTCACCGGTCTGGTCGTGGGCGTGGGCCCCGGCCCGTACACCGGACTGCGCGTCGGACTCGTCACGGCCGCCGCCTTCGGCTCGACTCTCGGCGTGCCGGTCCACGGGCTGTGCACGCTGGACGGGCTCGCGTACGCCTCCGGTCTCGACGAGCCCTTCGTGGTGGCGACGGACGCCCGCCGCAAGGAGGTCTACTGGGCGCGGTACGCGGACTCCCGCACGCGGCTGACCGAGCCCGCCGTCGACCGGCCCGCCGACGTGGCGGGCGAGCTGGCCGGGCTGCCGGTCGTCGGGGCGGGCGGCGCGCTCTACCCGGACGCGTTCGGGGACGTACGCGAACCCGCGCACCAGTCCGCCGCCGCGCTCGCGTCCCTCGCCGCGGAGCGCCTGGCGGCGGGCGGCGGGCAGGGGGGTGACGGGCAGGGGGGTGACGGCGGTGACGGATTCCTGCCGCCGCTGCCGCTGTATCTGCGCCGCCCGGACGCGCAGGTGCCCAAGAACTACAAGGTGGTCACCCCGAAGTGACCGATGCGACCGGCGAGACCGACGCCACCGACGCGACCGATGAGACCGGAGCGACCGACGAGACCGAGGTGACCGATGAGACCGACGCCACCGACGTGACCGGCGAGACCGGAGTGACCGACTCCGTCGGCGCCCCGGACTCCCGTGGCGGCAACGGCGTGGCCCTGCGCGAGATGCGCTGGTGGGACATCGAGCCCGTGCTGGCCATGGAGGACGACCTGTTCCCCGAGGACGCCTGGTCGCCGGGCATGTTCTGGTCCGAACTCGCCCACGCGCGCGGCCCCGCCGCCACCCGCCGGTACGTCGTCGCCGAGACCCCCGACGGCCGGATCGTCGGCTACGCCGGACTCGCCGCAGCCGGCGGCCTCGGCGACGTACAGACCATCGCCGCCGCCCGCGACCAGTGGGGGACCGGCCTCGGCTCGCGCCTGCTGACCGAACTCCTCCAGCACGCCACCGCCTTCGAGTGCGAGGAGGTGCTGCTGGAGGTGCGGGTGGACAACCCCCGCGCGCAGAAGCTGTACGAACGGTTCGGCTTCGAGCCCGTCGGTTTCCGGCGCGGCTACTACCAGCCGGGCAACGTCGACGCGCTCGTCATGCGCCTGTCGATGAAGGACGGGCGGCCCTCGCCCGGGGAAGGAACCGAGACCCATGGCTGACGAACCACTCGTCCTCGGCATCGAGACCTCGTGCGACGAGACGGGCGTGGGCATCGTCCGCGGTACGACCCTGCTCGCCGACGCGATCGCCTCCAGCGTGGACGAACACGCCCGCTTCGGCGGAGTCGTCCCCGAGGTCGCCTCGCGCGCGCACCTGGAGGCCATGGTGCCGACGGTGGAGCGCGCGCTGAAGGAGGCGGGGGTGAGCGCCCGGGACCTCGACGGGATCGCCGTCACCGCCGGTCCCGGTCTCGCGGGCGCGCTGCTGGTCGGGGTGTCGGCGGCCAAGGCGTACGCGTACGCCCTCGGCAAACCCCTCTACGGCGTGAACCACCTCGCCTCGCACATCTGCGTCGACCAGCTGGAGCACGGGCCGCTGCCCGAGCCCACGATGGCGCTGCTGGTCAGCGGCGGCCACTCGTCCCTGCTGCTCGCGCCGGACATCACCGCCGACGTGCGGCCGATGGGCGCGACCATCGACGACGCGGCGGGCGAGGCGTTCGACAAGATCGCGCGGGTGCTTCAACTCGGCTTCCCCGGCGGCCCGGTGATCGACCGGCTCGCGCGCGAGGGCGACCCGGCCGCGATCGCCTTCCCGCGCGGACTGACCGGTCCGCGCGACGCGCCGTACGACTTCTCCTTCTCCGGGCTCAAGACGTCCGTCGCCCGCTGGATCGAGGCGAAGCGCGCGGCGGGCGAGGACGTGCCGGTACGGGACGTGGCCGCGTCCTTCCAGGAGGCCGTGGTGGACGTGCTGACGCGAAAGGCGGTGCGCGCCTGCAAGGACCAGGGCGTGGACCATCTGATGATCGGCGGCGGGGTGGCCGCCAACTCCCGGCTCCGCGCGCTGGCCGCCGAGCGCTGCGCGCGCGCGGGCATCCGGCTGCGGGTGCCCCGGCCGGGGCTCTGCACGGACAACGGCGCGATGGTCGCCGCGCTCGGGGCCGAGATGGTGGCGCGGAACCGGCCGCCGTCGGACTGGGACCTGTCGGCGGACTCCTCGCTGCCGGTGACGGAGACGCACGTACCGGGGCGCGGGCACGCTCATCACGGCGGTGCCGTCTCTCACGAGCACGTTCATGAAGTCAGCGGCGAGAACCTGTACTCATGACGGTTGACTCATGACGGTCGCGCTGATGTGGGAGGCCAAGGCCGCGCCCGGCCGGGGTGACGCGTTGCTGGACTGGGCCCGGACCCGGCACCTCACCCCCGCGCCGCCGCGCCGCGAGACGCTCACCGCGCCCGGCGGCCGGGTGCTGGTGCTGACCTGGTGGGACGCCCCGTACGGCGCGGACCTGCCCGAACTCCCGGATCCCCCGGACGAGTTGGTGGCGCGGGCCGTACACCGCTGGCGGTTCGAGACGGCCGACTGACCGGCCGGGGCGGGGCGGGGCGGTCGGGGCCGGCGGAGGCCGGCGCCGGGCTCACGCCTCGGGCAGGGTCTCGCCCGTCTCCAGCAGCGTCTTCAGGCTGGACAGCAGCGCGGGCCAGCCCTCGCTGACGCTCGCCAGGATCGTGGAGCCGGGGGCGAAGCCGTCGTGGGTCACGGTCAACTTGACCGTCTCGCCCACCGGTTCGATCTCGAAGGTCACCTTCGACCGCCGCTCGGCCGCCGCCCTCCGCCGGTACTCCTCGCCCAGCCCGGCCGCCCCGGCGAACTCCGGGGTCATGGTGTGCCAGGTGTAGGAGAGCCGGCGGTACGGCTCCGACTCCAGCACGACCTGTTCCGGGTCGGTGATCGTCACACCGAACTGTTCCCAGGACATCGGCGAACCGGCCCGCCACTCCGACGCGAAGGTCACCCCCCAGTAGCGCCTGGTGAACACCGGGTCGGTCAGCGCCCGCCACAGCTTCTCGGGGGTGGTCCTGATGTAGGTGCGGTAGACGAACGCGGGATCGCCGCCGGTCCTCTCGTTCTGCGTCATCGTGTTCTCCTCCGGTTCCGTTCCCGGTTTCTGCTCCGGTTCCGATTCCAGTGCCGTTCTGAGGTCCGCGAGGGCGGTCGCCCGTGCGCGGTCGTACTTGTTCATCCAGCGGTCGGCGATGGCGTTGATCGGCACGACGTTGAGGTAGTGCAGCTTCTCCCTGCCGCGCCGGACGGCGACGACGAGATTCGCCGCCTCCAGGACCGCCAGATGTTTGCTGACCGACTGCCTGGCCATGTCCAGCTCCGCGCACAGCTCGCGCAGGGTCTGCCCGTCGCGGGCGTCGAGACTGTCCAGCAGCCGCCGTCGGCCGGGGTCGGCCAGCGCTCTGAAAACGTCGTCCATCACGTCGTCCGCCACGCCCCTCACTCATATGCAGCCGTCTGGCTGCCTAAAATTTAGGCAGCCAGACGGCTGCATGTCAAATGGGCGGGAAATCAGGCCATACGGGGCACGAGTGGCGTGGAGTGGCGCCTGATGTCCGGATGTGCCCCGAAGCAGCCGTCGGCTCTCTGAGGCGGTTCCTACGCCGCGCGTTCTATCCTGGGGGGAACGCATGCGCCATTTCATGGGGTGAAGGGGCGGCGGATGAACTGGCTCTGGTGGATTTTCGTCTTCTTCATGATCGGCGGCTTCAGCTGGGTCGCCGATACGGGCCGGAGCGCGCTGCGTACCCGGCACGAGCGACGAGTGGAGCGCATCAAGCTCGTCGAAGGCCGTCGGCTCGCCCTCGCGGAGTCGGCGAGGCCGCCGGAGCCCGTCTGCGGGTGCGCGCACCATCTCGCCAAGCACGACAAGCAGGGCAAGTGTCACGAGAACGTGGAAGTGGCGACGGCCTGGGACGAGAACAGGAAGCCGAAGCGGTACAAGCTGGCGCGGTGCAACTGCCAGCAGTACGTCGGGCCACAGCCGCTCTCACAGATCTACGCGGACGACATCACGGACCTGGACGCGCGCATCATCGACGCCCAGCTCGAACACGCGCGGCGCGAGGCGGTGCGGCGGGAGGAGCAGGACGCGCTGGAGCGGGCGGAGGAGCCCGACGAGCTGGAAGGGCCGGAGCGGGCGAACGAGCCGGAGGGGCCGGAGGAGCTGGAGGGGCCGGAGGAGCGGGCCGCTCGGGAGGTGCCGGAAACGCCGACACGGCTGACGAAACGGGAAACACCGGAAACACCGGAAGCGCCGGAACCACCGGGAGCACCGGACGGCACCGAACCCGGGACCACGAAGGACTAAGGACGACGACTGACGGCCGGCGGGCCGTGCCGTGCGTCGGCCCGGTCCGTAGGTCAGTCCGTCCCGTACCTCAGCCCGGCGTGTCGCCCGTGCCGTCCCGCCCCGGTCGCGCGTCGCGGACCGCGCCGAACAGCACCACGGGCTCCTCCGCGTCCTGCTGCCCCACGCCCACGGCGACCAGCCGTCCGCCCACCCGCCAGGTCCGCAGGTCGCCGAAGTAACCCAGATCGAACAGGGTGGCGTGGAACGGCTCCACCGGCTCCCCGGACAGGTACCGGTCGGCGCGGTCCGCCGTGCCGACACTCCGGTGCGTACCCCACCGGGCGTCGAGGGCGAGGACGACGCCCCAGAGCTCGGTCTCGTAAGCGTCGGTCACGGCGGCATGGCGTCCGCCCTCCCCGGCCCCGGCTTCCTCCCCGGCCCCGTCCGCGTAGAAGTCCTGGCTCACCCGCAGCGCGACGACCGCGAAGTCCGCCCCCGCCCCGGACCGGCCCGGGTCCACGCCGTCCGGCCAGGGCGGACCGTACGGCGCGGTGGCGAGCCGCTCCACGGCTGCGGTCAGCCCGTCGACCGCCGCCTTGAAGGCGAGCGCGCCGCCCCCGGCTCCCGTTCCCTCCGGGGCCCCGGAGGTCACAGCTTCGGCCGGTCGGCCGGGTGCGGGAGCGGCTCCAGCGCGCCCGCGTCGGTGAGCGTCTTGTGTGCCGCGAGCACGGCGTCCGTGGTCGTACCGATATTCAGTACGACTCCGCCCGGCCCGGCTTCCAGGCGTGGCGCGGCGAGGTCGGCGGGCACCCGCGCGGCCCGGTTCGCCGAGAGGAAGACGGACCAGCCGCAGCGCGGCTGGGAGGGCCGCAGGCCGTAGGCGGTCCTGAGGGCGGCGAACAGCTCACGGTCGTGCGTGCTGCCGGTGTCCGCGTCCCAGATGCCCGCCACGGCGGCCAGCGCCTCCGGAAGCCGGTCCGCGAGAGGCACGGGGGCCTCGGGGGCGCCGGGGAGGAGGAGCAGGGCGGCGGTGAAGGGCGAGTACTGGTTCGTACCGCCCGCCACTACCTTGAGCTGGGCGTATCCGCCGTCCGACCGGCGGCCGACCGCGTAGGCCGTGCTGCCGATGATGTCGGCGTCGTCGTGCGGGTTCGCCGTCTCGATCGCGGCGGCGAGGACGTCGATGTCGTCCGGCACACCTGCGCCGGGTGAGGCGCCGTGGGAGTCCCAGCGCCAGTCGGCCAGGGCGCCCGCCGACAGCTCGGTCAGCCGGGTGATCAGCTCCAGCCAGCGCCCGGCCAGCTCCTCGGAGGACTCGGGCCTGGGCCCCCAGGACGCCTTGACGATGGTCTCGCTGGACATGCTCGGCACTCCGCTCGCACTCGTACTTCCGGCTTCCGGCTCCGGCTCCGGGCTTCCGGTGTCAGGATTCCGGCTTTCCGGATTTCCGGCTTCTCGGCTGTTCACTTCTCCCAGGGCGTGTGCACCACGCCCACGTCGATCTCGGCGTCGTCGAACGCCTTCTGCGCGGCGTCGGCGGTCGCCTGGTTGGAGAAGTTCCATTCGACCGGCTTGCCGTTCGCCGCCCGGAGCTGACGCTGCGCCTGTTCGACCCAGCGTGCGGCGACGGCGGGTTCCAGAGTGCCATCCGGGCGCACCTTGTTGCTGTAGCCGAACTTCGCCTCCTTGAACGTCTTGGTGCCGGAGTCCCAGCCGTCGAAGTCGACGGGGCGACCGGTCTGCGGGTCGTTGACCGCGTACTCCTTGCCGCGCTGCACCCCGGAGACCTGCTCCTGGTAGCGCATCCAGCGCTCCATGTGGGGGCCGTACGCGACCGACTTCTTCTCCTTCCAGGTGCCGGTGCCGCCGTCCGCGGAGCCCGTGACCGGATCCTTCAACGAGTCGTACCAGCTCGGCTTCTTCCAGTTGGCGACCTCCTGGCGGCCGGCCTCCCGCGCCGCCTCCTTCGCCGCCGCCGCGTCCTTCTTCGCCTGTTCGGCGGCGGCGACCTCCTCGTCGGAGGCGCCCTCGCACTTCTTCTCCAGCGGCAGGAGTACGGGGACGCCGCCCGCCCGGTAGACCGCGACCGTCCGCCCGGCCGCGTTGACCCCGCCGCTGAGCGAGGGCCGTTCGGTGCCGGGGAGTCCGGGCGGGCCGGGCACCCGGCCGCCGAGCGGGCCGGAGCTGATGAAGCAGCCCTTCGCGGCCAGTTCCCTCTCAGCGTCGTCGGCGTGTTTCTGCGCCTCGGCCGCCGCCTCGTCGGCGGCCTTGACGTCGCCCTTCCCCGCCGCCTTCCGGGCCCGTTCGGCAGCCTCCGCCGCCTTGTCGGCGGCCTCGCCCAGCTTCCCGAGTTTGCCCAGCTTGCCGACCTTGCCGACTTTGCCGCCGATCTTCGCGGCGTTGTAGCCGGGGATGAACGTCGACCCGATGTTCCAGATGACATCGGTGACGGCCCGTGTCTTCTCGCCGTTGTTCCACCGCTCGCGGACCTCGTCGCCGACGAAGACGTCGTCGCCCACCCCGACGACCGTGTTGACGGAGGCGCCGCCCCAGTCGGTCAGCGCGTCGAGGTAGTCGCCGCGCCCCCACTTGTCGCCGGCCTCCGCGGCGTCGTCGGACCACTGCTCGGCGAGGCCGCTGCCGTAGTCCTTGAGGCCGTCCAGGGTGCCGCCGGGGTCGGTGACCAGGTCCCAGACGCCCTTGACGTCGCCCCAGACGCCGTCCACGACGAGGCCCTTGCCGACCTGGGTGACCCGGTCGGCCGCGCAGGAGAAGAAGCCCCAGCCGCCGCAGTCCTCCTCCGGCTCCTGCTGCTCCCCGCCGCCGTCGCCACCTTCGCCGCCGCTCGCGGCCTCGTCGTCCTCCCAGCCGGGTTCGCCGTCCGCGCCCTCGTTCCGGTCCTCGTCGGTCTCCACGGCCACCGGGACGGTGCCGCCGGGGCCCTCGGTCCGGGGATCGGCGGGGTCCGACGGCTCTCCCGGTTCACCGGGGGCGTCCGGGCCGCCGGGGCCGTCCGGGCCGTCCGGGTCACCCGGCTCGTCCGCCCCGTCACCCGCCTCGACCGTGCCACCGCCCCCGGCCGGGCACCCCGCCCCCGTGATCGAACAGACAGCCGACCGCAGGCCGTCCGAGACCTGCCCGCCGACACCGCTCACCACGAGACCGACGACGATCGCCGCGACCACCACGAACAGCCCGGCGTACTCGACCGTCGTCTGGCCCCCGTCCCGCCGCCACCGGATGAACCGCGCGAAGGAGAACGGCCGGTGCTCCGCCCGCAGTTCGGGGGCGAGACGCACCCACTCCCGGCTCTCGGGGCGGCTCAGGAAGACCAGGATCAGTACGGGCAGCAGGAGTTGGGTGAAGCCCTGGAAGGACCCCTCCGCGACGGTGGCGAGGGCACCGACCAGCAGCCACACCTGTACGGCGATCAGCCCCCGCCACCGCCGGATGCCGCCGGTGCGCAGCCGCCTGACGAGCAGCCAGCCCGCCGTACCGGGCGCCGCCGCCCACAGGGTCAGCCCGACGAGTTCGGCGTCCACCGCGTCCGCGTCGGAGGCCGAGAGGAGCAGACCGATCCCGCCGAGCACCGTGAAGCCGAAGATCGCGTAGACCAACCACCGTGCGGCGTCGAGCGGTTGGGGCATCGCGCGCCGCCCCGCCGGACCGCCGGGCGGCAACGCCCCGTCGTACGCCGAAGTTCCCCCGTGCACCGTCATGTCTCCGCCCCCAACTACCCTCGCCGACAGCAGTGTTCGGGCAGCGCGCGTCAAGTCGCCCCCGTGCGGTGGAGCTTATGGCTTGATCACATCGGGGCGCATGGGTCCGGGCGTCCTAAAACGGTCACAAGACTGTCCGCACTGTCCACGCGGAGGATCGGGGCGGCCGGACAGCGGCGGCAGGGCGGCGGCGGAGGCGACACCTTGACGGAGCGGGCGGAGAAGCCGGTCACGGACTCCCGGCGGGGTGGCCGAGCAGCATCGTCGGCGCGCCCGCGACGCGCGTGAGGAAGACCGTGGCGGACGCCCGCCCCTGGAGCTTCATCCTCCGTCGCAGTTCCTCCGGTTCGACCGGCGAGCCGCGCTTCTTGACGGTCAGGACACCGACCTCGCGCTCGCGGAGCAGGGCCTTGAGCCGCTTGAGGTTGAACGGCAGCCGGTCGGTGATCTCGTACGCCGTCGCGTACGGCGTCGGGCGCAGCTCGTCCGCCGTGATGTACGCGATCGTCCCGTCGATCAGCCCGCCGTCCAGCTCGGCGGCGGCCTCGGCGACCAGATGCGCCCGGATGACGGCGCCGTCCGGCTCGTACAGATAGCGGCCGACCTCCCGGACCGGGGGGTCGGGCAGTCCGTGCCCGGTGAGTGTGACGCCGGCGGGCAGCAGGGTGGCGCGCCGGGCGCCCGGCGTGATCGCCGCGCCGTCCGGGGCGTCGGCGGGGTGCCCGTGCGGGGCGTCGGCGCGGTGCCAGAGCACCGCCTCCTTGACGTCGCCGCCGTCCGAGATCCACTCGGCCTCGAAGTCGCCGGGGACCAGTTCGTGCGGGATGCCGGGGGCGATCTTGATGCCGCCCGCGCCGACCGCCCGCACCGCCGCGACGGCCCAGGACAGCGGTGGCGAGTACGCCTCCGGGTCGAAGATCCGCCCCCGGCCGCCGCGCCGGGCCGGGTCGATGAACAGGGCGTCGGGGGCGGGCGCGGCCGACAGGTCGTACGTCGTGACGTCCGCGCACACGACGGCGGGCGGCGGCGCGTCCGGTGCCAGCGTCCGGATGTTGTGCGCGGCGATCTCGCAGGTGTCGGGGGAGCGGTCGACGGCGGTCACGGCGAAGCCCGCGCGGGCCAGTTCGATCGCGTCGCCGCCGACACCGCAGCACAGGTCCGTGATCCGCGCGGGGAGCCCGCCGGGGCCGCCGAGGCCCAGATCCCGGAACCGGCGCGCCCGGTGGGCGGCGACCGAGGTACGGGTGGCCTGCTCGACGCCGTCCGGGGTGAAGTACATGCGGTACGCGTCCCGCTCGCCGAACTTCGCGACCGCCCGCTGCCGCAGCCGGGCCTGGGCGAGGGCCGACGAGACCAGCGCGGCGGGGTGGTCGCGGCGCAGCCGGGTCGCCAGGGCCAGTTCCCGTGCCGGGTCGTGGTCGCGCAGGGCGGTGAGCAGGCTCTGGCCCTCGTCGGAGAGGAGCGCGGCGAGCGCCGAGGGGGAGTGCGGGGCGGGCCCCGGCGGGGGACTGGGGGAGGGGGTGCGGTCGGTCACCGGGCCATTGTGGGCCAGCCGGGCGGACCGTCGTCGCGCCCCGGCGGTGCCTGCGGGGCGCTCGGGCCGGGCGCTGACAGGATGCGGCGCCATGCATCTAGTACGACAAAAGGAAGAAATGGGAGCGGAGTCCCGGAGCGCGCGCCGACGCGGACGGACCCGGACGACCCTCGCCGTACTGCTGATCGCCGCGCTCGGCTCCGCCTGCGCGGCGGAGCAGGGCGACCGGGGCGGCGGGCGGCCCGGCGGCGACGGCGGAGGCGGCGGTCCCGGCCGCGCGCCCGCCGGCGACGGTGGCGGTGCCGGCAGGGGCGGAGGCGGCGGCCCGGTGGAGTCCGCCCCCGCCGGGCCGGTGCCGGCCGGTGTGCGCTCCGCCCCCGCCTGGTTGCGCGGCCCCGGCCCCGAGGCCGGTGCCGCGCGGAAACCCGGGGCGGCGGGAAAGCCCGGCGCCGCCCAGCGACTCGACGCCGCCGCCGTCGCCAGGGTCCAGGCGCTGCGCGCCGTCGCCGCCAGGAAGTGGAGACTCGCGAAGACACCCCTCGCCGCGCCCCCGCCGCCCGCCGTCAAACCCCGGATCACCACCCGCAAGGGCTTCGAGGTCACCGGCGGCGCGAACCTGCCGCCGGTCTTCACCGCCGTCCCGACCAAGGAACGGATCGTCTTCCTCACGATCGACGACGGTGCCGAGAAGGACCCCGAACTGCCGCGCATGATGGACGAGTTGAGGATCCCGTACAGCGCCTTCCTCAGCGACTAC
This sequence comes from Streptomyces sp. NBC_01498, assembly GCF_036327775.1. NCBI lineage: Bacteria > Bacillati > Actinomycetota > Actinomycetes > Kitasatosporales > Streptomycetaceae > Streptomyces > Streptomyces sp. NBC_01498. Next base: position 2,696,601 of record NZ_CP109598.1, on the reverse strand, counting down.
GTCATCAAGGACGACTACGGCTACTTCACGAAGATGCGCGACCGGGGCGTCGGCCTGCACAACCACACCCTCACCCACCCCTACCTCCCCGGACTCTCGCCCCGGGAGCAGAAGCGGGAGATCTGCGGCCAGCAGGACCGGATGAAGAAGCGGTACGGCACCCGGCCCGAGCTGTTCCGGCCGCCGTACGGCAACTACGACGCCGCCACCCTGCGCGCCGCCAAGTCCTGCGGCGTCAAGGCCGTGCCGCTCTGGGCGGCCGAGGCGTTCCCGGACCACCTGGAGTGGCGCGAGTGGGACCGGAAGCTGCGCCCCGGCGACATCGTCCTCACGCACTTCCGGGGGAAGGGCGACTGGAAGGGCTCGATGCCCGACATGATCCGCAACGTCATGAAGACGATCACGGAGAAGGGTTACGCGGTCGCGAAGCTGGAGGACTACGTCTGAGGGTCCGTGTCCCGGCCCGGCCGGTCCCGGACGCGGGCCCCGGGAACGGCCCGCCCCGGGGCCCGGGGGAGTCCGTCGGCTCCCCGTCGGCCGCCCGTCGGCCGTCCGTCAGCGTCCGGCCGGAGAGCCACCTCATCGGGCGGCGCGCGGCGCTGAATTGGCACTCAGCTTGACCGAGTGCTAATCGCGGTCATAGTGTCATGTCTGGCACTCCCCACTGGAGAGTGCCAAACGCGTGACACGTCAGGTCCGGCACCCGCGACGACGGATCGGGACTGGTCACGCCACCCAGAGACAGTTAACCCCGTGAGATCTCCGAAGGGGGAGGTCGGATCGTGACGACCGCCAGCACCAAGGTTGCCATCAAGCCGCTCGAGGACCGCATTGTGGTCCAGCCGCTCGACGCAGAGCAGACCACGGCCTCTGGCCTGGTTATTCCGGACACGGCCAAGGAGAAGCCCCAGGAGGGCGTCGTCCTGGCCGTCGGTCCGGGTCGCTTCGAGAACGGCGAGCGGCTTCCGCTCGACGTCTCCGTCGGCGACGTCGTTCTGTACAGCAAGTACGGCGGCACTGAGGTGAAGTACAGCGGCGAGGAGTACCTCGTCCTCTCGGCCCGCGACGTGCTCGCGATCATCGAGAAGTAATTCCACAGTCCCGCTGTGAACTGCGCCCCTGGCCCCCGCATCGCCGGGTGGCCCGGGGCGTAGTTGGTTGTTCGTTCGAGAGGTTGAGAGAAAGCTGCCATGGCGAAGATTCTGAAGTTCGACGAGGACGCCCGTCGCGCCCTTGAGCGCGGCGTCAACAAGCTTGCCGACACGGTCAAGGTGACGATCGGCCCCAAGGGCCGCAACGTCGTCATCGACAAGAAGTTCGGCGCGCCGACCATCACCAACGACGGTGTCACGATCGCCCGCGAGGTCGAGCTCGACGACCCGTACGAGAACCTCGGCGCCCAGCTCGTGAAGGAGGTGGCGACCAAGACCAACGACATCGCGGGTGACGGCACCACCACCGCCACCGTGCTGGCCCAGGCGCTGGTCCGCGAGGGTCTGCGCAACGTCGCCGCCGGCGCCTCCCCGGCCGCCCTGAAGAAGGGCATCGACGCCGCCGTCGCCGCCGTCTCCAAGGAGCTGCTGGACACGGCCCGCCCGATCGACGACAAGTCGGACATCGCCGCCGTGGCCGGGCTCTCCGCCCAGGACTCGCAGGTCGGCGAGCTGATCGCCGACGCGATGGACAAGGTCGGCAAGGACGGTGTCATCACCGTCGAGGAGTCCAACACCTTCGGCCTGGAGCTGGAGTTCACCGAGGGCATGGCCTTCGACAAGGGCTACCTCTCGCCGTACATGGTGACCGACCAGGAGCGTATGGAGGCCGTCCTCGACGACCCGTACATCCTGATCAACCAGGGCAAGATCAGCTCCATCCAGGACCTGCTGCCGCTGCTGGAGAAGGTCATCCAGGCGGGTGGCTCCCGGCCGCTGCTGATCATCGCCGAGGATGTCGAGGGCGAGGCGCTCTCCACCCTCGTCGTCAACAAGATCCGCGGCACGTTCAACGCCGTCGCCGTGAAGGCCCCCGGCTTCGGTGACCGCCGCAAGGCCATGCTCGGCGACATCGCCACCCTCACGGGCGCGACCGTCATCGCCGAGGAGGTCGGCCTCAAGCTCGACCAGGCCGGTCTCGACGTGCTGGGCTCGGCGCGCCGTGTCACCGTCTCCAAGGACGACACGACCATCGTCGACGGCGGTGGCGACTCCTCCGAGGTCACCGGCCGCGTCAACCAGATCAAGGCCGAGATCGAGTCCACGGACTCCGACTGGGACCGCGAGAAGCTCCAGGAGCGCCTCGCGAAGCTGGCCGGCGGCGTGTGCGTGATCAAGGTCGGCGCCGCCACCGAGGTGGAGCTGAAGGAGAAGAAGCACCGTCTGGAGGACGCCATCTCCGCGACCCGCGCCGCGGTCGAGGAGGGCATCGTCTCCGGTGGTGGCTCCGCCCTGGTGCACGCCGCCAAGGTGCTGGAGGACGGCCTGGGCAAGACGGGCGACGAGGCCACCGGTGTCGCGGTCGTCCGCCGCGCCGTGGTCGAGCCGCTGCGCTGGATCGCCGAGAACGCCGGTCTTGAGGGCTACGTCATCACCGCGAAGGTCGCCGAGCTCGACAAGGGCCACGGCTTCAACGCCTCCACCGGCGAGTACGTCGACCTGGTGAAGGCCGGCGTCATCGACCCGGTCAAGGTCACCCGCTCCGCGCTGGAGAACGCCGCGTCCATCGCCGCGCTGCTGCTGACGACCGAGACCCTGGTCGTCGAGAAGCCGGCCGACGACGAGGGCGACGCCGGTCACGGCGGCCACGGCCACAGCCACTGAGGTCCGCAGGTCTTCGGTACGACGCGCCGAGGCCCGGCACCCCTTCGGGGGTGCCGGGCCTCGGCGCGTCAACGGCCGGTCATGCCGAGTACGGCAGCTCCGACGGGCGTACGGGGTCGCGGAACGGCAGCCCCTTCGCGAACCGCTCCACCTCGTCCAGCGCGTGGTCCGCCATCCGGTGCAGCTCACCGCCCAGCGAGCCCGCGACATGCGGGGTCAGCAGCACGTTCGGCAGGTCGTACAACGGCGAGTCGGGCGCGGGCGGTTCGGGGTCCGTCACGTCCAGCACCGCGTCCAGCCGCCCGGCCACCAGTTCCGGCAGCAGCGCGTCCTCGTCCACGAGTGTGCCGCGCGCGGTGTTGATCAGCGTCGCGCCGTCCGGCATGGCCGCGAGCTGGGCGGCGCCGATCAGACGACGGGTGGCCGGGACCTGCGGCGCGTGGACGGTCACCACCTGGGAACGGGCGCACAGTTCGTCCAGCGGTACGGACTCGACGCCGAGCGCCGCCGCCCCGGCGGCGTCCACGTACGGGTCGTACAGCAGGACGTCGAGATCGAACGGGCGCAGCAGTTCGATCACCCGGCGGCCGATCCGGGAGGCGCCGACGATCCCGACCGTACGGCGGTAGTTGCCCACCCCGGCGGTACGGCCCATCCCGCCCCCACCGCCGACCCCGCCCGCCGCCCCGCCCAGTTCCGCGTGCCAGTCGTGCGCCCCGCGCACCTCGCGGAAACGGTGCGCCGAGCCGAGGACCCGTTTGCCCGCGAAGAGGATCGCGGCCAGCGTGTACTCCGCCACCGGCAGCGCGTTGGCCCCCGCCGCCGACGCCACCGCGATGCCGCGCTCCCAACAGGTGTCCGTGACATGGTGCTTGACCGACCCGGCGGCGTGCACCACCGCGCGCAGCCGGGGTGCGGCGTCCAGCACCTCGGCGGTGAGGGGCGGCGCGCCCCAGCAGGTGACGAGCAGTTCGGCGCCGGCGAGCGCGGCGGCGACGGCCGGGTCGAGGCCGGGGCCGGTCAGGGTACCGGCGACCAGGCGCGGATCGACGCGTACGAGCCGGGTCAGCCGGTCGAGACGGTCGGGCGGGAACAGCCGCTCCGCGACACCCGGCCCCATCGAGAGCAGCGCGGACGGCCGGTTGTCAGTGGCGTCGTGCATGGTGGTGGTCGGTCCCCTCGATGGTCCGGGTCGGCCCGCGTCGGTCCTTCGTGGTGCTCCTCGGTGGTCGTGCCCCGACGCGGGGTACGGGGGTACGGCGCGATCGGCCGGTTCTCCGGGGCCGGGTCACCTGGGCCCGTACTTGCGGCCCGTCTTCGACGTGATCCCGCCCAGCAACCCCCGGGGTGCCAGCTTCACCGCGCCCATCAGGGCCTTGTAGCGCGGGTCCGGCACGGACACCGTCCGGCCGCGCGCCAGGTCCGCCAGTGCCGCCGACACCAGCTTGTCGGCGTCCAGCCACATCCAGTTGGGGATGTTGTCCGTCCCCATTCCCGCCCGGTCGTGGAACTCCGTACGGGTGAAACCGGGGCAGAGCGCCATCAGCCGTACCCCGCTGTCCGCCAGGTCCCGCGCGGCGCCCTGGGTGAACTGCACGACCCACGCCTTCGACGCCCCGTACGTCCCGCGCGGCAGGAACGCGGCCACCGACGCCACGTTCACCACACCGCCGCGCCCCCGCTCGCGCATGCCGATGACGGCCGCCGACGTCAGCCGCAGCACCGCCTCGCAGTGCACCTTCAGCATCGTCAGCTCGTCGGCCATCGACACGTCGAGGAACGGGCCCTTGTTGCCGAACCCGGCGTTGTTGACCAGGAGATCGATGGGGTGCTGGCGGTCGTCGAGCCGCTTCTCGACCGCCTCGATGCCCTCGTCCGTGGCGAGGTCGGCGGTCAGCACCTCGGCCTCGATGCCGTGCAGGTCGTGCAGTTCGGTGGCCTGACGCCGCAGGCGTTCCGTGTCGCGGGCGACCAGTACCAGGTTGTGGCCGCTTCCCAGCCCGCCGGACTGGGAGGTGCCGCCCGCCGCCAGCCGCCGCGCGAAGGCGGCGCCGATCCCCGCGGTCGCACCCGTAATCAAAGCAGTCGTCATAGGCGGCACGTTAGACGGTCGCGCGCCCGGCGCGAACGCCCGTCCGGCCACCGGGAAGTGCTACGCCGCTGCGATACGCGCGCCGGGCGCACGCTCCCACCCTCAGACCGCGCCGGCGCTCTCGACACTGCCGACCGTGTTCCCCACGGTGTCGCCCACCGCGTCCCCCACCGTGCCGCCGTACTTCCGCACGTACTCCCGGGCCGCCCGCAACTCCTCCGTGTGCAGGGCCTCCCCGGCCGCCAGCACCCGGGGCAGCAGCTCACGCTCGGTCGTCGCGGCGCGGAAGGCGAGCGCCACCGTCACCTCGTGGTCGGGCCGGTGCAGCACCTCGATCGGGTCGCCCGCGCGGACCTCGCCCGGCACCAGCACCCGGAAGTACGCCCCGGTCACGCCCTGCCGGGTGAAGCGCCGGACCCAGCCCCGCTCACCGAGCCAGCCGCCGAACGTACGGCACGGAATCCGGCCGCTGGTCGCCTCCAGCACCAGATCAGGGCCCACCCGCCAGCGCTCCCCGATCTTCGTCCCGTTCAGATCGGCACCCGACGTCGTCAGGTTCTCCCCGAAGCTGCCGTTGGCCAGCGGACGGCCCAACTCGCGCTCCCAGAAGTCGAGATCCTCCCGCGCGTACACGTACACGGCCTGGTCGCTGCCGCCGTGATGGCGCAGGTCGCAGACCGTGTCCCCGGCCAGACCGCTGGCTCCGACCCCCTTGGGGCCGGGATCGCGCACCGCGACCGGGCCGTCCACCGGCCGCTTGTCGATGCCGGTCGCCCCGCTGGGCGACTCCGTGTACCCGGCGGTCATGGGCTGTCCCACATTCACCGTCAGAAGTTTCATGACGGCACGCTAACCCTCGCCCGCCGCCCACGCCTCTCAAATGCCCGACCGCTCATTTTCGCCATACCCCAAGCATCGCTTATGGTCGAAGGGTGATCGAAGCACGCCACCTCCGTGTCCTGCGCGCCGTCGCCACCACCGGCTCGTTCTCCGCCGCCGCCCGGGAGCTGGGCTGTACGCAGCCGGCCGTCAGCCAGCAGATGAAGGGCCTCGAAGCGTCCGTCGGCACGACCCTGCTGATCCGCACCAGCCGCTCGATGCGGCTCACCCAGGCCGGCGAGGCGCTGGTCCGGCACGCGGCGGGCATCCTCTCCGGACTCACGGCCGCCGAGGAGGAGGTCGCGGCCATCGCGGGCCTGCGCGCCGGCCGGGTCCGGCTGGTCTCGTTCCCCAGCGGAAGCTCCGCGCTGGTCCCCGCCGCGCTGGCCGCGCTGCGCGCCGCCCACCCCGGCACCCGCGTCTCGCTCGTCGACGCCGAACCGCCGCGCTCCGTCGAGATGCTGCGCGACGGCGACTGCGACGTGGCGCTGGCCTTCCGTTACGACTCCACGGGCGGCGCCGGCGAGGGCGAGTGGGACGACCTGGTCGTACGCCCGCTGCTCACCGACCGGCTCGTCGGGCTGCTCCCCGAGGGCCACCGGCTGGCCGGGGCCGACACCGTCTCCATCGCGGACCTCGCCGACGAATCGTGGATCGCGGGCTGCCCGCGCTGCCGCCACCAGCTGGTCGACGCCTGCGAGAAGGCCGGGTTCACCCCCCGTATCGACTTCGCGACGGACGACTACCCGGCGGTGATCGGGCTGGTCGGGGCGGGGCTCGGGGTCGCGTTCCTGCCGGAACTGGCCATGGAGTCGGTGGCGCCCAAGGCGGCCCGGACAGTCACCGTGGAGCCCGCCGTACGGCGCGAGATCGTCGCGCTCACCCTGCCCGACCTGGCAAGGGTCCCGGCGGTGGCGGCCACGCTGGACGAGCTGGAGCGGGCCGCGTCGCGCTGACACCCCTGCGCGCCGCCCGTGCGTGCGCCTGCGGCCGACGCCTCCACATCCCGCCCACGTCGCCCCTGCCTTCGCTCGCGCACTGCCCGCCCGGCCCGGCCGGGTGCGCGATCGGGGCATCCGTCATCGGGGCATGCGTCAGCGACTGCGGGAACCGAATGCAGGAACGTTTCTGCGAAAGGTGGTGACGGGTCAGTCGTGATCCGCCCCGCTCGACCCGTTCACGCCGTTCGTGCCGTCCGGCCCGTCGGATCTGCTCGGTGCGGCCGGTGCTTCCGGTGCGCCGGGCCCGCTCGGCCCGTTCGTCGCCGAGGTCGTGACCAGCCGGGTGCGGGCGCGCCCCATCAGCTCCTCGCGCTCGTCCTCCGTCAGCCCGCCCCACACCCCGTACGGCTCCCGGACCGCCATCGCGTGCGCCGCGCACTGCGCCCGGACCGGGCATCTCATGCAGACTTCCTTGGCCGAGGTCTCGCGGGCGCTGCGAGCCGCGCCCCGCTCTCCCTCCGGGTGGAAGAACAGCGAACTGTCGACGCCGCGACAGGCGGCGAGGAGCTGCCAGTCCCACAGATCCGCGTTGGGTCCGGGAAGGCGGGAGAAATCTGCCATTGCTCATGTCCCCTTGAATCCGTGGAAGCGGGGGTCGCCAGGGCGTGGGATGCGCCCCAGGGCGCCGGGCAGGAGCCCGACGCGCTGACCGCATCGTGCGCATGACCGTACATCTCCTGTGTAAGTAGATGTAAATATGACTCATTGCCAATTTAGCTACAGACACTAGCTAAAGCTCGGAAAAGGCGCTAAATGGGGCATGGCACAGAGTGATCGCACGATGACCTGCGAGGCTCTGCTCTGTGTCCGCACCCTCACGTAGAGTGCCGAGAGCGATTCCTGACCCGTAACTCTTTCGAGTGACCGTCGTTGAGTGGTCGAGGCGGTTGAAGGAACTGGCGATCGGGCACATGCCCGATGGCGTCAATCGCACAGGTGAACACATGTACTCAGCCTGGAGGCTCAAGGTGACGCGCATCAGCTGCGGAGGGCGGCCATGACATCCGTCCTCGTCTGCGACGACTCCCCGCTTGCCCGAGAGGCGCTGCGCCGCGCGGTTGCGACCGTGCCCGGCGTCGAGCGCGTGACGACCGCGGCCAACGGTGAGGAAGTCCTCCGCCGCTGGGGCGCCGACCGCTCGGATCTGATTCTGATGGACGTACGCATGCCCGGTCTGGGCGGTGTCGAGACCGTCCGGCGGCTGCTGTCCGCCGATCCGGGCGCCCGGATCATCATGCTCACGGTCGCCGAGGACCTGGACGGTGTCGCACTCGCGGTCGCCGCCGGTGCCCGCGGCTATCTGCACAAGGACGCGTCCCGCGCGGAGCTTCGCGCGACGGTGACGCAGGCGCTCGCCGACCCCACGTGGCGGCTCGCCCCGCGCCGGCTGCGGTCGGCCGAGATGGGCGCCGCGCCGACGCTCACCGCGCGGGAGATCCAGGTGCTCGAAGGCATGAGCCACGGGCGGTCGAACGCGGAGATCGGGCGTGAGCTGTTCCTCTCCGAGGACACGGTCAAGACCCACGCCCGCCGGCTGTTCAAGAAGCTCGGCGCCTCGGACCGCGCGCACGCCGTGGCCCTCGGATTCCGCTGGGGTCTCGTCCGCTAGGCCTGTCCGCCGGACAGGGCCGCGCGCCCCGGGTCGGCCCTGGTCGGAGCCGTACGGGCAACTCCTCCGGACCGTCGCGGAACCCCGTCCGCCCTGCGGCGGACGGGGCGGCGGAACGGGCCGGCGGCGCCCGTACGCCACAGTTTCCCGCCCGATGCCGCATCCTTGAGTTGTGGAGTTCCTCGGGGACGAGTCGGTCGAGCGGAAGAGGAGGGCGCCAGAGATGAGTTCCGGCGCACCTGCTCATAACGCTTCGGTGCACAACTACGAACGCGGTGCCACGGATCGAAGGCCATCGGGGCACCATGGTCCGATGCGCGATGACGAGACCACGGTGATCGGTGCGCTCGTTCATCGTGCCGTCGAGGGGGACGGGCAGGCCACGCACGATCTTCTGGCCCGGGTGCACCCTCTCGCGCTGCGCTACTGCCGCACCCGGCTCAACCGACTGCCCGGCGACGCCCGCCACTTCGTGGAGGACCTCGCGCAGGAGGTCTGCGTCGCCGTACTGATGGCGCTGCCGCGCTACAAGGACACGGGGCGCCCCTTCGAGGCGTTCGTCTTCGCCATCGCCGCGCACAAGGTCGCCGATCTCCAGCGGGCGGCCATGCGGCACCCGGGCTCCACGGCGGTGCCCTCGGACGAGATGCCCGAACGGCCCGACGACTCCCTCGGTCCCGAGGAGCGCGCACTGCTCAGCAGCGACGCCGAGTGGGCCAAGAAACTCCTCGCCAACCTCCCCGACAACCAGCGCGAGCTGCTGGTGCTGCGGGTCGCGGTCGGGCTGACCGCCGAGGAGACCGGGCAGATGCTGGGCATGTCGCCCGGCGCCGTACGGGTCGCACAGCACCGCGCGCTCAGCAGACTGCGCGCGCTGGCCGAGCAGTAGACGTCCCGGGCAGTAGACGTCCCGGGCAGTATCGAGCGGCAGACGTCCCGAGCGGCAGGCGCCCGGCATCCGCGGCGGGCGCCCGGGGCAGGCGTACCGGCCGGGCGTCCGGAGCGTGGAATCAGACGCCCCCGCTTCCCGTTAGCATGGGCGTCCGCACCGAGCAAGGCCATTGGGGAAGGTGTCATGACTGCAAACGTCGACGGAGTGCCCGGGAAGTTCGCGACGCTCGGGCTGACATACGACGACGTGCTGCTGCTCCCGGGCGCGTCCGACATGGCGCCCGACGAGATCGACACCTCCTCGTACCTCTCGAAGAACGTCAAGGTGAACATCCCGCTGCTGTCGGCGGCGATGGACAAGGTCACCGAGGCGCGCATGGCCATCGCCATGGCGCGGCAGGGCGGCGCGGGCGTCCTGCACCGCAATCTCTCCATCGCCGACCAGGCCAACCAGGTCGACCTCGTGAAGCGCTCCGAGTCCGGCATGGTCACCGACCCGATCACGGTCAACCCCGACGCGACGCTCGGCGAGGCGGACCGGCTCTGCGCCAAGTTCCGGATCAGCGGCGTCCCGGTCACCGACCGCGCGGGCAAGCTGCTCGGCATCGTCACCAACCGTGACATGGCCTTCGAGTCGGACCGTACGCGCCAGGTGCGCGAGGTCATGACGCCGATGCCGCTGGTCACCGGCAAGGTCGGCATCTCCGGCGTGGACGCCATGGAGCTGCTGCGCCGGCACAAGATCGAGAAGCTGCCGCTGGTGGACGACGCGGGTCTGCTCAAGGGCCTCATCACGGTCAAGGACTTCGTCAAGGCGGAGAAGTACCCGAACGCCGCCAAGGACGGCGAGGGCCGGCTGATCGTCGGCGCGGCCGTCGGTGTCGCCGGGGACGCGTACGAGCGCGCCCAGGCCCTCATCGAGGCGGGCGTCGACTTCATCGTGGTCGACACCGCCCACGGCCACTCGCGGCTCGTCGGCGACATGGTCTCGAAGATCAAGTCGAACGGCTCCGTCGATGTCGTCGGCGGCAACATCGCCACCCGCGACGGCGCGCAGGCGCTGATCGACGCCGGTGTCGACGGCATCAAGGTCGGTGTGGGCCCCGGTTCCATCTGTACGACCCGCGTCGTCGCCGGTATCGGCGTCCCGCAGGTCACCGCGATCTACGAGGCGGCGCTGGCCGCCAAGGCGGCGGGCGTCCCGGTCATCGGCGACGGCGGCCTCCAGTACAGCGGCGACATCGCCAAGGCCCTGGTCGCGGGCGCCGACACGGTGATGCTCGGCTCGCTGCTCGCGGGCTGCGAGGAGTCGCCGGGCGAGCTGATGTTCATCAACGGCAAACAGTTCAAGTCGTACCGAGGCATGGGCTCGCTGGGCGCCATGCAGAGCCGTGGCGACCAGCGCTCGTTCTCCAAGGACCGGTATTTCCAGGAGGGCGTGGCGTCCGACGAGAAGCTGGTGCCCGAGGGCATCGAGGGCCAGGTGCCGTACCGGGGCCCGCTCTCCTCGGTCGTGCACCAACTGACCGGCGGCCTGCGGCAGTCGATGTTCTACGTCGGCGGGCGCACCGTTCCGGAGCTCCAGGAGAACGGCCGTTTCGTACGGATCACCTCCGCCGGTCTCAAGGAGAGCCACCCGCACGACATCCAGATGACGGTCGAGGCGCCGAACTACACCCGGCGCTGACACGGCCTCCCGCACGCCCGTGAGGGGCGGTCCCGACAGCTTTCGGGACCGCCCCTCACGGGCGTGCCGGGACGGTTCGGGGATACTGGACCGGCAGACGCAGAGGAAAGGCCACACATCGTGACTGAGATCGAGATCGGCCGCGGCAAGCGCGGACGCCGGGCGTACGCCTTCGACGACATCGCCGTCGTCCCCAGCCGGCGCACCCGCGACCCGAAGGAGGTCTCGATCGCCTGGCAGATCGACGCCTACCGCTTCGAACTGCCCTTCCTGGCCGCCCCCATGGACTCCATCGTGTCGCCGGCGACGGCGATCCGCATCGGTGAGCTGGGCGGTCTCGGTGTGCTCAACCTCGAAGGACTGTGGACCCGTTACGAGGACCCGCAGCCCCTGCTGGACGAGATCGCCGGGCTGGACGGGGCGACGGCCAACCGCAGGCTCCAGGAGATCTACGCCGCGCCGATCCAGGAGGAGCTGATCGGGCGGCGTATCAAGGAGGTGCGCGACTCGGGCGTGGTCACGGCCGCCGCGCTCTCGCCGCAGCGCACCGCGCAGTTCTCCAAGGCCGTCGTGGACGCCGGGGTCGACATCTTCGTCATCCGGGGCACGACGGTCTCCGCCGAGCATGTCTCGGGCGCGGCCGAGCCGCTGAACCTCAAGCAGTTCATCTACGAACTGGACGTCCCGGTCATCGTCGGCGGCTGCGCCACGTACACCGCGTCGCTGCACCTGATGCGCACGGGCGCGGCCGGGGTGCTGGTCGGCTTCGGCGGCGGCGCCGCGCACACCACCCGTAACGTGCTGGGTATCCAGGTGCCGATGGCGACGGCCGTCGCGGACGTGGCCGCCGCCAGGCGGGACTACATGGACGAGTCCGGCGGGCGGTACGTGCATGTGATCGCCGACGGCGGGGTGGGCTGGTCCGGCGACCTGCCGAAGGCCGTGGCGTGCGGTGCCGACGCGGTGATGATGGGCTCCCCGCTGGCGCGGGCGAGCGACGCGCCGGGCAACGGGCACCACTGGGGCATGGAGGCCGTCCACGAGGACGTGCCGCGCGGCAAGCTGGTGGACCTGGGTGTGGTCGGTACGACCGAGGAGGTCCTGACCGGGCCCTCGCACAGCCCCGACGGGTCGATGAACTTCTTCGGCGCGCTCAAGAGGGCGATGGCGACGACGGGTTACAGCGAGCTCAAGGAGTTCCAGCGCGTCGAGGTGACGGTCGCGGACTCGCAGCACAGCCGCTGAGCGCACGCACGCGACGCCCCGGACCCGTGGTTGTGGAACCAACCGGACACGGGTCCGGGGCGTTTCCGTGTGCCCGGCGCAGTGTCTCGGGGCTCCCGGGATTCGGGCTCCGTGCATGCGGGCTCACTGTCTCCTGCTCCCTGCTCCCTGTTTCCGGGCCCCGGCGACCGGTCGGAGCGCGGTCAGTACAGTGGCGCGCGTGGCGAATCTACGCGAACGGATACAGGCGGAACTCGGCGTCAGGGCGGTCATCGAGCCGGGGGCGGAGATCCGGCGACGGGTCGGCTTCCTCAAGGACTTTCTGCGGTCGACCCCGGCCACCGGCTATGTGCTGGGGATCAGCGGCGGTCAGGACAGCACCCTGACGGGGCGGCTCTGCCAGCTCGCCGCGGAGGAACTGCGTGCCGAGGGGCACGAGGCGACCTTCGTCGCGGTACGGCTGCCGTACGGCGTCCAGGCCGACGAGGACGACGCGCGGATCGCGCTGGAGTTCGTCCGGCCGGACCGCTCGATCGAGGTGAACGTCAAGCCGGGCGCGGACGCCGTCGCCGCCGAGGCGGCCCGCGGTGTGCGGGAACTGCTGGGGGACGAGTCCCGGCTGCGGGATTTCGTCCGGGGCAACATCAAGGCCCGTGAGCGGATGGTGATCCAGTACGCGGTCGCCGGTCAGCTGGGACTGCTCGTCGTGGGGACGGACCACGCGGCGGAGGCGGTGACCGGGTTCTTCACCAAATACGGCGACGGGGGTGTCGACCTCACACCGCTGACCGGACTGACGAAGCGTCAGGGTGCTTCCCTGCTACGGGAGTTGGGCGCTCCGTCCAGTGTCTGGGAGAAGGTGCCGACCGCCGATCTGGAGGACGACCGGCCCGCGCTGCCGGACGAGGTGGCGCTCGGGCTGACGTACGCCGAGATCGACGACTATCTGGAGGGCGCCGGCGTCACTCCGGAGGTGGCGGCCAGGCTGGAGTCGGTCTTCCTGGCGACCCGGCACAAGCGGACCGTGCCGGTCACCCCGCTGGACGACTGGTGGCGGAGCTGACCGGCCGAGCGCCGGTCCGGCTGCCCGGTCCGTACGGACACCCGCCGTTTCGTGTCTATGTCCGTGTCGATGTCGGCGTTCGTACCGGTGACGGACCGGGGGCGGCCGGGGCGGGGTGCCCCGGCCGGACGGGTCAGGCTTTCTTCGCCGCCGAGAACGCCGCGAACCCGGCGAGGGCGAAGAACAGGAACGTCATCGCTTCCTTGCCCATGTTCCACGCCTCGGTCAGCAGGCCGAAGTTGTCGAAGAGCATGTCCGTCACGGGCACACCCAGCTCGTCGGACCCGATGATCGCGATGCCGAAGATCTGGCCCAGGTAGACGGCGCCCAGGGCGAGGACGGCGCTGGCCACGGCGAGGATCGGGTTGCGCCCGCCGACCTTGCCGGCGACCAGGCCGATGAGGAAACCGACGCCGATGGCGGCGAAACCGATCTCGCTCTCGATGGCACCGGCGATACCGCCGTAGATCGCGGCGGCGACGATCGCGGTGACCACCGCGGCTCCCAGACCCAGAGCGAGGTTGTTCCGGACCGGCGCGGGCGGCGGCGCGGGCGCGAACGGGTTGCCGGAGGCGGGGGCGGCGGGGCCACCGGCGAAGGGGTTGCCGGAAGACGGCGGTACGGGGCCGCTCGCGTACGGGTTGCCGGAAACGGGCGCGTTGCCGGAGGCGGGCGGCACGGAATCGCCGCCGAACGGGTTGCCGGGCGGCGGAACAGACTGGCTCATTTGAGAAATCCCCCCAGGAATGCCCGCACCGTTGTACGAGCGCCCTGGACCATAGCAGTCCGCTACGACACCGCAGTAGGCAATTGCCCGGCTGTGGCCAAGCGGCGCACCGGTTGCCGGCCGTCCTCGGTGGCCCCGCCGTCCTTCCCGTCCGCGCCGTCAGAGCCGGTGTGCCGCGCCCGCCGGGCTCGCTCCCCGCGTGTCGAGCAGCAACTGCGCCTTCACGGCGAGCCCTTGGAGGTCGTACGTCCGGTGGTGCTGGAGCAGCACCGTCAGATCCGCGTGCGCGGCGGCCTCGTAAAGAGAGTCGGCGCGCGGCACCGGCAGCTCGCGGACGCGCCAGTCGGGGACGTGCGGATCGTGATAGCTGACGGCCGCGCCCAGGTCCATCAGCCGGCGGGCGATCTCGGTGGCCGGTGAGCTCTCCTGGTCGGCGTGGTCCTGCTTGTACGTGACGCCGAGCAGCAGGACGCGGGCGCCGCGCGCGGACTTGCCGTGCTCGTTGAGGAGGGTGGCGCAGCGCTGGATCACGTACTGCGGCATCCGGGTGTTGATCTCCTGGGCGAGGCCGACCATCCGCAGCGGGTGGCCGGGGGTGCGCCCGGCGTGCGGGAGGTAGCTGGGGTCCATGGGGACGCCGTGGCCGCCGACGCCGGGGCCGGGGCGGAACGCCTGGAAGCCGAACGGCTTGGTCTCGGCGCAGCGGATGACGTCCCAGAGGTCGACGCCGAGGTCGTGGCAGAGGACGGCCATCTCGTTGACGAGCGCGATGTTGACGTGCCGGAAGTTGGTTTCGAGGAGTTTGACGGTCTCGGCCTCGCGCGGTCCGCGCGCGCGGACGACCTTGTCGGTGAGGCGTCCGTAGAAGGCGGCGGCCGACTCGGTGCAGGCCGGGGTGAGTCCGCCGATCACCTTGGGGGTGTTGTGGTGGCCGTGGGTGCGGCGGCCGGGGTCGAGACGGCTGGGGGAGTAGGCGAGGTGGAAGTCGCGTCCGGCGCGCAGGCCGGAGCCCTCCTCCAGGATGGTGCGCAGGAACCCTTCCGTGGTGCCGGGGCCCGCCGGGGATTCGAGGAGCACGGTGGTGTGCGGGCGCAGCCGGGCGGCCAGGGCGCGGGCGGCCTCGCCGACGGCGGTGAGGTCGAGTGTCCGGTCGGGGCCCAGGGGGGTGGGGGCGCAGATGACGGCGGTGCGGACCCGGCCCAGCTCGGTCGGGTTGGTGGTGGGCCGGAAGCCGCCGGCCAGCATCCGGCGCACCTCGGAGGCGGCGAGCGAGCCGTCGACGGGGGTGCGGCCGGCGGCCAGTTCGGCGACGGGCCGGGGGTCGGTGTCGTAGCCGACGGTCTCGATGCCGGCCGCCACGGCGGCCTGGGCGAGGGGCAGGCCGAGATGGCCGAGTCCGATGACGGCGAGGTCTGCGGGCATGTGGGCCGTCCTTTCCCATAACCGGAGGCGACAGAGAGCGCAACCCGTGTGGACAGAACGAGCGAGCGCAATGTCAGACTAGGCGTAAATATGACCGATATGCGTCATTACATGGCCGTGCAATACGGGGCAAGTCGGTGGATTTGGCGGACCGGATTCGTCTGTCGTCCGGTGTTGTCCACAGCCGGTGGCTGAAGTCGGTGAGGGCGGACAGAATCGAATAGCCCGAACAACACGGGGGCGACGGGAGGCAGCGGTGAGGACAGCGACACTGGGACCCGAGGAGCGCGCCACGGCTCTGGCGGAGATGGCCGAGCGTGAACTGGACGTGCTGGTCGTGGGCGCGGGGGTGGTCGGCGCCGGGACGGCGCTCGACGCCGTCACCCGCGGCCTCTCGACCGGGCTCGTGGAGGCGCGCGACTGGGCGTCGGGCACGTCGAGCCGGTCGAGCAAGCTGATCCACGGCGGCCTGCGCTATCTGGAGATGCTCGACTTCGGGCTGGTCAGGGAGGCACTGAAGGAGCGCGGGCTGCTGCTGGAGCGGCTGGCCCCGCACCTGGTGAAGCCCGTTCCGTTCCTCTATCCGTTGCGGCACAAGGGATGGGAGCGGCTCTACGCGGGATCGGGCGTCGCGCTGTACGACGCGATGTCGGTCTCGGCGGGCCACGGCCGGGGCCTGCCGACGCACCGGCATCTCTCCCGCCGGAACGCGCTGCGGGTGGCCCCGGCGCTCAAGAAGGACGCCCTGGTCGGAGCGCTTCAGTACTACGACGCCCAGATGGACGACGCGCGCTATGTGGCCACCCTCGTGCGTACGGCGGCGAGCTACGGGGCGCATGTCGCCAGCCGCGCCCGTGTGGTCGGCTTCCTGCGCGAGGGCGAGCGGGTCGTCGGGGCCCGGGTGCGGGACGTGGACGCCGCGGGTGAGTACGAGATCCGGGCCAAGCAGATCGTCAACGCGACGGGGGTGTGGACGGACGACACCCAGGCGCTGATCGGTGAGCGCGGACAGTTCCACGTCCGGGCCTCCAAGGGCATCCACCTGGTCGTCCCCAAGGACCGCATCCACTCCTCGACCGGACTGATCCTGCGGACCGAGAAGTCGGTGCTGTTCGTCATCCCCTGGGGCCGGCACTGGATCGTCGGCACGACCGACACCGACTGGGACCTCGACAAGGCGCACCCGGCCGCCTCCAGCGCGGACATCGACTACCTCCTGCAACACGTCAACGAGGTCCTGGCCGTCCCGCTGACGCGTGACGACGTGGAGGGCGTGTACGCCGGGCTGCGCCCGCTGCTGGCCGGCGAGTCCGACGCGACGAGCAAGCTGTCGCGCGAGCACACCGTGGCGCATCCGGTGCCGGGCATGGTCGTCGTCGCGGGCGGCAAGTACACGACGTACCGGGTCATGGCGAAGGACGCGGTGGACGAGGCGGTGCACGGTCTCGACCAGCGGGTGGCGGCGTGCGTGACGGAGGACACCCCACTGCTCGGCGCCGAGGGCTACCGCGCCCTGTGGAACGCGCGCGCGGGGATCGCCGCGCGCACCGGACTGCATGTGGTGCGCGTGGAGCATCTGCTCAACCGCTACGGCGCGATGGTCGAGGAGGTGCTGGAGCTGATCGCCGCCGATCCGCGCCTCGGCGAGCCGCTCGGCGCGGCCGAGGACTATCTGCGGGCCGAGATCGTCTACGCGGCGTCGCACGAGGGGGCACGGCATCTGGACGATGTCCTGACCCGGCGCACCCGGATCTCGATCGAGACGTTCGACCGGGGCACGCTCAGCGCCCGCGAGTGCGCCGAGCTGATGGCGCCGGTGCTCGGCTGGGACCGGGACCAGGTCGACAAGGAGGTCGAGCACTACCGCAAGCGGGTGGAGGCGGAGCGCGAGTCGCAGCGTCAGCCGGACGACCTGACGGCGGACGCGGCGCGGCTCGGGGCCCCGGACATCGTGCCTCTGTAGAAGGCGCGCGGGGGATCCCGTCGGTGGATCCGCCGGGGCGTGGGACGTTCTGGTGTGATTCCAGGGCGAATTGAGGCGGGTGGGGCGCCCGGTGCGCGGCTTCGCGGCCAGGTTTCGGGCGCCCCAGTTCGAGATACGAACTGGGTTCTGACCTGCGGTCCGTTCGGCCGTACCCCGCCCAACGGCCCCGCGCCCGCGCCCGCTCGGGCCGTCGTCCCGCCGGATCGACGACCCGGGAGCATCGCATGCCCCGGAGTGAGGGACAATGAAGGCTCTGTCAGGGCGCGTTACCGCGCCGCGCGCGGGCAGGCGTCAGGGCATGTCGTCAGACTGGCGTCGTTCGCCCGACGGGCGGGCATTCGGCAGTGCGACGGATGCCGGGCGCAGGCGGACACCAGGGATCGCAGAGGGGACGCATGGCGGAGGCGGAGCAGTCGCGGGACACGGCGCGGGACCCCGGGAACGACGCGGACGACACGGAGCGCCAGGTCGAGGTGGAGGCTGAGGCAAAGGCCGAGGGCCGGCTGCTGGCCGGACGGTACCGGCTCGGTGACGTGCTCGGCCGGGGCGGCATGGGCACGGTCTGGCGGGCCGTCGACGAGACACTCGGCCGTACGGTCGCCGTCAAGGAACTGCGCTTCCCCAGCAGCATCGACGAGGACGAGAAGCGCCGTCTGATCACGCGCACCCTGCGCGAGGCCAAGGCGATCGCCCGTATCCGCAACAACGGGGCGGTCACGGTCTACGACGTCGTGGACGAGGACGACCGCCCCTGGATCGTCATGGAACTGATCGAGGGCAAGTCCCTCGCCGAGGCCGTGCGTGAGGACGGGGTGCTCACCCCCCGGCGCGCCGCCGAGGTCGGGCTGGCGATCCTGGACGTACTGCGCTCGGCACACCGCGAGGGCATCCTGCACCGCGACGTGAAGCCGTCCAACGTGCTGATCGCCGAGGACGGCCGGGTCGTGCTCACCGACTTCGGCATCGCGCAGGTGGAGGGCGACCCGTCGGTCACCTCGACCGGCATGCTCGTCGGCGCCCCCTCGTACATCTCGCCCGAGCGCGCCCGTGGCAAGAAGCCCGGCCCGGCCGCCGACCTCTGGTCGCTGGGCGGACTGCTCTACGCGTCGGTCGAGGGCTGCCCTCCGTACGACAAGGGGTCGGCCATCGCGACCCTCACGGCCGTCATGACCGAACCGCTCGACCCGCCGAAGAACGCGGGCCCGCTGGAAGAGGTCATCTACGGCCTGCTGGCCAAGGACCCGGCGCTGCGGCTGGACGACGCGGGCGCGCGGGCCCTGCTCCAGGGCGTCGTCGACGCCCCCGACTCCCCGGGACCGGAGCCCGCTCTCGACGCGACGCGTGTCGTGGCGCTCCCGCCGCTCGAACCGGAGTCCGGGGACCGGCCGAAGGTGCCCAGGAGCAGGACCGAGGAAGCCGCCGTGAACCGGGGCGCCGCCGCGGCGGGCGCCGCGGCGGGCCGGACGAAGGGCGCCGCCGCGGCGTCCGGCGCGGGCACCGCGGGCGCGGGAGTGGTCACCGCGTCCCCGTCCGTCGGCGCCGGTACCCCCGACGGGGGCACCGCGCGGACCACGGCGACGCGGGCCTCGCTCGCCGACGTCGTCCCGCGCCGCACCCTGATGATCGTCGCCGGGGTCGTCCTGCTGGCGATCCTCTCCGTGGTCCTCGTGGTCGCGCTCAACGGCGGTTCGGACGACAAGGGCGGCGCGGCCAAGGACGATCCCGCCACGTCCGCCGGGAGCACCGCCGGGGACGACAGCAAGAGCGGCACCGGCGACACCGCGGGCCAGGACAAACCGCAGGATCCCGCCGACGGCGGCGCCGGCGAGCCGTCCGACGGCCCGTCGGCCGACAAGAGCTCCGGTACGGACAACTCCGGTACGGGCAGCGGGGATTCGGGCTCCGGCTCCGGTTCGGGACCGGACGGCAAGGGCGTGCCGGACGACTTCAAGACGGTCACCGACAAGCAGTTCCGCTTCTCCATGGCGATGCCGGACGACTTCCGCCGTACCGGTACGGCGGGCCAGAACTCGGGCGCCATCTACAGCGAGGACGGCGGATTCCCCCGTATCCAGGTCGACTTCAGCACCAACCCGACCGACGACGCCAAGCGCGCCTGGGAAGGGCTCGAAGCCCAGATAAAGGGAAGCCTCGGCAACTACAAGCGCCTGAGCCTGGATTCGGTGGAGTACAACGGCTATCCGACGGTCGCCGACTGGGTGTTCGAACGCGATCAGAGCGGCGAACGGGTGCGGGTGCAGAACCGGGGCTTCAAGGTCGACTCCAGCCACGGCTACGCCATCATGATCACCTGTGAGGCGGCCGAGTGGGACGACGACGAGTGCCGGACGCTCCGTGAGACGGCTTACAGCACTTTCAAGCCGACCGGCTGACGGCGGGCGCGGAGGCAGGGCGTAACGAACGGGCCGCGTTGGCGCGAACTCGTGGGTAGTACGACCCGTTCCGGTCATTGATGCGACGCCCGTGAGGGCGGTTCGGGTCGGCGACCGGGGCGGGTCGTGGCCGGTAGGCGCCCGATGCGCCGGGGCGTACGGGCGCGGCTCGCCGGGAAGGTTAAGACCTGTGTTGCGGTGACCCGGCGGCAGACTGGCCTCCGGCCACGTATCGTGAGAAGTCGCGAACCGTACGCAGCCACAATGGGCCGGTAAACGACCGGAATTGGCGGTTTCGCGAGGTCTTCGAGGCTCCGGAGACCCAGGGACAGCGCGTGTGGGAGGCGTCGTGGACGACTACGCGGGACGGGTACTCGCCGACCGCTACCGCCTTCCCCTGCCTCCGTCCGACGAGTTCGACCTCGTCGAGACGCGCGCGTTCGACACCTACAGCGGGCAGGAAGTCCTCGTCCGTCAGGTGCCGTTGCCCGAGGTCGTGGACGCCGAGATGGTCGACCCGGAAGCAGCGGCGGCCACCCGGCGGGTCTCCGGCCGCACCACCCGCAGGCCCACGGACCCGGCGGTCCGGCGCGCCATCGAGGCCGCGCAGAGCGCCGCGCAGATCCCCGACCACCCCCGGCTCGACCAGGTCTTCGACGTCTTCGCCGAGGGCGGCTCGCTGTGGATAGTGAGCGAACTGGTCGCGGCCAGGCCGCTGGCGGCCCTCCTCGCGGAGCGCCCGCTCAACCCCTACCGGGCCGCCGAGATCGCCTCGGACGTGCTCACGGCCGTCCGGGTGCTGCACGCCCACGGCTGGACCCACCGGAACATCACCATCCGCACGGTGCTCGTCTGCGACGACGGCCGTGTGGTGCTGACCGGCCTCGCGGCGGGCGCCGCCGAGGAGGCGCTCTGCGGCTATGTGCCGGTGCCCCAGACGGTCGGCGAGGGCGGCTTCGACGCCGGTTACCGGCCCGCCGGTGAGATCCCGGGACCCTTGCCGGGCACCGTCCCGGGCTCCCTGCCCGGCGCCGGACACCCGCCGGGGACCGGGACGGGCATCGGAGGCGGCGCACGGACGTCGGGCGTGCCGATCGGACCGGCGGGCGGCGGCACGGGCCTCCCGGCGGGCCGGACGGGGCACTCCGAGGCACTGCCGCCGGGGACCGGCGCGCTGGGCGTACCGGTCGGACCCGCGTCGCCCGGCCGCGCCGCGCTGGAGACCGCCCGCTCGGCGGACGGCCCCTACCCGGACGGCTCGTACGGCGACGGTTCCTACGGCGACGGTTCGTCGTACGGCACCGGTGCGTACGGAGCCGGGGGAGGCGACGGGCGGTACGCCGAGGGGCGCCCGTACGGCGATTCGTCCTACGGCGAAGTCCCGCACGGCACCGACGCGTTCGGCCGGCCCCTCGCGGGCCACGGCCCCGACACCGGCGGCACCGAAACCGGCCGGGACGGTCCGCACGGCGGCCCGCACGACCCGGGGGCCGGCGACACGCGTGACCCCCACGACCTCCGCGATCCCCGCGACGGCGATACGGGCGGTCAGGCCCCCGTCGTCCCCTACAGCCCCCGGCCCGCCCTGCCGGCCACCCCCTCACGCGGCGGCCCGGCCGACACCCGCGCCGCCCGCGCCGGAGCCATCGCCGCCTACCGCGCCGGAGCGCGCGCCGCCGCGCGCGTCAACGAGGACCAGCAGCGCGACAGCGGCAGCGTCCCGGTGCAGCGTCCCGTGCCCCTGTCGGACCCCTCGGCCCCCGCGGGCCGGGGCGGCGGCCCCACCGGCGGTACCGGCACGGCAGGCCCCTCGCAGGACGCGAACGACCCCGACTGGTGGGCCGTTCCCCGCGACGGCGACCAGCCGGGCCACGACACGTACGGCTCCGACACCCCCGGACAGGACCCGGACCCCGACGACCCCCAGCCGCCCCGCCGCGTGCGACTCGCGGGCACCTGGCACGACGGACCCTCGGGCCCCGGCGACGGCTCCCGCCCGCTTCCGGCCGGCGGCGGCGACCCGTACCGCCGGGCGCCCGGCACCCCCGGCGTTCCCGCGCTGCCCCAGGCCGGCGGCACCTCCCCGTACCTCCGCCAGGACAACGCGGCCGGCGGCACCGGCGGTGGCGGCGGCTGGCACCCCTCCGGCAGCGGCGACGCCATGCGCGCCGACGCCCAGCGGCAGTCGTCCCAACTGCCCGCCGTCCCCGGATCGTCCGCCTCCCCCGGCCGCTGGGACGAGGTCGTCGCGGGCGGGACGACCCCCGCCTACCGGGGCCCCGCCACCCCGCTCGCCGCCGAACGCGCACGGCAGGCCCGGATAGCCGTCGTCGGCGCCGTCACCGAACGCTGGGCCCCCGAGCAGGCCGGACCGGTCCACGAGAACTGGCAGCTCGCCCCGCCCATCGGCCCGTCCACCGACCTGTGGGCACTCGGCGCGCTGCTCTACCGCGCGGTCCAGGGCCACGCCCCGTACCCGGAGGAGAACGCGGCCGAACTGGTCCAGCTCGTCTGCTCCGAACCGCCCGCCTTCGCCGAGGAGTGCGGCCCGCTGCGCCCCGTCGTCGAGTCGCTGCTGCGCCAGGACCCCACGGAGCGGCCGGACTTCGAGGAGCTGCGCGGCTGGCTGCGCTCGCTGATCCGCTCGGCCCCCGAGCCGGACGCCGGTCTCGACGTCGTCGCCGTGCCCTCCGTGGACGAGCGGCTGCCCATCGTGCGCCGCCGCGGCGAACTGGTCCGCAAGCGCCGCGGCCGTCGGGGCGACGGACGGCACCGTCACAAGAAGGCCAAGGAGCGCCGGGAGAAGGGCGGCCGGTCCGCCGCGCGCGCGTCGCACGGCGAGGCGTACGCCGAGCCGCGCCACGAACAGCCGGAGCGCGTCCTCCCCGAACGGGACCACCGCGACGACGACTTCGGCGAGCGGGAGTACCGCGAGCCGCGCGGCGGCGGTTCGCGCGGGCCCCGCTCGCTCGGCCGGGTCCTGCTCGTGGCGATCCTCACGCTGATGATCGCCGTCATCGCCCTCGCCGTGATGCTTCTGCCGAAGGCCGACGAGGAGAAGCCCGGAACCGGCGCGGCGGCGGACCCGAGCGCGCCCACGAGCGCGCAGCCGCAGAACCCCGACACCGGTCCGGACACCACTCCGGACGGGGGCGACGACGAACCGGACGTCCCCAACTCCTCGACGCCGCAGACCTCCGGGAACCCGGCCGACCTCGCGGACGGCTACGCCCTGCGCAAGGACCCCGAGGGCTTCGAGATCGGCGTGGACAAGACCTGGCAGCGCCGTCCGATCAACGACAGTGGTCAAGTCCGCTACGGGCGCGGCGACTTCACGCTCATCGTGGTGCCGGGCCGGGACACCGTCGCCGACAACGGCGACGACCCGCTCGCCTACCAGCGGGATAAGGAAAGGGAGTTGCAGCCCTTCCGGGACTCCTCCTGGGCCACGGCCTCCGGGCTGCGCCGGATCGACGTGGGCCAACAGCGCATGGCCGAGGGCCAGTTCACCTGGCAGAGCAGCGGCGGCGGCGAGGTCTACGTCCGGAACCTCGCGATGATCGTCGGCGACAGCTACCACATCGTCCAGGTCATCGGCCCCACCGACCAGCGCGACAAGGTCAGCGAGATCTACCAACAGGCCACCGGCTCCTACCGGATCACCGACTGACCGCGCACGCCCGGCCACGCGCCGCGCCCGTACCCCGGCCTCCGCGCCCGTAGCCGCGCCGCGCGTACGCCCGCGCCCGGCCGGGCCGCGTGTCACGGTGCTGTTTCAGGCACGGGGCGCTGTTCCGTGCCGGCGCGTCCGCTCCGTAACCTGTCATTTCCGAGGAACAGGCAGGGGCACGTGGAAGATTCTGAGGGAACGCGCGAGGGGCAACTGCTCGCCGGGCGCTACAGGTTGGGCCCGGCGATCGGCAGCGGCGGCATGGGCAAGGTGTGGCGCGCCTACGACGAACTGCTCAACAGGACAGTCGCGCTCAAGGAGTTGACGGCCGCGCTGTACGTATCGGCCGCCGACCGCGCCATGTTGCACGCCCGCACCCAGAAAGAGGCCCGAGCCGCCGCCCGGATCAGCCACCCCGCCGTGGTGACGGTCCACGACGTGCTCGACCACGGCGGCCGGCCGTGGATCGTCATGCAGTACGTGGACGGCTCCTCGCTCGCCGAGACGCTCGCCTCCCGCCCCGTCGAACCGCGCGAGGCGGCACGGATCGGCCTCCAGGTCCTCGACGCCCTGCGCGCCGCGCACGCGGCCGGGGTGCTGCACCGCGACGTCAAGCCCGGCAACGTCCTGCTCGCACGGGACGGCCGGGTGCTGCTCAGCGACTTCGGGATCGCCGCGATCGAAGGCGACGCCACCATCACCCGGACCGGTGAACTCGTCGGCTCCATCGACTTCCTGGCGCCCGAACGGGTACGCGGCAACGACCCGGGACCGGCCTCCGACCTGTGGTCGCTCGGCGCGACGCTGCACACGGCGGTGGAGGGCACCTCCCCGTTCCGCCGCACGTCGGCGGTGGCCACCATGCAGGCGGTCATCGCCGAGGACCCGCCCGTCTCCGAACGCGCCGGGGCCCTCGGCCCGGTGATCACGGCGCTGCTCCACAAGGACCCGGCGGCCCGCCCGGACGCCGCCGGGGCGGAACGGATGCTGCGGGAGGTGGCGGACGGGCGGGAGCCGCAGGCACCTCAGACACCACAGGCGTACGCACCGACCACACAGGTCACGGCCCCGCCGCCCCAGCACCCCGCGCTGTCCCCGCAGCCGCAGTTCCCGACGCCCCCGCCGCAGACCGCCGCGTCGTACCCCTCGCCGTACGGCCAGGCCCCGTCCTACGGCTACCCGCACACCGCGCACACCGCGCCCGCTCCGCCCGCCGCACCCGCCCGGAACGGCCGTTGGCGGGTCGCGCTCGTCGCGGTCGTCGCCGCCGCGCTGATCGGCGGCGGCGCCGGCTACCTGGCGCTCCAGGAGAACAACCAGGACGATCGAAGCACCGGCGCGGACACGGGCGGGGGGCCCTCGGACGACGGCAAGGAACAGAACGCGAGCGGTACCGGTGGTACCGGCGGCGACAGCGCGGACAGCACCGGCGGGACCGACGCGACGGGCGGCGGCGAGTCCGACCAGGACCCGGGCGCCGGCGACGTCCCGGAGGGCTGGGAACGGGTGGACGACCCGGCGGGCTTCAGCCTCCTCGTCCCGCAGGGCTGGCAACGTCTGACGGACGGCGACCAGATCGACTACACCCCCGACAACGGCCGCCATCTGCTGCGCATCGCCGTCGACACCACCCCGGACTTCAAGGACCCGTACACCCACATGCTGGCCTTGGAGGAGGAGGTGGGCAAACTGCCGGAGTACGACCGGATCAAGTTGCGTCCCAACACCTTCCGGGACCAGACGAAGGCCGCGATCTGGGAGTTCACCTGGACCGAACGGCAGGGTCACGACGGCGAGCGCCGCGCGATCGACCAGATGCACTACTCGCCCGACGGCCTGACGGAGTACGCGCTCTACATGGCGGGCCCGGCCGAGGACTGGTCCACCACCCGCGTCCAGTTCGAGACCGTGCTCACGGGCTGGGAGCCGGACGGCGCGGGCGGCCCGCCGGAGCGCTGATGTCACGGCTCTGCACCCGCTGTCGCCCCCTGGTGGTTTTCGCGGGGCGACGTCCGTAAGGATGTGCGCATGACGAACGACGGGGGACGGGCGAACGAGCCCACCAGCTACGAGCTTCGGCCGCCGCAGCCGCGGTCGCCTCAGGCGCAGTCACCGCAGCCGCAGGGCGGCGGGCACCAGCCGCAGGTGCCGCAGCAGGCGCCCCCCGTCCCCCAGGGCGCCGGGTACGAGCCGACGCAGGCGGCACGACAGGCGCCCATGCGGCCGGACCCGTCGGTCGGGCGGGTGCTGGGCGGGCGGTACCGGCTCGTCTCGCGGCTCGGCCACGGCGGCATGGGCACGGTCTGGCTGGCGCACGACGAGGTCGTGGACCGTGACGTGGCGGTCAAGGAGCCGCGCGTTCCCGACCACTTGAGCGAGCAGGAACGCGACACCGTCCACCGGAGGATGCGCCGCGAGGCCACCTCGGCGGCCCGGATCGACCACCCCTCGGTCGTCACCATGCACGACGTGGTCGTGGAGGACTCCAAGCCGTGGATCGTCATGGAACTGGTGCGCGGCCAGTCGCTCGCCGACCGTCTTCAGGAGGGCACGCTCGACCCGCGTGAGGCCGCCAGGATCGGGCTGGCCGTACTGAACGCCCTCAACGCCGCCCACGAGGCCCGGGTCCTGCACCGTGACGTGAAGCCGGACAACGTCCTGCTCGGGCGGGCCGACCGCGTCGTCCTGAGCGACTTCGGCATCGCCCAGGTCGAGGGCCAGCAGGGGCTCACCGAGACGGGTGCCTTCGTCGGCTCACCGGAGTACATCGCCCCCGAGCGGGTGCTCGGACAGCGCCCCGGCCCCGAGTCGGACCTGTGGTCGCTGGGCGTGGTGCTGTACGCGGCGGTGGAGGGCATGTCCCCGTACCGCCGCTCGAACATCCCCGCCACCCTCCAGGCCGTGCTCTCCGCCGAGCCGCAGATTCCCGCGCGCGGGTCCGGTGCCTTCGGCATGCTCGTGATGCAGCTCCTGCGGAAGGACCCGGCGGCGCGTCCCACGGCCGCCGAGGCACGGGCCGTACTGGAGTCGGTGGCCAGTCCGCCGCTGCCGCCCACGGCGGTGGTACCGCACCCCGCGGTGCCCGGCGGTTCGGACAACAAGTGGGTCCCGCCGGTCCTGTACCGCAACCGCAAGGCCCGGTACGGGCTCGGCGCCGGGCTCCTCGCGGTGGTCCTCGCCGTGGTGCTGATCTTCTTCAACCCGCTCGCCGCCGAGGAACTGCCGGAGGGCTGGGGAGTGCGACCGGAGAAGGAGATCCTCCAGGCCGAGCTGGCCGTCCCGAAGGACTACCGGAGATTCCAGGAGAGTCCGACCGACGAGACGCGCGTCAGCTTCCGCGATCCGAGCGGGGTCTTCGGCATCTTCATGGAGCGGGTGCAGAAGCTTCCCGACAACGAGGTCCTGGCCGCCGCGCCGAACGCGTTCGAGGCGTACTACAAGGGCGGCGGTGAGAACGCCACGGAGATGAAGGACGCGAAATACCGTGAGGCCGACGCGTCGTTCGAGGGCTCCGGCAAGGCTTTCGAGAACATCGTCGACTTCACGGACTACACCGACTCGTCCGAAGTGCCGATCCGCTACCGCTACCACGAGCTCGTCGTCCCCGGAGAGGACGGCCTGCACTGGCGGCTCCGTGTGTCGATGCCCGCCGAGGGGAACGCCGTGACGGACGGCGAGGAACTCTTCTCCGACCTCGTCGAGCACCTGGTGATCGAGAGCGACCAGCTGGCCTGAGCCGCGCGCCGGCGCACCCGCGCCCGGTACCTGGCGAAAAGGTGTTACCGGCGGGTACCCAAGGGTACGGACGCGACATACGCTCGCACTCATGACGGACTCACAGGCCCCCACGACCAACCCCGTCGCTCCGGTGCCCCCGGGCGTCCGCACCGCCGCCGACGTGGTCACCCCGGAGGTGCTCGCCCAGCTCATCCGGGGTGTCGTGGGCTCGGGCCGTACCGCGAACCACGATCCGTCCACCGGCGAGAAGCTCGCCGACCTGCCCGCGTCCACCCCCGAGGACGTCGCCGCGGCCTTCGCGCGCGCCCGCGCCGCGCAGCGGCTCTGGGCGGCCACTCCCGTACGGCGCCGGGCCGCCGTCCTGCTCCGCTTCCACGACCTGCTGCTGGAACGCCAGGCCGAGGTCCTCGACCTCATCCAGCTGGAGACCGGCAAGGCCAGGCTGCACGCGCACGAGGAGGTCCAGGCCGTCGCCGTCGCCGCCCGGCACTACGGGCGCCGGGCCCCCGCGTATCTGCGGCCGAGACGGCACCTCGGCGCCGTACCCCTGCTGACCAAGGTCACCGAACTGCGCCAGCCGCGCGGGGTCGTCGGCCAGATCGCCCCCTGGAACTACCCGCTGGAGCTGTCCGTCGGCGACGCGCTGCCCGCCTTCGTCGCGGGCAACGCCGTGGTGATGAAGCCCGACACCGAGACCGCGCTCACCGCGCTCTGGGCGCGTGACCTGCTGGTCGAGGCCGGACTCCCGGCCGGGGTGTGGCAGGTGGTGATCGGCGAGGGGCCGGTCGTCGGGCCCGAGGTCGTCGAGCGCGGCGACTACATCTCCTTCACCGGCTCCACCCGCACCGGCCGTGAGGTCGCGCGGCGCGCGGCGAGCCGGCTCGTCGGCGCGTCCCTCGAACTCGGCGGCAAGAACGCCATGCTCGTCCTGCACGACGCCGACATCGAGAAGGCCGCCGCCGGGGCGGTGCGCGCCTGCTTCTCCACCGCCGGCCAACTCTGCGTCTCCATCGAGCGGTTGTACGTCCACGAGTCGGTCGCCGACACGTTCCTGGAGCGGTTCGTCGCCCGGACGAAGGCGATGCGGCTCGGCAGCGCGCTCGCGTACGGCGCCGACATGGGCTCCCTGATCAGCGAGCGCCAGCTCCGCACCGTCACCGGCCATGTGGAGGAAGCCGTCGCCAAGGGCGCGCGGATCCTCGCGGGCGGTGTCGCGCGGCCCGACATCGGACCGTACTTCTACGAGCCCACCATCCTGGAGGGCGTCGAGCCGCCGATGTCGGTGTGCGCCGAGGAGACGTTCGGCCCGGTCGTCTCCGTGTACCGGTTCCGCGACGAGGACGAGGCCGTCGAACTGGCCAACGCCACGCCGTACGGCCTCAATTCGAGCGTGTGGACGCGCGACGGCGGACGCGGGCACGCGATCGCCGCCCGGCTGCGCACCGGCACCGTCAACATCAACGAGGGCTTCGCCCCGGCGTACGGGAGCGTGCGGGCACCGATGGGCGGCATGAAGGACTCCGGACTCGGCCGCAGGCACGGCGCCGAGGGCATCCTCAAGTTCACCGAGGTCCAGACCGTGGCGGAGCAGCGCGTGCTCCCGATGGCGCCGTCGATGGGGATGGACGACGAGTCGTACGCCGCGCTCATGACCAGGAGCCTGCGCGCGCTCAAGGCATTGCGGCTGCGCTGATCCGACGGGGAGGAGAGCCGATGTCAGGGGAGAACCGAGCGCGGAGCGCGGAGGACGCGGGCGGGAAGCCGGGTGAGGACGTGGGTGAGGGCGTGCGCCAGGACGCGGGCGGGGGTGCCAGTGACGCGGGCACGGAAGGGGGGCCGGCCCGCGACGGCGACCACGCTTCCGACCACGCTTCCGACCGCGCCGCCGGCTCCGGCTCCAGTCGCGACAACGAGAACGACAACGATCAGGGCCGTGAACACGACCGCGACCAGGACCAGGACCAGGACCACGGCCACGGCCACGACTACGACGTCATCGTCGTCGGGTCCGGCTTCGGCGGTGCCGTCGCCGCGCTGCGCCTGACCGAGAAGGGCTACCGCGTCGCCGTACTCGAAGCCGGCCGCCGCTTCACCCCCGGCACCCTCCCGAAAAGCTCCTGGGACCTCAGGAACTACCTGTGGGCCCCGGCCCTCGGCCTCTTCGGCATCCAGCGGGTCCATCTGCTCGGCAATGTCATGGTCCTCGCCGGCGCGGGTGTCGGCGGCGGCTCGCTCAACTACGCGAACACGCTGTACGAGCCGCCGAAGGCGTTCTTCGAGGACCGCCAGTGGGCCGGTATCACCGACTGGCGGGCCGAACTCGCCCCGTACTACGACCAGGCGCGCCGCATGCTCGGCGTCCGGCTCAACCCGACCATGACCCCCTCGGACGTCCATCTCCGGGCGACCGCGCGGGCGATGGGCGTGGGCGACACCTTCCACCTGGCGCCCGTCGGGGTCTTCTTCGGCGACGGACAGGACGCCGACGGGACGGCGCGGGCCGAGCCGGGCGCCTCCGTCGGCGACCCGTACTTCGGCGGCGCGGGCCCCGCGCGACGGGCCTGCGCGCAGTGCGGGGAGTGCATGACCGGCTGCCGTCACGGCGCCAAGAACACCCTCAACGAGAACTATCTGTACCTCGCCGAGCAGGCGGGGGCGGTCGTCCGCCCGATGACGACGGTGGTCGACATCACCGAGGACCCGGCGGGCGGCCACCGTGTCGGGACCGTCCCCACGCACCGCCGCACTTCCGCGCCGCGCGTGCTGCGGGCCCGCCATGTGGTCGTCGCGGCGGGGACGTACGGGACGCAGACCCTGCTGCACACGATGAAGGACCTGGGGCGGCTGCCGCGCCTCTCCGACCGGCTCGGTGAGCTGACCCGTACCAACTCCGAGGCCCTGGTGGGCGCGCAGACCACCGACCGGCGCTACCGGAAGAAGCACGGCGCGGCGGCGTCCGGCGCGGCAGCGGGCGTGGACTTCACCCGGGGGGTCGCCATCACGTCGTCCTTCCACCCGGACGCCGACACCCATGTGGAACCGGTCCGTTACGGCAGGGGCTCCAACGCGATGGGTACGCTCTCCATCCTCCAGGTCCCCTACAGTGAGAACGGCCGCCGGTTCGCGGGCTGGCTCGGCAACGTGGCCAGGCACCCGGTCCGCGCGGCCCGTTCGCTCTCCAACCGGCGCTGGTCGGAGCGGACCGTCATCGGCCTGGTGATGCAGTCCGTCGACAACTCGCTGACGACGTACCGCAAGCGGAAGGGCCCCGGCAAAGGGTTGCTGACGGCCCGTCAGGGACACGGCGCGCCCAACCCCCAGCAGATCGAGGCGGGTACGCGGACGGCGTCCCTGCTCGCCGACGAGATCAACGGCTTCGCGGGCTCGAACATCGGCGAACTGATGGGCACCCCGCTCACCGCGCACTTCCTCGGCGGCTGCCCGATCGGCGCCGGGCCGGAGCACGGGGTGATCGACCCGTACCACCGGCTGTACGGGCATCCCGGCATCTCGGTCGTCGACGGTTCGGCGGTCTCGGCCAACCTGGGCGTCAACCCGTCGCTGACCATCACCGCCCAGGCGGAGCGCGCGATGTCCTTCTGGCCCAACAAGGGCGAGCCCGACCCGCGTCCGGAGCAGTCGGCGGGGTCGGCGGGGACGGCGTACGTACGGTGCGGGCCGGTCGCGCCGAAGTCGCCGGCGGTCCCGGCGTCGGCGTTCGGCGCGCTGCGGCTGCCGTTCCTCGGGATACCGGCGGTGCCGCCGAAGAAGCGGCCGTAGAAAGCACCCTCCGTAGGAGGAGCGAGGGTAGGAAGAAAGCGGCCTTGGCGGGCGCCTTCCGTAGGAGGAGCGGGCCGCCGCTCCGCGTGCGGGCAGCAGGGAGGCGCTGCACCCCCCTCCGAGTGCAGCGCCTCCGGTCGTGCGGTCGTGCTGTCCTGCTCCGCGAACGCGGCCGTCCGGTGAACCCCGGCTGCCCGGTGGAACTCCCGACGGCGGGTGGCGGAGATCGTTGTTCCCCATGCAGGACCCGCGATCCGGGCGGATGGTTGCCCTTTTCCTCACGGAATCTTTATGTGTCGCGCGTCACATCGCGCCGTACGGGGGCGCCGACCGGCCGACGGGGGCCAGACACGGCAAGGGCCCCGCGGGCCCGGTCCGAAGCGAACCGGACGGGCGCCTGCGGGGCCCTTGGCATCGGCACCGGGGCGTCAGGGCGGCGCGCCGGTGCCGGATCGCGGCGCCGGGGGGAGCGCCGCGCGTTCGGGACGGTGGAGTGGTGAGCGGGGAAGCATCGACGGGGCGGTCGGGGCGGCGGTCGGGGGACTGCGGACGCGGACGGGGACTCGTCCTCCGTATGCGGTCGGCGCCGGGCGTCCCCGGTGCCGACCGCTCTCGGGGTGACCGGGCATGCTGTCCCCTGCCGACCGGTCACTCGAACTGGAGCGAGGTCCCACGACGCACCTGCGCGGTACGTCACACGCCCCAGCGAAGCCACGCGTGGTTTGTTCGGGCCCGCCCCTGGCTGACACGGACACCGGGACCAACGAAGCCTGTCGGGCCGGGTCACGCGCCGTACGGGTGAGGACGCGCCCGAATCCATGTCCGTACGGCCGGAGCCGTCCGCCCACGCGCGGCCCCACCGCTCAGATCCGGCCGCGCGAGAGCTCCAGCAGCGTCATGGCGAGCGAGGTACCCGGTGTGCCGAGCGCGTCCCTGAAGCGGCCGAGGATCTGGTTCTCGCGGGAGAGATTGAGCCGGCGTCCGCCCGACCTGATGCGGGCCTCCTGGACGACCGCCGAGACAGCCATCCGTTCCTGGACGAGGCCGATGATCCGGTCGTCCAGCGCGTCGATGCGCTCGCGCGCGCCGTCGATCACCGTGGCGGCCTCGCCGGTGCGGGCGCCGGTGCGGTCGGCGGGGGCGGTGCGATCGGCGGCAGCGTGGGCGTGATCGGTGGCAGCGTGGTCGGTGGTGGTCATGGAGGGCTCCTCTGTACGAAGGGGAGACCCCGGGCGGTGAACTGCCGGCCCGGACAACGCGGAACGCCCCGGGCCTTGTCGGCCCGGGGCGCCTGGGAAGTCGCTTGTCAGCTCAAGCGGCACGACCATGGCAGCCGGTCGGGCCGGTGCCATAGGTAAAGAAGACGGTCGAGTGCTCGCGCATGCCGGCCAGTATGCCGGAGGGGCCCGGGAGCCCCTCGCGGGGTTCGGATGCTGAGACGAAAAGCCGCCTACGGCCCCCGTTAGAATCGGCCGAACCGAACCCCTTCACCGCCGGAAGGCCGCGCCCGTGCCAGCAGTGCCCCCCGCCACCCCCGACGCCGTCCTCGTCGTCGACTTCGGCGCGCAGTACGCCCAGCTCATCGCCCGCCGTGTCCGCGAGGCCCGGGTCTACAGCGAGATCGTCCCCTCGACGATGCCGGTGGCCGAGATGCTGGCCAAGAACCCCAAGGCGATCATCCTTTCCGGCGGCCCCTCCTCCGTGTACGCCGAGGGCGCCCCGACCGTCGACCGGGCGCTCTTCGAGGCCGGGGTCCCGGTCTTCGGCATGTGCTACGGCTTCCAGCTGATGGCCACCACCCTCGGCGGGACGGTCGACAACACGGGCTCGCGCGAGTACGGCCGTACCGAACTGCACGTCTCCAAGTCCGGCTCCACCCTCTTCGAGGGCACCCCGGACGAGCAGCAGGTCTGGATGTCCCACGGCGACGCATGCTCCGCCGCCCCCGAGGGCTTCACCGTCACCGCCTCCACCGACGTCGTGCCGGTCGCCGCCTTCGAGAACGACGAGAAGAAGCTCTACGGCGTCCAGCACCACCCCGAGGTCATGCACTCCACGCACGGCCAGCAGGTCCTGGAGCACTTCCTCTACCGGGGCGCCGGCATCGAGCCGACCTGGACCACCGGCAACGTCATCGAGGAACAGGTCGCCCTCATCCGCGAGCGGGTCGGCTCCAGCCGCGCGATCTGCGGCCTGTCCGGGGGCGTGGACTCCGCCGTCGCCGCCGCCCTCGTACAGAAGGCGATCGGTTCGCAGCTGACCTGCGTGTACGTCGACCACGGGCTGATGCGCAAGGGCGAGACCGAGCAGGTCGAGAAGGACTTCGTCGCGGCCACCGGTGTCCAGCTGAAGGTCGTCGACGCGCAGGAACGCTTCCTGGCCGCGCTGGCCGGGGTCTCCGACCCGGAGCAGAAGCGGAAGATCATCGGCCGCGAGTTCATCCGGGTCTTCGAGCAGGCGCAGGCGGAGATCGTCGCCGAGGCGGAGCCCGGCGAGCCGGTCGAGTTCCTCGTCCAGGGCACGCTCTACCCGGACGTGGTCGAGTCCGGCGGCGGCACCGGCACCGCCAACATCAAGTCGCACCACAACGTCGGCGGGCTCCCCGAGGACCTGGAGTTCTCCCTGATCGAGCCGCTGCGCCAGCTGTTCAAGGACGAGGTCCGGATGGTCGGCCAGGAACTGGGCCTGCCGGAGGAGATCGTCCAGCGCCAGCCCTTCCCGGGACCCGGCCTCGGTATCCGTATCGTCGGCGAGATCACCCGCGAGCGCCTGGACCTGCTGCGCGAGGCCGACGCCATCGCCCGCGAGGAACTGACGGCGGCCGGACTCGACCGCGACATCTGGCAGTGCCCGGTGGTCCTGCTCGCCGACGTGCGCTCGGTGGGCGTGCAGGGCGACGGCCGCACGTACGGCCACCCGATCGTGCTGCGCCCGGTGTCGTCGGAGGACGCGATGACGGCGGACTGGACGCGGATGCCGTACGACGTGCTGGCGCGGATCTCCACCCGCATCACCAACGAGGTGGCGGACGTGAACCGCGTGGTCCTCGACGTGACGAGCAAGCCGCCGGGGACGATCGAGTGGGAGTGACCTCTTTTTGAGGGGTCTCC
The DNA here is from genome assembly GCF_036327775.1 of Streptomyces sp. NBC_01498. Classification (NCBI taxonomy): domain Bacteria; kingdom Bacillati; phylum Actinomycetota; class Actinomycetes; order Kitasatosporales; family Streptomycetaceae; genus Streptomyces; species Streptomyces sp. NBC_01498. Next base: position 2,662,515 of record NZ_CP109598.1, on the reverse strand, counting down.
CGATATTTCCAGGTCAACGCCGATGCCGTCGCTCATTCGTTTGGGTGGCGGCATTGGCATATGCCCTGGGTAGGCTTGTTGTACGGACCAGAATGTCGTCCATGGGAGGAACCATGACCGCTGAGCCGCTGCCCACCACTCCGTGGCCGGTGCCGCCGCAGGACGGTTACACCGTGGACGACCTGCTGACGCTGCCCGGCCTCCCGCCGCACACAGAGTTGATCGACGGGAGTCTGGTTTTCGTGAGTCCGCAGCGCTATTTCCACAGCATCGTGATCGACATGCTGATGGCCGGACTGCGTCGCACTGCGCCGTCGGAGGTGAAGGTTGTCCGCGAGATGACCGTCCAGCTCGACGAGAGCAACGGCCCCGAGCCGGACCTCTGCGTCGTCCGGGCCGAAGCGGTGACCAGCCGCGAGCAGACCCGCTTCGACGTGGCCGATGTCTCGCTCGCCGTCGAGGTCGTCTCGCCGGACTCCGAGGCACGCGACCGTGACACCAAACCGCACAAATACGCCGGGGCGGGCATCCCGCACTTCTGGCTGGTCGAGATGGCGGGCGCGGACCAGCACCCGGTCGTCCAGGTGTACGAGTTGTCCACGGTGACGAAGTCGTATGCCCTCGTCGGCATCCACCATGAGCGTCTGAAGCTCTCCGTCCCGTTCGACATCGACATCGATCTCGCCGAGGTTGACAATCTGTAGCCCCGCGCAGCCCCTCCCCGGCATCTGACACCCCTCCCGATACGGCACAATTCCCTTTCACGGCAAGGAAGTTCACCCGACAAGATCCACGCGGGGTCCAGGGGTGCGGGGCGGGGAAGGCGGTATTCGGCGTGGCGGTGCAAGTGGCGGGGAAGAGCACGCACGGCGGGGGCTGTACCTGCGGGGACTGCCCGTACGGGGCCCTGGCGGGACATCGGCGGGCTGTCGCGGCCTTCCTCGCGAAACGGGAGGAGTTCGCCGCCGGGCAGGGACTGCCCGCCGCGCTCGCGCACTCGCCGGGCGCGTCCCGGCAGTGGGTGTCCGACGAACTCACCCAGTCCGCGCGCGCCGTCGCCGACCGGAGCCGTGAGGCGGGCGACGCCTGGCTGCACGCCGTCCGGCGGCACACGCTGCTCGTCGTGTGGGGCGCCGTCGCCGCGCTGGCGCTGGTGCAGGCGGCCACCGCCATCGGCGCGGGCTGGAGCGTCGCCCGTACGGCGGGCCTGGTCTCCGCCCTCGTCGTGGCCGGACTGCTCAGCGCCGCCGCCACCCTGCACCGTGCGCGCGGCGGTCTCCTCGCCCCGCTCATCGGCGAGGACAACCGGCTGTCCACCTCCCGTACGGTCGCCTCCGCCTGGGTGCTGCTGTTCGTCTTCGCCGTCCTGGTGCTGGCGCTCCAGCTGGCGGGGGCGTCCGACCACGAGTCGCGCGACGAGCTGATCGCCGGACTCGAAATCGCGCGTGGCGCGGGCATGCTGACCGTGCTGGCCGTGGTGTGCGCGATCGCCGTCGTCGTACGCCGCCTGGTGGGGGTACGGGTGGGTGACCGACGCCTCCAGAAGGTGCGGGCGGCGCGCCCCCGTCTCGCCGACCTGCTCTGCGACGACGGCGGGCGCGGCAGCTTCGCCGACGTCCAGTACACGCTGGTGACGGCCGTCGCCGTGCTCTTCTCGGGCGTACGGCTGGCCCGCCGCCCCGAGCAGCTGCCCGATCTGCCGTGGGCCCTCGCCCTGCTGGTGCTGGTCTCGGCCGCGACGTACTTCGCCGCGAAGTGGGCCGAGGGCGGTCCGCCCGTCGTGCTGTCCGTCGTGCGGGCCCGGGAGGCCGGGGACCTGGACGCGCCGATCCGGACCGGCGACGACATCGAGATCCGGGGGACCGGCTTCGTGCCGCCGGGCGCGGGCACCCCGGACCGGCTGGCCGGCATGGTCGTACGGATCGGGCCCGTCCACATCCATGTCCCGCTCGTACCGGTCCCCGGCGGTTTCCAGAACCCGTCGGACACCGTGCTCACCGTTCCCGTGCCGGTGGACGTGGAGCCGGGGCGGCTCGACGTGCAGGTGGTGACGGCGGCCGGGGTCGAGACCAACCGGGTGCCGATCGACGTCCAGGACTGAGCCCCGGTCCCGCCCGCCGGGCGCGGCCGGACCGGGTCGGGAATCCGCCCCTTCCGGACCGCTGAGCGGAATGTCCGTCCCCTCCGTATGCATGTACGAGGCACGCGGGCACAATCGAGCCCTGCGAGCGACGTGGGCGGCGGAAAGGCAGGGCGTGCGATGACGCACGGATACCGGACGGACAGCTACGGAACGGTCGGTGGTGAGCCCCGGGGCTGGAAGGAGACGGCGGCCAAGTACGCCCTCCTCCCCCTGAGGATCTTCCTCGGCGCCACCTTCATCTACGCGGGGCTCGACAAACTCACCGACAGCGGCTTCCTCGCGGCCGACGGGCCCGGCTCGATCGGCGAGCTGATGCGCAGCGTCCGCGGCAGCTCCGCGATACCCGCGCTGGTCGACCTGTCCCTCAAGAACCCCGAGGGCTTCGGCTACGCCATCTCCCTCGGCGAGGTGGCCGTCGGCCTCGGCACCCTCTTCGGACTGCTGGGCCGGCTCGCCGCGTTCGGCGGCGCGCTGATCTCACTGAGCCTGTGGCTGACGATGAGCTGGCAGTCGGACCCGTACTACTACGGCAACGACCTGGCCTACCTCATGGCGTGGCTGCCGCTGGTGCTCGCCGGAGCGCCGGTGTTCTCCCTCGACGCGGCCCTGGCCAACCGGCGGCGCCGCATGCGGTAGTCCGCCATCGACACGGCGGAGGCCAGGGAGAGCCCCCCACAGATGATCGGGATCATCACGAACCACGGGGTGTCCCACCAGCCTCCGGCGTCACCCGCGAAGACGGTGGCCGCGCCCGTCACCACGAGGCCGGCCACCAGCTTGCCCGGCCTGAACTCATGCCGCAGCACGGGCCACCTCCACCTGTCCGACACCGACGTCGAGTCGCAGGTCCAGTGTGCCCCCGGGCGTCACACCCTTCGGCGGCGCCACCGTACGCGTCCGTTCCCGCCCCGGTGAGAGGTCGATGTCGTTCGGCGCCTCGCCGGGGAGCCGGATGTCCGCCAGCCCCGTCGCCACCCGCACCCTCAGGGTGACGTCGCGCGGTACGACGACCTTGAGCTTTCCGGCGCCGACCTCGGCGCTCGTACGGAGCGTCCGTCCGGCCGGAACCTCGACGGCGGCCAGGTCGAGGGTGCCGACGCCGGTGCCCAGTTCGTACGAGGGCGACACCGAGGCCACGGCCGCCGGGCGCCAGGTCGTGCGCACCCAGTCCGTGCCGATGTCCTTCGGTACGGCCGCCGACGCGGCGAGCAGACCGGCGGTGAGGACCGCGAAGAAGAGCGTGCCGAAGCCGGTGCGGCCCAGGAAGGCGCTCACGGCGAGACCGAGGCCGAACACGCCCAGCGCGGCGGCCAGTCCGATCTGGAGGCTCGTACCGAGCGGCTGGTCGTCCCACGACAGCCGCAGCCCGAGGCCGCCCGCCAGCACGGCCAGCAGGAAGACCGTGCCGCCGATCCCGCGCGGGCCGTGCCGCCCGCAGGAGGCCCCCCTGCGGGCCCCCGCGCCCCGGCGCCGCGCCCCGGTGTCCTCGTCGTCGGGACCCCACAGATAGCCGGACGCCGGCACCGGGCCCGTCGTGCCGTCCTTGACGATCGGGTCGCGCCACCACGACGGGCCGCCGGGCGCCGGCGGCGCCTTCGTCTCCGGGGGAGCCTCCGCCACGGCCGCCGCCGTCCCCGGGTCGAGCGGGCCGCCCTCCTCGATCGTGGCGCGGCGGCGCTGCGACCAGACGCCGGCGCCGATCGCGGCGATCGACAGCATCGTGGCGAAACCGAGCGTGCCGCCGTTGTTGAGGGTCGACAGGAACAGGCCACAGCCCACGAGGGCGAGCAGGACGGCTATCAGTGAGGCGCCGTCGACGCGGCCCGACAGGAGACGGCGCAGCTCGTTCTCGTACTCGCCGTCGACCGGGACCAGCAGCCAGGCGAAGCCGTAGAAGATCAGACCTATGCCACCGGTCAGCGTGAGTACGACGATGACGATCCGGAAGATGACCGGGTCGAGGTCGCAGTACCGCCCCAGCCCGCCGCAGACACCCGCGACGACCTTCTGCCGGGGCGCGCGCACCAGCTGCGGGGGCCGCGGCTGAGGCGGCCGGGTCGAGGTGTGCGGGGCGGACGGAGTCATACGTACATGGTGACCGCCCGCCCGCCCCGTCTCCAGCCGCCCCGACCCTGGCCGGTCCCTGATATCGGGCGGCGGGCGGGCGGGGCGTGTCAGGGTCGTTCTCGGGGCCGCTCTCAGGGCAGGGCCCTGATGCCGGGGCGCGCCCGCGCGTGTGACCATCGGTGGCATGCCGCCCGCCAGCCCCCAGCCCCCGCAGCCTCTGCCCTCGTCATCGTCCGCTTCGTCCTCGTCCTCGTCCTCGTTCGCGTCCGCGTCGTCGTCCCTGTCGTCCGAGCCGTCCGCGTCCGGGGCGTCGTCGGCGTCCGGGTCGTCCGCAGGCACGGGAACGGGGCCGGGAACGGGGCCGGGCGCGGGCACGGGACGGGGAGGCGGACCGGGGGCGGGTACGGGTACGGCGAGCGCGTCCCGCAGCCGCAGCCGCCCGGCGGGAACGGCCCCCGGAGCCGACGAGCCGCCCCTGCGCAAGCTCTACCGCAGCGCCGACGGCAGACTCCTCGGCGGCGTCGCGCGCGGTCTCGCCGGCCATCTGGGACTGCCCGTCGGCTGGGTGCGCCTCGTCTTCCTGGTGCTGTTCCTCGCCCAGGGGCTCGGCGTCCTGCTGTACGCCATCTTCTGGATCGTCGTCCCGCTCGGCGTCGGCGGTACGCCCGCCGAGTCACGCCCTCTTTTCGAGGTCACCGACGACGGGCGGCGCAGGCTGCGCACACCCGACCGGGGCCAGACCTTCGCCCTCGTCGCGCTGTTCGCCGTCGGAACGGTCTTCGTCGGCAGCGCCGACTTCGGCCGGGCCGACACCGGCCGCTACATCTGGCCGACGCTGCTCATCGGCGCGGGCGTCGTCCTGGTCTGGCGGCAGGCCGACAACGCGCGCCGCGCCCAGTGGGCCTCCCTCTCCACGGACAGCAGGCGCCGCCGGGTCTTCCAGCTGGCGCGCGGACTCGCCGGAGTCGCCCTCGTCGGCCTCGGACTGACCGTCTTCATGGTCGTACGGGGCTCGGCGGCCCAGCTCGGCAACGTCCTCACGGCCGCCATCGCCGTCGTCGCCGGGGTCGCGCTCCTCGCCGGACCCTGGCTCGTCCGCATGACCCAGGACCTGTCCGACGAGCGCCTGATGCGCATCCGCGCCCAGGAACGCGCCGAGGTCGCCGCGCACGTCCACGACTCCGTGCTGCACACCCTCACCCTGATCCAGCGCAACGCCGACGACGGCGGCGAGGTCCGGCGCCTGGCCCGCGCCCAGGAACGGGAACTGCGCGCCTGGCTCTACAAACCGCAGGGCACCGGCAAGGACGAGGCGACCGGGCCCGACACCCTCGCCGAGGCCGTGAAGGCGACCGCCGCCGAGGTGGAGGACCACCACGGCGTACCGATCGAGGTCGTGGTCGTCGGCGACTGCCCGCTCGACGACGGACTGACCGCACTCGCGCAGGCCGCGCGCGAGGCGATGGTCAACGCCGCCAAGTACGGTGGCGAGGGCGGGGCCGTACAGGTGTACGCGGAGGTCGAGGGCCGTACGGTCTTCGTGTCCGTACGCGACCGGGGACCCGGGTTCGACCTGGACGCGGTGCCCGGCGACCGGATGGGCGTACGCGAGTCCATCTTCGGGCGGATGGAACGCAACGGCGGTACGGCGAGAGTGCGTTCGGCTCCCGACGGGGGCACGGAAGTGGAGCTTGAGATGGAGAGGGCGGCGGAGGCATGAGCGGTATCGGCGGGACGACGGGCACCAGCGGCGAGGGCGACAGCGGCACCGGAGGGGCGGAGAGCAGGCGCGTACGGGTGGTCCTCGTCGACGACCACCGGATGTTCCGGACCGGCGTGCAGGCCGAGATCGGGCAGACCGCGACCACGGGCGTGGAGGTCGTCGGCGAGGCCGCCGACGTCGACCAGGCCGTCACGGTCATCACGGCGACCCGTCCCGAGGTCGTCCTGCTCGACGTGCACCTGCCCGGCGGCGGCGGGGTGGAGGTCCTGCGCCGCTGCGCCCCGTTCATGGCGGCGGCCGAGAACCCGGTGCGCTTCCTGGCGCTGTCGGTGTCCGACGCGGCGGAGGACGTCATCGGCGTGATCCGCGGCGGTGCGCGCGGCTATGTCACCAAGACGATCACCGGCGCGGACCTGGTGGACTCGATCTTCCGCGTCCAGGACGGCGACGCGGTCTTCTCACCGCGTCTCGCCGGCTTCGTGCTCGACGCGTTCGCGTCGACGGACGCGCCGCCCGTGGACGAGGACATGGACCGCCTCACCCAGCGCGAGCGCGAGGTCCTGAGGCTGATCGCGCGGGGTTACGCGTACAAGGAGATCGCCAAGCAGCTGTTCATCTCGGTGAAGACGGTCGAGTCGCACGTCTCGGCGGTGCTGCGCAAGCTCCAGCTCTCCAACCGGCACGAGCTGACCCGGTGGGCGACGGCGCGCCGACTGGTGTGACCTTCTGCCGGTGCGACCTTCTGTAGGAGGCGGCCGTCCCCAGCGGCGGGTCTCCTCGGGAGGCCGTCCCAGGAGCCGGCCGGGGTCGGTCAGTCCGGGCACAGCCACTCGGTGACGTACTCCCGGTCGCCCTGGCCCAGCAGGCCGCGTACGCATTCACCGGGCGCCGTGTCCAGCGTGCCCGTCAGCGCGGCCGGCGCGTCCTCCGTACGGAGGGTGCCGAACCAGCCGGGGAAGGCGGTGATCCGCGCGTCCGCGCGCTGGTAGCCCAACCGGAGGGCGGTCTCGGGACCGGCGCCGTGCCGTATGTACCGGGTCGTGAACGTCCCCGTACCGCCCACCGGGCCCTCGACGCACAGCCGGCCGCCGGTGAGATCGCCGCAGCCCTCCGGGGTGACACCGGAGGGCGCGAGGAGCAGCCCCGCGCCGAGGGTGAGGGCGGCGGGGGCACGCAGCTGGCGGACGGTCGCGCGGACCCGCCGGTGTCTCATGACGTTCATCGTCCTGCGGGGCGGCCGGCGGGGCATCCGGGCATGGGCCGGGTGGGCGGCTCCGGGGCTCGCGGGCGTGGCGGGCCCGGCAGACGTGGCGTCACGTCCTGCGGGGGCTGCACGTGGGCTACGCGGGGCGGCTGGCGCCCGCGAAGGGCATCTGGTCGATGGGGGCCAGCCGGACGCCCGTGCCGGGCCGGGGCGCGTGGATCATCTGCCCGCCGCCGACATAGAGCCCGACGTGCGAGATGCCCGAGTAGAAGAACACCAGGTCACCGGGGGCGAGCTGGGAGCGGGAGACCCGCCGGCCCGCGTTGATCTGGGTGTACGTGGTGCGGGGCAGGGCGACTCCGGCGGCACGCCAGGCGGCCTGCGTCAGCCCGGAGCAGTCGAACGCGTTCGGCCCGGTGGCTCCCCACACGTACGGCTTGCCGAGTGCCGCGCGCGCGTAGGCGACGGCGGCGGCGGCGCGGGGACCGGGCGCGGCCACGGCCCTCACGACGGCGCCGCTCCGCGCGCGATCGGCGCGCGGCTCGGCCGGTCCGACGCTGCGCGCGTACTCGGCGCGTTCGGCGGCGGTGAGCCGGTCGAGCAGCCTCTCGGCGTCGGCGAGCTTGTTCCGGACGGTCGACTTGTGCGTGGCCAGGTCGGCCTGACGGCTTTTCAGTTCGTCGAGTTTCGCGTCGGCCTTCTTACGTAAGAGGCCGAGTTCCCCGAGTTGCGCGCGCATCCTGGTGAGGGCCTTCGCCTGCTGGAACCCGGCCCGTTCGGCGAGCGCCGCCCCCCGCAGGTACTGGTCGGGGTCGGAACTGAGGGCGAGCTGTACGGCGGGGTCGAGGCCACCGGCGCGGTACTGAGCGGTGGCGATCGCCCCGAGGGCGTTGCGCGAGGCGTTGACCTGCTCCGTCCGCCGCGCCGCCCGGTCCCGCAGCCGGTCCAGGGCCGCGCTCGCGTCGGCGGCCCGCTCCTTCGCGCCGTTGTACTTCTCGGTGGCGATCTCCGCCTCGTGGTGGAGCTTGTCGACCTGCGCCCTCACCTGCGCCGAGGTGAGCCGGGGTTCGGCGTGCGCGGGAGCGGGCGCTTCTAGCCCGGCGGCCGTCGCGGCACCCGCGAGGGCGAGGGTGGCCGCCGTACGTCCGTAGGGGCCGCTGAACGGCCGGTGCTTCGATCGGGGTCGGCGGTGCGCTGCCACGAGGGCGTCCACATCCTTCTTGGGGCTTGGGGCTTGGGGCTTGGGCCGGGGCTTTGCGTTCCGGTCGTCCGTCGAGGACGCTAGGCGGCCCGCTCGTGGAAGCGCGTGTCCATGCCCGCTATTGCCCGGAGCCGGTGGTTCAGCGGCGGATCGTGATCACGTACGGCGGTGAATTCGCCGATTCGCGACGGGAGTTGATCGCTCCGCTGATGCGGGACACCGGACGGCCCACGGCGGTACGGGAGCGGGAACCCGGACCGCCCGGCTGTCGGTGGGCCCGCGTAGTTTTTCGCATGACCACGCGGGGTGAACGCCGAGCGGGCCCGTTCCCGGTCCCTTGGGGGGCGAGGGCGGGACGGGACGATCGGCCACCGCCGTCACGGCTCTGCGGGCTCGGCCGCCCGAGCGCAGCCCGATGCCGGACCGATGCCGGACCGCTGCTGGGCCGGGTCCGTTTCCGGCCGGGGGTGTGTCGTCGGGGGCGCAGGGCCCGGCGAGGACCGTCACGGGGGCGGCGCCTGGCGGCCCCGTGACGGTTCGTACGGGGGCGGGCCGGTATCGGGCGGTCGGGCGCCCGACGGCGTGATTGCCACCGATCCGCTGCGGGCATCACCGCGCGGGCGGCGTGGATGCCGATCGGCCGGCTCGCCTTCGTGCCCTCCGATGCCGGAGGGCCTCCTCTTAGGACCGAGGACCGAGGACCGTGTGCCGCGGGGCGTTGTCCGGACCGGGTGTCGCCGCCGTCGCTCCCGACGGCCCGGCCCGGCCCTGGGACACGGGGCCGGGCCCGGCGTTATGCGCCGGTACCCGTCGTTGTGACCAGCGGTGGCCTGCCGCTGGTCATCGGCCGGAGCGGCCCGGGACCGTCGCGCCGGTCAGACCGGGTGTCGCCGCCCTCACCCCGATGGCCGGGCTCTGATCGCTGCCGGGTGCGCCCGCCAGGACGGGACGGACCCGCCGTCGTGCGTCGGCGCCCGCCGGTACGATCGGCGGTGGCCCGCCACCGCTCACCGGCCCGAGCTGCCCGAGCTGGCTGCCGGAGCCGCCCGAGCCGCCCGAGCCGTCGGGTCGGTCAGGCCGGGCGTACCCCGCCGTAGATCGGCATGTAGTAGATCGACTCCTCACGTACGTTCGCCCCGGGCTTCGGCGCGTGGATCATCATGCCGTCGCCCTTGTAGATACCGACGTGGCTGATGTCGTCGTAGAAGAAGATGAGGTCACCGGGGAGCAGGTCCTCGGTGGCGACGCGCTGGCCCACCTCCACCTGGTCCCACGTCGTACGGGGAAGCTGCACACCCGCCTCCCTCCAGGCGGCCGCCGTCAGCCCCGAGCAGTCGTACGAGCTGGGGCCGGTGGCGCCCCACACGTACGGCTTGCCGATCTGGGCACGGGCGAAGGCGAGCACCTTCTGGGCCTTGGCCGCGTACGTACCGTCCGAGACGCCCGCACCCGCACCCGAGCCCGTTCCCGCGCCGGTGCCCGTACCGCCGCCCGTCGCGGGCGGCTGCTCCTGCCGGGCCGCCTCCTGGCGCCTGCGCTCCGCCTCCTTCTCGGCCTTCGCCTCGGCCTGGCGGCGCGCCTCCTGCTCCTTCTCGCGCTCCAGCTCCGCGAGCCGCGCCTTCTCCTCGGCCGTCAGCTCCGCCAGCAGCGACCGGGCCGCCGCGAGCTTGTTCTGGACCCGCTGCTTGCCCGCCTTCAGCGTGGCCTGCGACTCCGTCAGCGTCTCCAGGCTCTTCGTCGCGTCTGCGCGCTGCTCGGCCGCCGACCGCTGCTCCTTCTGGAAGTCCTCGACGGCCTGCTGCTGGCGGTCGGTCATCCGGTCCATCAGATGCGTCTGCTCGAAGTACGACTCCGGGCTGTCGGCGAACATCAGGGCGGCGGTGGGACCCACCGCTCCCGCGCGGTACTGCGCCGCCGCATACGTACCGAGGTCGCGCCGGGCCTCGTTCACCTTGTCGGCGCTCCGGGCCACCTGGTCCAGGGCCCGGTCCACCGACTCGCGCTGGGTGTCGGTCTCTTCCTTCGCCTTGTTGTACTGCTGGGTCGCCGTACCGGCCTGCCGGTACAGGTCGTCGACCTTCTTCTGTACCTCCTCCACCGAGGGATTCGGCTCGGTGGGCGCGGCGGTGGCGCTCTGCGACGAGAGCAGCGTGACCGAGGCGAGCGCCGCCGTCGTGAAACCGACGGCAGGGGTGTTCGCGCGCACTCCGGTGCGAGTGCGCGATTTGCGATGCGACGCCAAGGCCGGCATCTCCTTCCGTGGACCGCCTACCGGGTTAGCTGTCGGGTTCGGGCGGAACGGAAGGCTGCCCTACGGGCCGGGGAACACGGCCCGATTCACCCCGGTGGAACATGTGGGTCCCCGGTTCCGAACTCCCGTCGTGGAAGCCCGGATTCGGCGCGGACGGTCCGCTTGGCGCTGATCGCCGGTGGAGTACGAACCGCCTCGGCAGGCACGCTAGCCAATATGTGGTGCGGCTGTGAAGGTTGATGGCCGATATGCCCGATACGTTTTCGTGACCTTTCGCATAAACCTCCGTCCGCACCCCCGCGAGGCCATGTGGCGGACCACTGTCGGTGCGGCACTCTAGACTCAGGAAGCGATGAGCAGCCTCTTTGACGACAGCTTCCTGGCGGACCTCCAGACCTCGGCCGAGGAGGAGCCACCGCCGCCACCCGAGGACGCCGAGCCCGGGGGCACCGCTCCGGAGCAGGTGCCCGACGATCTCTTCGGAGGGAAGTTCGACGTGCCCCCGCCCCGGGACGCATACCACCGTGACGGCGCCCCCCGCACGGTCGTGGACCCGGCGGCGCTGCTCGAAGGGCTCAATGACGAGCAGCGGGCCGCCGTGGTGCACACGGGATCGCCGCTGCTCATCGTGGCGGGCGCGGGCTCCGGCAAGACTCGCGTACTGACCCACCGGATCGCGCATCTGCTGGGGACCCGTCGCGTACACCCCGGCGAAATACTGGCGATCACCTTCACCAACAAGGCCGCCGGTGAGATGAAGGAGCGCGTCGAGCAGCTCGTCGGACCGCGCGCGGCGGCCATGTGGGTGATGACGTTCCACAGCGCCTGCGTACGCATCCTGCGCCGCGAGTCGAAGCGGCTGGGCTTCACGTCCTCGTTCTCGATCTACGACGCGGCGGATTCCAAGCGGCTCATGGCCCTGGTCTGCCGCGATCTGGACCTCGACCCCAAGCGGCACCCCCCGAAGTCGTTCAGCGCCAAGGTCTCGAACCTCAAGAACGAGCTGATCGACGAGGAGACCTTCGCCGGCCGGGCCACGGACCCGTTCGAGAAGACGCTGGCCGAGGCGTACCGGATGTACCAGGGACGGCTGCGCGAGGCCAACGCCCTGGACTTCGACGACATCATCATGACGACGGTCCATCTGCTCCAGGCGTTCCCGGACGTCGCCGAGCACTACCGCCGCCGCTTCCGCCATGTCCTGGTGGACGAGTACCAGGACACCAACCACGCGCAGTACACCCTGGTCCGCGAGCTGGTCGGCCCCTCCGGCGAGGGGCAGGACCCGGCCGAGCTGTGCGTCGTCGGCGACGCCGACCAGTCCATCTACGCGTTCCGGGGCGCCACGATCCGCAACATCCTCCAGTTCGAGGAGGACTACCCGAACGCCACCACGATCCTGCTGGAGCAGAACTACCGCTCCACACAGACGATCCTCGGCGCGGCCAACGCGGTCATCGAGCGCAACGAGAGCCGCCGCCCGAAGAATCTCTGGACGAACGCCGGAGCGGGCGCCCGCATCACCGGTTACGTGGCGGACACCGAGCACGACGAGGCCCAGTTCGTCGCCGACGAGATCGACCGGCTCACGGACGCGTCCAAGGCCAAGGCGGGCGATGTCGCGGTCTTCTACCGGACGAACGCGCAGTCGCGTGTCTTCGAGGAGATCTTCATCCGCGTCGGCCTGCCCTACAAGGTCGTCGGCGGGGTGCGGTTCTACGAGCGCAAGGAGGTCCGCGATGTGCTGGCCTATCTGCGGGTGCTCGCCAACCCGGAGGACAGTGTCCCGCTGCGCCGCATCCTGAATGTGCCCAAGCGCGGGATCGGTGACCGTGCCGAGGCGATGATCGACGCACTCGCGGCGCGCGAGCGGATCTCCTTCGGGCAGGCGCTGCGCCGGGTGGACGAGGCGTACGGCATGGCGGCCCGCTCGTCGAACGCGGTGAAGCGCTTCAACACGCTGCTGGAGGAGCTGCGTACGGTCGTCGAGTCCGGCGCCGGCCCGGCGACGGTTCTGGAGGCCGTGCTGGAACGGACGGGGTATCTGGCGGAGTTGCAGGCGTCGACCGACCCGCAGGACGAGACGCGGATCGAGAACTTGCAGGAACTGGCCGCCGTGGCGCTGGAGTTCGAGCAGGAGACGGCCCAGGCCGCGGGGGCGGCGGCGGACGGTGACGGGCCGGGGGACGCGGGCGACGCGGACGGCGACGCGGACGGCGACGGGGGCGGTGACGGGGGCGGTGCGGCCGGGACCGAAGGCCCCGGCGCCGCGCCCTCCGGCACCCTCGCGGCGTTCCTGGAGCGCGTCGCGCTCGTCGCCGACTCCGACCAGATCCCCGACGAGGACGAGGAAGGCTCCGGCGTCATCACCCTGATGACGCTGCACACGGCGAAGGGCCTGGAGTTCCCGGTCGTCTTCCTGACCGGCATGGAGGACGGCGTCTTCCCGCACATGCGCGCGCTCGGCCAGCCGAAGGAGCTGGAGGAGGAGCGCCGGCTGGCGTACGTCGGCATCACGCGCGCCCGTGAACGGCTCTACCTCACCCGGTCCTCGATGCGCAGCGCGTGGGGCCAGCCGTCGTACAACCCGCCGTCGCGTTTCCTGGAGGAGATTCCGGGCGAGCACCTGGAGTGGAAGCGAACGGGTCCGTCGGCCGCCCCGGCCGGGCCCACGTCGGGGATCACCTCGTCGCTGTCCGCGTCCCGTTCGCGGTCGGGCCCGGCGGGCTTCGCCACCCGGCGCGCCACCGAGAAGCCGGTCATCTCGCTCGCGGTGGGGGACCGGGTGACCCATGACCAGTTCGGGCTCGGGACGGTCGTCACGGTGACGGGGTCGGGCGCCGACGCGCAGGCGACGATCGACTTCGGCGACTCCAAGCCGAAGCGGCTGCTGCTGCGGTACGCGCCGGTCGACAAGCTGTAGCCACCGTCGTGGTCGGCGAGAAGCCGTAACTGCCGGAAGGACACACGGAAACGGCGGGCCCGGGGAGGGCCCGCCGCTTCGTTGTCGTTGCCTTCGTTGCTGTTGCTTTCGCTGCCGGGGGTTCTGGCGCCGGGGGTACGGTCCGGGCCGGGCCGGTTACGTCGGGTCGAGACCGTGGCTGCGGAACCAGGACAGCGGGTCGATCGCCGAGCCGCCGGCCGGCCGTACCTCGAAGTGCAGGTGCGGGCCGGTGGAGTTGCCCGAGTTCCCGGAGTACGCGATCTCGTCACCGGCCTTGACCGGGCCGGAGCGGATCTTCGTACTGCTGAGGTGGCAGTACCAGGTCTCCGTGCCGTCGGCGGCGGTCACGATCGCCATGTTGCCGTAGGCGCTGTTCCACTGGGTACGGACGGTGCCGTCGGTCGCCGCCATGACCGGTGTGCCGTACGAGACGGGGAAGTCGATGCCGGTGTGCATGGACATCCAGTTGACGCCGGCCTGGCCGTAGTAGGCGCTGAGGCCGTGCATCGCGACGGGGAGCGCGAACTTGGGGCGGGCGGCCTCGCGGGCCGCGGCCAGCTCCTCGCGCTTCTTCTTCTCCGCCGCCTGACGCTCCTTCAGGTCGATGCGCTCCTGGGTGCGGCTGGCGCGGTCCCCGAAGTCACGCGCGTCGGCGTCGAGAGCGGCGAGCTGGGTGTCGAGCTTGTTGTTCACCGCGACGGGCTTGATCGCGGTCGCGTCGGCGGCGGTCAGCGTGGTCGTCTCGTCCTTCGCCTCTTCGGCGGCGCCGAGGCCGCCGACCGAGGCGGCGGCGATACCGGCGACACCCATCACACAGGCGGACGGCACGGCGACGGTGAGCAGCGCCGAACGCTTCGCGGGAGTGCTGCGGCGCCTGCTGCGGTTGCCTCCGGCGGCCCGGCGTACGGGGCGGGGGGCGATCGTCGCGGCGGTGACCGTGGCGGCGGACGCGAGGAGTTGGTCCTCGTCGGAGTGACCGGAGTGACCCGAGCGGTCGGAGTACGCGTACGCGGAGTTGTCCGGATCGAGATCGAACTCCGATTCCGACACCTGTTCAGGCTCCGGACCGGGTGTGTCGTACTCGTGCTCGCTCGCGTACGGGGCGCCCTGTGTGTAATCAGGCTGCGCGTAGTCGGGCTGGTCGTACGAGGACTGGTCGTGCGACGACTGCTCGTACGCGTTGTCGTGCCGGAGATCGGCCTCGGGCTCGTACGCGGCCGGTTCAGGCACGGCCGGGTCGAAGGCGTGGGGGTCGAATGCCGTGGGGTCGACGGCGGCTGCGGGGTCGAAGGCCGTCGGATCGAAGGCCGGTGCCTCGTAGGAGTCGTACGCCGCGCCGTCACCGTAGTACGGGGGTCCGGCCTGGAACGGTACGTCCGGCTGGGCCGCCTGGCCGCCCGCGTTCCACGCGGTGGCGTCGTAGGTGCCGCTGTCGGCCACGGGCGCCGCCGCCCACTGGTCGGGCGGGGTGGTCGGCGCGGTCGCGTCGTACCCGTAACTCGCCGCCTGGTCGGCCTCGTTCCAGCCGTTCGCGTCCCACTGCCCGCTCGCGTCGTACGACTGCTGGGGCTGCTGGGCCTCTCCCGGATACGCGTCGTACGCCTCGTACGCCGGGTACGGAACCTGGGGAGCGCCCGGCGCGTAGGGGTCGTAACCCGCGCCGCCGGCGCTCCACTGCGCCGACTCGAACTGACCGCTGTGGTCCGCCTCGTACGTGACCGTGCCCACCGGGCTCGTGCCCGGAAGCGCGCCGAAGAGCGGGTCACTGTCGAAGCTGCCATTGGATTGGCCGTCGTGGGCGGCGTATCCGGCGTGGGGGTGCTGGTCGTTCACCAACTTCTCTCTCGCCTCGGCAGCAGGACCAGGGTTCCCGGAGCCGCCTCGACGAACAGCGGGAACCGGAAGGGAAAGCGTGGCCGCGACTGTACCCGGCGGTATGCGGCGGCGACAATCTTCCGCGGCTCCCAGGGCTTTGGGAAACGGGCATTCGGCCGCCTTTCGGCGAACTGCGGGCACACCTTTGGCCCTACGTTCGATATTCGTTCGATTTATTGGATGTCGATGAGGTGTCGAACCGACATCGAATCGAGCGGGAGCACAACTTATTTCGGCGCGGCGGTTTGAGTCGGCGCCCGGCCGTCATGCCACCGATATCGCGCCGCCGGCCTGACCTCCCGTGCCTTCCGCACCGTTTTCCGCCCATGCGGCGGCCTCGGCCAGCTCCGCGTCCGTGAGCTTCTCCGTGCCCTCGTGCTCCAGGACGTACCGGATGCCCGCCGCGAGGGCCGGATGGACCGGCAGCGCCAGATGGCCGATACCGGTCACGCCCACGTTCTGCGCGACCAGGTCCGGGTGGTCGACGCGGGCCGCCTCCACGGGGGACATGACCTGGTCGAGATCGCTCCAGAAGCTCACGAACCGGGTCCGGCAGTCCGGCGCCGGCTCCCTCAGCTCCTCGATCAGGTCCGAACCGGGCCGCATCTGCCGCACGACGGGGTGTGCGCTGGCGAGCGGGATCGCGGCCGTGCCCGCATGTGGCGTGCCCATGGTGATCAGGGTGCGCACCCGCGTGTCACCGCCCTGTCGCTGTACGTAGTACCGGGCGATCAGGCCGCCCAGACTGTGGCCGACGATGTCGACCTGCCGGTGACCTGTCCGCTCGCAGACCTCCTCGATGTGCTGCCCCAGCACCTCCGCCGCGAGCCGGATGTCGCTGGTCAGGGGGGAGAAATTCAGCGATTCCAGATGCCGCCAGCCGTGCCGGGCCAGCGAGCGGCGCAGCAGGACGAAGACGGACCGGTTGTCCACGAAGCCGTGCAGCAGCAGGACCGGCGGGCGGGAGCGGCCCTCGGTGGGCAGCGCCGTGGCTTCCGGGGGCAGCGCGGGGGCAGGGCGCTCCCGGGCGATTCCACCCGGATAGAGGACCAGGTGACCGGCGAGGATCGCCATCTCCAGGAACGAGGCCCGCAGGAGCGTGACCGGCAGCTCCCAGGGCGCCGGACGCCTCACCACGGACGGAAAGACCGACGGGAGGACCGACGGAAAGGGCGAGAAGAACTCGGCGAAAGGCGGGATCTTCATTGACCTACCTCCCTACACCGCGCGGGAAGCGGACTTCCCTTGCGGCTCCCGTGCCGGGTGGGGCCGGCACGACGCAGAGTGAACATGTCCCTGTGTGTGATTTCCCCCTCCCCGGCCACCGCGAAACAGCCGGGTACGAGATGCTGGAGATAACGTTCGTTCACCTCTCCGTCCCTCGCCGGTACGGGGACCCGTGCCAATGACGACGAAGTCGGTATGTGGAGGCAGTGATGGGTGTGACCGGTCCGATCCGTGTGGTGGTGGCCAAACCGGGTCTCGACGGCCACGATCGCGGGGCCAAGGTCATCGCGCGCGCGTTGCGGGACGCCGGTATGGAGGTCATCTACACCGGTCTGCACCAGACGCCCGAGCAGATCGTCGACACGGCCATCCAGGAGGACGCCGACGCGATCGGTCTGTCGATCCTGTCCGGCGCGCACAACACCCTCTTCGCCAAGGTCATCGACCTGCTGGCGGAGCACGACGCGCTGGACATCAAGGTCTTCGGCGGCGGGATCATCCCGGACGCCGACATCCCCCCGCTGAAGGAGAAGGGCGTCGCGGAGATCTTCACGCCGGGCGCGACGACCACCTCGATCGTGGACTGGGTGAACGCGAACGTACGTCAGCCCGCGGGCAGCCCGTAACCGCCCGTCGGTATCGCGCGCGACGCCGGCGTTGCCGGTGCGCCACGACGTCCTGTCGCGGGGGACCGGCTCACCCGCCGGGCCCGGCACGCCGGATTCCTCGCGGCGCCCGGTCACGCGCCTGGCCGGTACGCCGGTTCCGTCGCGGGGCCCGGTCACGCGCCGGGTTGGTGAGCGCGTTCCGTCGCGGCGACCAGTTACGCGCCTGGCCGGTAGGCCGGTTCCGTCGCGGGGCCCGGTCACGCGCCTGGCCGGTACGCCGGTTCCGTCACGGCGCCCGGTCATGTCCCCGCCCGGTCATCGAGGCGATCGGGCGGTCCGGGCGGTCCGGTGGGTCCGGCCGGCCCGGTGGGGGTGGTGGGGCCCGGGTGCGGCCCGGCCGGACGCTGCGCGTCGCCGACGAACAGCCGCTCCTCCGCTGCCACTTGCGGGTCCGCTGTCGGTGGTGGCAGCAGACCGGCCGGGCCGCCTGCGGATGCGGGCCCGCCGTGTGGACCTCCGTCCGGCGGGGCCTCGGTGAGGCCCGTCAGTTCCGCCGTCATCGCGGCGCGCAGCCGCAGCGTGGAGACCAGCCGCTGGAACGCCTCCGACCAGTAGCCCCCCGCCCCCGGCGACGCGCCCTCCGATTCGTCCGGGGTGGCGGTGAGACTGTCCAGCTGGGACGCCTCCGAGGGGTCGAGGCACCGCTCGGCCAGCCCCATCACCCCGCTGAAGCTCCACGGGTAACTCCCGCCGTCCCGCGCGATGTCGAGCGCGTCGACCACCGCCCGGCCCAGCGGCCGGGACCACGGCACCGCGCAGACCCCGAGGAGCTGGAACGCCTCCGAGAGTCCGTGTGCGGCGATGAACCCGGCGACCCAGTCCGCCCGTTCGGTCGGAGGCAGAGTGGCGAGCAGCTTCGCCCGCTCGGCGAGGGACGACGCGCCCGGTCCGGTGGCCGGGGGCGTGGCGGGCGGGCCCAGCAGGGCGCGCGCCCAGTGGGCGTCGCGCTGGCGTACGGCGGCGCGGCACCAGGCCGCGTGCAGTTCGTCCGTCCAGTCGTCAAGGACGGGCAGGGCCACGATCTCCTCGGGCGTACGGTCCCCGAGCCGGCCGGACCAGACCGACAGCGGGGTCGCCTCCACCAACTGGCCGAGCCACCATGACCGTTCACCCCGCCCGCTGGGCGGGGTCGGGCTCACCCCGTCGCGCTGCATCGCCGCGTCGCACTCGTGCGGCGCCTCGACCACGACGGTCGGACCCGCCGGGCCGCCGCCGAGGTCCAGGCTCACGCACGTCGCCGCCCGCGCCGCCATCCGCGCGGCGAGCGCCGAGTCCGGCAGCGCGGACAGCAACTCGGCGGCCGTCGCACGGACGTTGCGGCTGCGGTCGGAGAGCGCGTCCTCCAGGAACGGCTCGTCCGGGGCGGACAGCCCGGCGCGCAGCGAGTCGAGGAACATCAGCCGGTCCTCGGCCCGCTCCGTCGACCAGGTCGTGGCGAGCAGCGCCCGCGCCGCGCCCGCGTCCCGCGCGCGGACGGCCGCCAGCAGCGCGACCCGCTCGGCGAACAGCCCCTCCTCCCACAACTGCCGTACCGCTTCGGTGTCCTGGACACCCGGCAGGACGGCTCCGCCCGAGGCGCCGCGCAGCGCGAACTTCCAGTCCGGGTTGAAGCGCGCGAGCCACAGTCCGCGCGGCCCGGCGAACGCAAGGGCGTGCGGACGCAGATCGTTGCGCCCCCGCGCCGCGTCGAGGAGCGCCGGCAGCGCGGCGGCGGGCGCGCGGTAGCCGTGGTCGTTGGCGGCGGTGAGCCACTGGGGGAGCAGCTCGGTGAGATCGGGTGCCGTACCGCGCCGGCCTCCCGTACCGGCGGGGGCCGAGCGGTCGGCCAGCAACTGGGTCAGGCGCCGGCCCGCGGGCTCGGGCAGTTCACGCCGGTCGTCGGACGGCGCGGGGTCCGGCCGGGCGGCGGCGCGCGCGGGGAGCAGCCCCGCACGCCGCCGCAGGGTGTGCACGGCGGCGGCGTCCAGCAGCGCGGCGGGCGCGTCCCGTCCCGGTGCCATGACGTCCGCCGGGGGCGGGCGGCGGTCGGTGCCGAGCAGGGCCGAGGTGACGAGTTCTTCCCAGGCCGCGCTCCCGGTGCTCGCGCCGCCGGGGAGACCGCCGGGGAGAGTGGTGCCGGTCATCGGGTGCCTCCGTACCTATGAGATGGAGAGGACAGACGGACGGACAGGGTGTGAGGAAGGACGGCTGAACAGGTGGGCCGTGTCCGACCCCGCGCGGCGGCCCCGCCTCGCACGCTCCCGGCGGCCCGCACGGCCGGGCTGTCGGCGACGACGATCCGCCAGGCGTGGTGAGCGCACGCCCTGCCGTTCTGCCGAGCGGCCCGCCGTACGCGCGGACGGCGGCGTGAGGCGGAAGCCGCCGCACGGGTGGTCCCGGCCGTACATAAGGACACGCCGTACGTACGGACGAGGGCCGGGCGGCCGGGCCGCCCCGCTCATGTCAGCTGGACCGTCTCCGGGGAGTGCGCCGACCAGACGGAGAGCGGGGTGAACCCCCGGTGCCCGCACTCGCCGAAGACCGTGACGGGGTCGCCGCCGGACACCGCCACGAGCCGCCACAGCCCCGGCCGGGTGAGCGCGGCGGGCGCGATCGGGAGCGCCGACTCCCCTTCGGCGTCGGCCAGTTGCCAGCCGCCCCCGGCGCCTCCCCGGTCGCCGGGGGCGCCCGGGACCGGCACCGGTATGACGTCGGTCAAGGTCACCGGCCAGGACTCCAGCCATGGGTCGTCGCACAGCGCCGAGCCGTACGCCTCCACCGCCGCCCTGGCCGTCCCGCCCGGTGGCGGCCCCCCGTCCGGCTTCGCGGCACCCGCAGCGGGCTCCGCGCCGACCACCGCCTCGCCCAGATCGGCACGCAACTGCCCCGCCCCCGCGTGCGGCGTCAGCTCCGCCTCGATCACCCGGCCCACCGGCAGCGCCCGCTGCGGCGAACGGCCCGCCGCGCCGAACCCCATTACCAGCGCTGTACGCCCCGACGCCCGCCCGTACAGCCAGATCCGGCGCGTGGTGATCTTGCCGTCATACGTGTCGTACTGCGCGAGCACCAGCCACCGGTCCCTCACCGGCGGCCCCTCGGCGGAGGACGGAAGACCCACGCGCGTACGAACGGTCGTCGCCAGGGGCGCGGGCAGCCGGTCGAGCCCCAGCCAGCCCCGGCCCAGCAGACGCACCATCGCCGACTCTTCGAGCAGCCGCACCGGCCAGCCCGCCCCCGAGCCCGGTATCGCCCCCAACTCCCGCACCCGCGCGGCCAGTCCGGGCGCCTGCGCGTCCACCATGCGCGCCGCTGTCTCCTCCCAGGTCCCGTACCCCGACTGCTCGGCGCCCGCGAGCCCGCCGCGCAGCAGATCCGCCAGCCGGCGCTCTAGCTCCAGCACCCCCTCCGTGATCCTGGCCGCCCTGCGCTCCGCCCGCCGCCTGGCCGCCTCCGGATCGGCCTGCCCGGCCGCCCCACCGGCCGCGTCCCCCGCCTTCGCCTCCCGCTCCGCCCCGCGCTTCCGGCGCTCCGCCAGCCACTCCTCCGCCCAGTCGGGCGCCGCGCCGTCCGCGACATCCGCGACCGTCCGCACGGCGGAGGTCCCCTCGCCCGCCCAGAGCAGCAGCAGCCCCAGCGCGTGCTTGCACGGGAACTTCCGGCTCGGGCAATCGCATCTGTACGCCGGACCGTTCGTGTCGATCACCGTCCGATACGGCGTCTTGCCGCTGCCCTTGCACAACCCCCACACGGCCCCCTCCGCGCTGCTCCCCGCCCCGGACCACGGCCCGGCCGCGCTCAGCCGGGCCCCCGCCTTGCGCGACGCATCGTCCGGCGCCAGGGCCAGCACCTGCTCCGCCGTCCAGCGCACCCCCGCTTCATCCATGCCCACGACGGTAGGCGCCCCCACTGACAATCAGCTCCGACCTGCGGAAACGGCCGATTGTCAGTGCCATGGTGCACGGTGGTCCCCGACCCGGTCGAACGATCTGGAGGGGGATCCATGACCATGCCCGAGACGAGTGCGGTGAGCGCGACGAGCACGAGCACGGGGCCGGTCGGGGGCGCCGGTGCCGAGGTCCTGCGACCGCACGCCGAGGACGCCTTCGCCGACGAACTGGCCGCGCTCGCCGCCGCCGACGACCGGCCCCGGCCGCCCCGCTGGCGGCTGTCGCCCTGGGCGGTCGCCACCTATCTCCTCGGCGGCACACTCCCCGACGGCACGGTCGTCACCCCCAAGTACGTGGGCCCGCGCCGGATCGTCGAGGTCGCCGTCACCACCCTCGCCACCGACCGGGCCCTGCTGCTCCTCGGCGTCCCGGGCACCGCCAAGACCTGGGTGTCGGAGCATCTGGCCGCCGCCGTCAGCGGCGACTCGACGCTGCTGGTGCAGGGCACGGCGGGCACACCCGAGGAAGCCATCAGATACGGGTGGGACTACGCGCGGCTGCTCGCCCACGGCCCGAGCCGTGACGCGCTCGTGGCCGGACCCGTGATGCGGGCGATGGCGGAGGGCATGACCGCCCGGGTCGAGGAGCTGACCCGTATCCCCGCCGACGTACAGGACTCGCTCATCACGATCCTGTCCGAGAAGACCCTGCCGATCCCCGAGCTGGGGCAGGAGGTCCAGGCCGTCCGCGGGTTCAACGTGATCGCCACCGCCAACGACCGCGACCGGGGGATCAACGACCTGTCGAGCGCGCTGCGGCGCCGGTTCAACACCGTCGTGCTGCCCCTGCCCGCCAGCGCGGAGGCGGAGGTCGAGATCGTCTCGCGGCGCGTCGACCAGATCGGGCGCTCCCTCGACCTGCCGGGCGGCCTCGAAGGCATCGCCGAGATCCGCCGGGTCGTCACGGTCTTCCGCGAACTGCGCGACGGCGTCACGGCCGACGGCCGTACGAAGCTCAAGTCCCCCTCCGGGACACTCTCCACCGCCGAGGCGATCTCCGTCGTCACCAACGGCCTCGCCCTCGCCGCGCACTTCGGCGACGGAGTGCTGCGCCCCGGCGACGTCGCGTCCGGGATTCTCGGCGCCGTCGTCCGCGACCCGGCCGCCGACCGGGTGATCTGGCAGGAGTACGTGGAAACGGTCGTGCGCGAGCGTGACGGCTGGAAGGACTTCTACCGCGCCTGCCGGGAGGCCGGCGTATGACGCTCCCCGTCCGGCACCCGGACGCGCGGCCCGGCGCGACCGCCACGACCGGTCACGCCGCCCCGACGGCCGGCTCGACTCCCGCGCCCGTCGGTGGCCAGGTCACCGGCGTGACCCCCACGCTCGGTCTTGCCGACCCGACGGCCGACGCGACCCACACGACCGGTCTTGCCGACCCGACCCACACGACCGGTCATGCCGACCCGACGGCCGGCGCGACTCCCGCGCCCGTCGGTGGCCAGGTGACCGACGCCACCCCCACGCCCGGCGCCGGCCCGGCGTGGCCGGCCGCAGGCGGTCCGCTGCTGCTCGGTGTCCGGCACCACGGGCCCGGCTCCGCCCGTGCCGTACGGGCGGCGCTCGACGCGGCGTCCCCGTCGGCCGTCCTGATCGAAGGCCCGCCCGAGGGCGACGCGCTGGTGCCCCTCGCGGCCGACCCCGCGATGCGTCCACCCGTGGCGCTGCTCGCCCACGCCGTGGACGACCCGGGGCACGCGGCGTTCTGGCCGCTGGCCGAGTTCTCCCCGGAGTGGGTCGCGATCCGCTGGTCCCTCGCGCACGACGTCCCGGTCCGCTTCATCGACCTCCCCGCGACGCACTCGCTGGCCTTCCCCGACGACCGGCGGGACGACGAGGCCGGGGTCCCCGAAGCGGACGAGGGGACCCCCGACGGTGCCCGTGCCCACGACCGATCGGCCCGTGCCCTGCGGATCGATCCGCTGGCCGTCCTCGCCGAGGCCGCCGGGTACGACGACGCCGAGCGGTGGTGGGAGGACGTCGTGGAGCACCGGGGCGGCGCCGGCGACGACCCGTTCGCGCCGTTCGCCGCCGTCGGCGAGGCCATGGGAGCCCTCCGCGAGGAGTACGGCGACGGCGGACACCGCCGCGACCTGGTCCGCGAGGCATACATGCGACTCCAACTCCGTTCTGCCCGGAAGGAGTTCGGGGACGACCGGGTCGCCGTCGTCTGCGGCGCCTGGCATGTCCCCGCACTGGGCGCCCGGACCACCGCCACCGCCGACCGCGCCCTCCTCAAGGGACTGCCCAAAACCAAGTGTGAGCTGACCTGGGTGCCGTGGACGCACCAGCGGCTGGCCCGGCACAGCGGATACGGCGCCGGGATCGACTCCCCGGGCTGGTACGGGCACCTCTTCGGCGCACCCGACCGCCCCGTGGCGCGCTGGATGACCAAGGTCGCGGGTCTCCTCCGTGAGGAGGACCGGCCCGTCTCCTCCGCCCATGTCATCGAGGCCGTCCGCCTCGCGGAGACCCTGGCCACCCTGCGCGGCCGGCCGCTCGCCGGGCTCACCGAGACCACCGACGCGATCCGGGCCGTCATGTGCGACGGCTCCGACGTGCCGCTGGCACTGATCAGGGACCGGCTCGTCGTCGGTGACGTCCTGGGCGAGGTCCCCGACTCCGCCCCGGTAGTGCCCCTGCAACGTGATCTGACCCGCCTCCAGCGCTCCCTGCGGCTGAAACCGGAAGCACAGGAACGCGAACTGGACCTCGACCTCCGTAAGGAGACCGACACCGGCCGCAGCAGAATGCTGCACCGGCTGCGGCTGCTCGGCATCGGCTGGGGCGAGCCGGCCGCCGGCCGGGGCAGCACCGGCACGTTCCGGGAGAGCTGGCGGCTGCGCTGGGAGCCGGAGCTGTACGTACGGGTCGCCGAGGCCGGGGTCTGGGGTACCACGGTCCTCTCCGCCGCCACCGCCAAGGCCGAGTCCCGAGCGCTCTCCGCGACCGCGCTCTCCGAGGTCACGTCCCTGGCCGAGCAGTGCCTCCTCGCCGAACTGACCGACGCCCTGCCCGTCGTGATGAAGGCGCTCGCCGACCGTGCCGCGCTGGACGCCGACGTCGCCCACCTCGCCCAGGCCCTGCCCGCCCTCGCCCGATCGCTGCGCTACGGAGACGTACGGTCCACCGACACGGCCGCGCTCGGTGAGGTCGCCGCCGGGCTCGCCGAACGGATCTGCGTCGCCCTGCCGCCCGCCTGTGCCGCCCTCGACGCGGACGGCGCGGCCGAGATGCGGGGCCATCTCGACAACGTCCACACCGCGATCGGCCTGCTCCCCGACACCCCCGGCCGCCCGGCCGGGGACCTGGCCGGACGCTGGGGCGCCGTCCTGCGCGCACTGGCCGCCCGCGACACGGTGCCGGGCGTCGTCCGGGGCAGGTCCGCCCGGCTGCTCCTGGACGACGGGCGCCTTCCCGAGGACGAGGCGGCCCGCCTCATGGGCCTCGCCCTGTCACCCG
Source organism: Streptomyces sp. NBC_01498 (assembly GCF_036327775.1). Classification (NCBI taxonomy): domain Bacteria; kingdom Bacillati; phylum Actinomycetota; class Actinomycetes; order Kitasatosporales; family Streptomycetaceae; genus Streptomyces; species Streptomyces sp. NBC_01498. Next base: position 2,637,825 of record NZ_CP109598.1, on the reverse strand, counting down.
GCACCCCGCCGGCCGACGCCGCCGCCTGGATCGAGGGGTTTCTCGGCGGAGCCTCCGGCGGCGGACTGCTCCTGGTCCACGACGAGCGGCTGCTCGCGCTCGTGGACACGTGGCTGACCGGGGTGCCGGACAGTTCGTTCACCGGCGTGCTGCCGCTCCTGCGCCGTACGTTCTCCGCGTACGAGCCCGGAGTACGCCGCACCCTGGGCGAGTTGGTCCGGCGCGGCCCGGCGGGCGACGGCGCGCGGCCCGGACCCGCCACCGCCGGAATCCCCGGCTTCGGAACCGGCGTCGACGAAGCCCGCGCGGACGCGGTCCTCCCGGTCCTGCGCCTGCTCCTCGAAACAACCCCGGCGACCACCGGCACAGCAGCGGACCGGGAACACCGGAACAGCGACAACGACCTCGCGGGGGTGGCCCGATGACCACGGCCGGAACGACGCCGACGACGGACCCGACGACGCGCGCGACACCCGACACGAGGACGGACGTGACGGGGGACGCGACGGGGGACGGCACCACGGACACGGGCCGGGACAGCGCTGCCGACGAGCGGTCGAGGCGCTGGCGGCTGGTGCTCGGCGGAGAGGACGCCGACGGCACCGGCCGGACGCTCACCGGCCAGGACGCGGCGATGGACGGCGCGTTGACGGCGCTGTACGGAGGCGGAGGCGGCGCCCCGGGCACCTCCCGCAGGAGCGGCGGCCCCCGCTCCGCCGGCCTCGGCGCGTCCGCGCCCTCGGTCGCCCGCTGGCTCGGCGACATCCGTACGTACTTCCCCAGCTCCGTCGTCCAGGTCATGCAGCGTGACGCCATCCAGCGCCTCGGTCTCTCCGCCCTGCTGCTGGAACCGGAGATGCTGGAGGCCGTCGAGGCGGACGTCCATCTCGTCGGCACCCTCCTCTCGCTCAACAAGGCCATGCCCGAGACGACGAAGGAGACAGCGCGCGCCGTCGTGAGGAAGGTCGTGACCGACATCGAGAAGCGGCTCGCCACCCGCACTCGCGCGACGCTCACCGGCGCACTCGACCGTTCCGCGCGGATCAACCGCCCGCGCCACCGCGACATCGACTGGGACCGCACGATCCGCGCGAACCTCAAGCACTATCTGCCGGAGTACGGCACGGTCGTGCCCGAACGCCTCGTCGGACACGGCCGCGCCTCGCAGTCCGTGAAGAAGGAGGTCATTCTCTGCGTCGACCAGTCCGGGTCGATGGCCGCGTCCGTCGTCTACGCCTCCGTGTTCGGCGCCGTCCTCGCGTCGATGCGCTCGATCTCCACCCGCCTCGTCGTCTTCGACACCGCCGTGGTCGACCTCACGGACCAACTGGACGACCCCGTCGACGTCCTGTTCGGCACCCAGCTCGGCGGCGGCACGGACATCAACCGCGCGCTCTCCTACTGCCAGTCGAAGATCACCCGGCCCGCCGACACCGTCGTCGTCCTGATCAGCGACCTCTACGAGGGCGGCATCCGCGACGAGATGCTGAAGCGGGTCGCCGCGATGAAGGCGGCGGGCACCCGGTTCGTGGCGCTCCTCGCGCTGTCCGACGAGGGCGCCCCGGCGTACGACCGCGACCACGCGGCGTCCCTGGCCGCCCTCGGTGCCCCGGCCTTCGCCTGCACGCCCGACCTGTTCCCGGAGGTGATGGCGGCGGCGATCGAGAAGCGACCGCTTCCGATACCGGACACGGTCACTTCCTGATCCACACCTGTCCGGGCAGGGCAGATCAGCGAGTGGACACCCGGGCGGACCGGTGCCTGTGACAGGTATCACCGCTCAGGGGTGATCCGCGATTTAGGGGTGCACGGCCCTCGGGGATAACCTGCGAGACGGACATGCCGCGCTCCGGGACTCCGTCTGCGCCCTCCTTGTGACACACGCAGTCACGTTGCCCATCGCGGCACGCCCACGCAGATTACGAACCGCGATCACTGCGAATCTTAGAAGACAGACAAGGGACGGACGCGCGTGGACCTGTTCGAGTACCAGGCGAGGGACCTCTTCGCCAAGCACGGTGTACCGGTGCTGGCCGGTGAAGTCATCGAAACGCCTGAGGCGGCGCGCGAGGTGACCGAGCGTCTCGGCGGCAAGGCCGTCGTCAAGGCGCAGGTCAAGGTGGGCGGCCGGGGCAAGGCGGGCGGCGTCAAGCTGGCCTCCGACCCGGCCGACGCGGTAGCCAAGGCCGACGCCATTCTGGGCATGGACATCAAGGGCCACACGGTCCACAAGGTGATGCTGGCTCAGACGGCTGACATCGCGGAGGAGTACTACGTCTCCTTCCTCCTCGACCGCACCAACCGGACCTTCCTGGCCATGGCCTCCGTCGAGGGCGGCGTGGAGATCGAGGTCGTCGCCGAGCAGAACCCCGACGCGCTCGCCAAGATCCCGGTCGACGCCAACGAGGGCTGCACCCCGGAGAAGGCCGCCGAGATCGTCGCCGCCGCGAAGTTCCCGGCCGACATCGCCGACCAGGTCGCGAACGTCCTCCAGAAGCTGTGGACCGTCTTCATCAAGGAAGACGCCCTGCTGGTCGAGGTCAACCCGCTGATCAAGTCCGGTGACGGCACGATCATCGCCCTGGACGGCAAGGTCTCGCTGGACGAGAACGCCGACTTCCGCCAGCCCGACCACGAGGCTCTCGAGGACAAGGCCGCGGCCAACCCCCTCGAAGCCGCGGCCAAGGCCAAGAACCTCAACTACGTCAAGCTCGACGGCGAGGTCGGCATCATCGGCAACGGCGCGGGGCTCGTGATGAGCACCCTCGACGTCGTCGCGTACGCGGGCGAGGCCCACGGCGGCGTGAAGCCCGCCAACTTCCTCGACATCGGCGGCGGCGCGTCGGCCGAGGTCATGGCGAACGGCCTGGAGATCATCCTGGGCGACCCGGACGTCAAGTCCGTCTTCGTCAACGTCTTCGGCGGAATCACCGCGTGCGACGAGGTCGCCAACGGCATCGTCCAGGCCCTGGAACTGCTCAAGTCCAAGGGTGAGAACGTCAGCAAGCCCCTGGTCGTGCGCCTCGACGGCAACAACGCGGAGCTGGGTCGCAAGATCCTGTCGGACGCCAACCACCCGCTCGTGCAGCGTGTGGACACCATGGACGGCGCGGCCGACAAGGCCGCCGAGCTCGCGGCTGCGAAGTAAAGGTAAAGGTCACCAACACCATGGCTATTTTCCTGACCAAGGAAAGCAAGGTCATCGTCCAGGGGATGACCGGTGCCACCGGCATGAAGCACACCAAGCTCATGCTCGCTGACGGCACCAACATCGTCGGCGGGGTCAACCCGCGCAAGGCCGGTACGACCGTCGACTTCGACGGCACGGAGGTCCCGGTCTTCGGCTCCGTCAAGGAGGCGATGGAGAAGACCGGCGCCGACGTGTCCGTCCTCTTCGTGCCGCCGGCCCACGCCAAGGCCGCGGTCGTCGAGGCCGTCGACGCCGAGATCGGTCTCGCGGTCGTCATCACCGAGGGCATCGCCGTGCACGACTCCGCCGCCTTCTGGGCGTACGCGTCGAGCAAGGGCAACAAGACCCGCATCATCGGCCCCAACTGCCCCGGCCTCATCACGCCGGGCCAGTCCAACGCCGGCATCATCCCCGGCGACATCACCAAGCCGGGCCGTATCGGTCTCGTGTCCAAGTCCGGCACGCTGACCTACCAGATGATGTACGAGCTCCGTGACATCGGCTTCTCGTCCGCCATCGGCATCGGCGGCGACCCGGTCATCGGCACGACGCACATCGACGCCCTCAAGGCGTTCGAGGCCGACCCCGACACCGACCTCATCGTGATGATCGGCGAGATCGGCGGCGACGCCGAGGAGCGCGCGGCCGACTTCATCGCCAAGCACGTGACGAAGCCGGTCGTCGGTTACGTCGCGGGATTCACGGCGCCCGAGGGCAAGACGATGGGCCACGCCGGCGCCATCGTCTCCGGTTCGTCCGGTACGGCCGCCGCCAAGAAGGAGGCCCTGGAGGCCGCCGGTGTCAAGGTCGGCAAGACGCCGACCGAGACGGCCGGTCTCGCGCGGGCCATTCTCGCGGGCTAGGTCGATCTCGCGGGCTGACTCCAGCTTGTCCTGGCTGTACGGTCGTACGCAGCACGGCAGTCGTCACGCCGCTCCACTCGCGTGGGCCCGCACCTTTCAGGTGGTGCGGGCCCACGCGCGTTCCGTTTTCCGGGCGGGGCGGGGCGCGTGAGAGCGGGCGGGGCGGGGCTCAGGGAATCCGGGGGCGCAGCCGCTCCGGCCCGTTCAGGGGCACGGCGTGCAGCGTGGCCCGCAGCTTCAGGTCCTCGCCGGTCAGCCGCTGCGGCCCCATCGGCGCCGGGATCCCGCCCACCCGCTGACCGGGCGCGGGCGCCGGCTCGTACTGCCTGGGCGCCGTGGCGACCGTGAAGGCCGTGGCCCCGATGATCAGCACCGTGACGGCGATCGCGGCCCGTGTCCACAGCCTGGCACGGCGCTCACCGCTCAGCCGTACGGCGGAGCCCGGCGCGACCGCCGGGGCCGACACCGTCTCCACCAGCGCGCGTAGCCGCTCGTGCAGCACCTCCCCGTTCTCCAGGTCGGGCAGCCGCTCCAGCACGGCCTCGCGCGCGTGCAGCAGCCGGTGCGCGGCGGCCGGGGTGGTGGCCTCGGTCTCGGCGGCCGTCCCCGGCAGGTCGAGGCCCAGACCGTCGTAGAGCAGCAGCGTGCGCCGGTGCATCGGCGGCAGGTCGAGCAACGCGCCGCGCAGCGGGCGCCCTTCGCGGTCGCCGCCGGGCGGGTCCGGGTGCCGGTGGGCGCGGCGGAACCGGTGCCAGGGCGAGGTCGCGTAGTCGTACGCCGCCATCCGTACCCACCCGGCCGGGTCGCGGTCGACCGCGACCTCGGGCCAGCGGTGCCAGGCCAGCTGGAAGGCGCCCTCGACGGACTCCTGGGCGAGCGTGCGGCGGCCGGTGAGCAGATAGGTCTGGCGTACGAGGGCCGGGGAGGCACACGCGTACAACTCGTCGAATGCCTGAGCGGGCGTCAGCCTCTCGGTCTCGGCCTCGGCGGCGGCCTCGGAGGAGCTGGAGGCGGCGGCTCGGGCCGGGGTTTCGGAGGGGCTCCCGGGCTCGACCGCGCGGACGGGGCGGCGGTTGAGCGGTCTCTTGGGGCTGGGCTCGCCGGGGAGGACCTTCCGGAGGGAGATGCCGTCGGCGGTCGAGGTCCCCTCGGCGCGGGCCCCCTTCTGCCGCGTCGCCGCCCGGGAGGCCGCAGCGGAGTCGTTCACGTCGGGCGCGTTCGTCGTGTCCGGCGTGTCCATCGCGGCCGGCGCTTCTTCGAACGGTCCCGACGGCTCCCCGCACGCCGGCTCCCCGCCCGCCGCCGCGTCGAGTTCCGCCGCGTACGCCGCCAGCAGCCGGGCGTACGCCTCGCGTCTGCGCCCTCGCGGTGTCGTGCGCCCGGTCTCCCAGGAGCGGACCGTCGCCCGTGTGACTCCCAGCGCCAGAGCGACCTGCTTCTCGGTCATCGCCTTCGCCTCGCGCAGTCGGCGCCGCTCCTTGGGGGAGGGGAGCGGCGGCGCGGAAGAGGTACGAGTGGTGCTCTGCGTCATCGAGCACTCCTCGCAGCACTGTACTGGCCGAAAAAGTACATAAACGTATATTGAGCGACACAGCGGCTATCCGCCTGTTACCCGGTTTGAGCGCGTGTCGTTGGGAGCATGGCCGGGTGACCCAAGTGAGCGAGCGTCGCACCACGTTGTCCTCGGCCTCCGCCACCGAACGGGGCCGGGCCGCCGCGCTGACCGCCGCGTTCCTCCGGGGAGGACTCGCCGCGGGCCTCGGCCTCGGCGCCCTCGCCGTACTGGTCGTCGCGGCCTGGATCAGCTCGCCGTACCCCGACAGCGGAGCCGGGGGAGCCCTGCGTATCGCGGCGGCGCTCTGGCTGCTGGCCCACGGCGCCGAATTGGTCCGGCCCGACACGCTGTCCGGGGTGCCCGCGCCCGTCGGACTCGTCCCCCTGCTGGTCACAGCCCTGCCGGCCTGGCTGGTCTACCGGTCCGCGCGCGACGCGCTGGAACCGGACGAGAACCGGCCCCAGCTCACCGCGCTCGGCGCGGTGTGCACCGTCGGGGGCGGATATCTGCTGGTCGGCGCCGCCGTCGTGCTCTACGCGCGAGGCGGGCCGCTCTCCACGAACACGCTCGACGCGGCCGTCAGACTGCCCCTCGTGCCGCTCCTGTCGGCCGTCGCCGGATCATGGGTGGCGAGCGGACGGCCGCTGCGCCCGCTGCTGGCCCGGCTGCCCGGCCGCGGGGGCGCGCCCACCCGTGCGGTCGGCAGACGCCGCCGGGCCGTCGTCGCCGTGCGGGCGGCCACCGCCGGGACGACGGTGCTGCTGGGCGGCGGTCTGCTGCTGGTCGTCGGCGCGCTGGTGTGGCACGGGGGCGCGGCGCAGGAGTCGTTCCTGGGGCTGACGGCGGACTGGTCGGGGCGGATCGCGGTGCTGCTGCTGTCCCTGGCGCTGCTCCCGAACGCGGCGGTCTGGGGCGCGTCGTACGCCCTCGGCCCCGGCTTCGCCCTCGGCACGTCCGTGACGGTCACCCCGCTGGCCGTCACGGGCAGCCCGGTCCTGCCGCCCTTCCCGCTGCTGGCGGCCGTGCCCGGCGAAGGGCCCGGCATGCCGGTGACATGGGCGGCGGGGGTGGTGCCGCTGGTGGCCGGGCTGGTGATCGCCGGATTCACCGTAAGGGTCGCCGCCCCGCCCTACTCCGAGCGGGACGAAGCCTGGAGCGCACGCGAGACCACCCTCGCGGTGACGGCCGCCGGTATCGGGTGCGCGGTGCTGATCGCGGTGCCGGCCGCGCTCGCGGGCGGGCCGATCGGGACGGGGCGGCTGGCCGAGTTCGGCCCCGTCTGGTGGCTGACCGGGGCGGCGGCGCTGGCCTGGACGGTGGGCATCGGCGTACCGGCGGCGCTGCTCGTACGGGCCTGGCGGCTGCGCGCGCGGCGCGCGACGCACAAGAGAGGAGAGACGAACGGGGCGAACGCGAAGAGGAAGAGGACGGGCGGGAAGAGGGCGGGCGGGACACGGGAGGGCGGCGCGGCGGAGGTTGCGACGACCGGCGCGCGGGCGGTGTGGTGGCGGAGGCGGCCGTGGGGGCGCGGACGGGCGACCGGGGACGGTACGGCCGCCGGGGACCACAGGGGCAACGGGGACGCCAGGGACGACGAGGCGACGGAACCGGCACCGGCGCAGGCACAGGCATCGGCGCAGGACCCGGGCCCTGAGCCCGCGAAGAGCGGGACCGGGGAGGGAAGAGCGGACGGTCCGCCGTCCGGCCGGGCGGACGAGCCGTACCCCTTCCCGCCGATGGAGGTCTGGCACGACCGGGACGCCCAGGAGGCACGCTGGGCGGCGATCCGGCAGGCGTCCGGCGGCCTGATGGCCGACTTCCCGCCGACGCAGCCGCCGACGCCCTCCGAGCAGGAGGCCGAGCCCGAGCCCGCCGAGTATCCGGAGCCCCGGCCCCGGGCCGCACCCTCGCCCCGGTCGGAGGCCGAGCCTTTCCCAGACCCGCATTCAGACCCGCATCCAGACCCGCGTACCGACCCGGCCCCGAACCTCGCCCCCGCCCCTCACCCGGCCTCCGACCCCGAATCGGCCCCGGATCCGCAGCCGGCCCCGCAACCCACCGCCACCACCCCCGCCCCGGCCCCAGCTCCCGAAACCGCCCCCGCCACCGCCGACTGACCCGCACCACCCGAACGAGCGGCGGCCCCGTCCCTTCCCGAGACCGGGAGGGACGGGGCCGCCGTCACACGCGCCAGGGTGCCGCCCCGGCTACTTCTTGACGCCGAAGGCCCACTCCAGGGAATCCGGAAGCTTCTCGTTGCAGGCCAGTTGGCCCGTCTTCGTCAGCGCGTCGTTCAGGCAGGTGAAGTAGTCGCGGTAGATGAGCTGGACGCTGAACGTCGTCGCCACGGCCAGCAGCGCGATGGTCGCCATCACGATCCCGCTCACCGCGACCGGCTTCTGCGGCTTGCGCCCCGTCGCGCCCTGCGCCGGCGTGTCCGGGCCGTCCGAGGTGGCCGGCGTCCGGGCCGCCGCATCCGATGCGCTGTCCGGCCGGGAGGCCGTACGTACGTCGCCGCTGCGCGCCCCCGCCCGGCCGTCGGTGCCCGTACGCGGCAGCTGCGCCTTGGCCCGCAGCGAACTGACGCCCCAGTAGAGCGCGAGCGCGCCGAGGAGCAGCGCGACGTACGGGAAGCCGAAGACGGCGAAGAGGGCCCACATGCCGGCGAGCAGCGAGTAGCGGGCGCGGCGCTGGAACGGGTCGGTCGGGTCCCAGCGCAGTCCGCCCCTGCCGGGCCGGTCGTCCGGACCGTCCTGGCGGCCACCGGGGCCGTCCTGGCCGCCCGTTCTGTTCTGGCTCCCGGATCCGCCGCCGAAACCGCCCGACGAGCGGCCCGGCTGGCGGTTGCTCCACTGACCGCCCCAGGAGGGGCGGTCGCCCTCCGACGACCGGTCGTCGGACGGGTCGCCGCCGTTCTGCGGATCGCGGGGGCGCCACGGCTGGTCGGGCCGGTCCTCCGGCGGCGGCGCGAACGGATTGTCGTCCGAGGAACCCGAGGACCCGGAACCCCCTGAGGATCCCGACCCCCCCGAGGACCCGGAGGACCCGGACGAACCCGAGGACCCGGCCCCCTCGGAGGAACCCGAGGAACCCGAAGACCCAGGCCCGTCGGAGGAAGAACCCGAGGACCCCGTGGACGAGGAGGACTGGCGTTCCCGCAGCAGTAGCACCGGCCCGGCGGGCTGCGGAACAGGGAGTGCCGTGCGGTGTCGTCGGTCCGGCATCTGGTGAACGTCTTCCCCTCAGACCCTTGGCGCAAGGGGTCTCGTGTCGTATGGCCCGCCCTGGAGACGGGGCCGTGTCCCCAGACGCTACCTCCCGCCCGCGCCCCCGTCCCCCGGGGGCCGTGCGGTGTGCCGGTATCGTTGCTGACGGTCGGCTCCTTCGTAGAGTTCCCCGACACGGGGAGCGCGAGTCGTTCGTACGACCACACAAAGCCGCACGACCCGCACGACCCGCGAGGCTGTGCTCGCTTCCAGAAAGGCGTTCCGCCGTGGCCTCCCCGCCGTCCCCGCCCGCCCCCGACGACCCGGTCACCCCGCCGGAACCCGGCTCCCGGGTCGAATTCGGCTCCCCGGCCCGGCTCGTGGTCCTGGTCTCCGGCTCCGGTACGAACCTCCAGGCCCTGCTCGACGCCGTCGCCGCCGATCCCGGGGGTTTCGGTGCCCGGGTGGTCGCCGTCGGCGCCGACCGGGACTCCGTCACCGGCCTCGAACGGGCCGAGCGGGCCGGGCTGCCGACCTTCGTCTGCCGCGTCAGGGACCACGCGACGCGCGACGAGTGGGATGCCGCGCTCACCGCGGCCACCGCCGCGTACGACCCCGACCTCGTCGTCTCGGCGGGCTTCATGAAGATCGTCGGGAAGCGTTTCCTGGCCCGTTTCGGCGGGCGGTTCATCAACACCCACCCCGCCCTGCTGCCCAGTTTTCCCGGTGCCCACGGGGTCCGCGACGCGCTCGCGTACGGGGCGAAGGTCACCGGTTGCACCGTCCACTTCGTCGACGACGGCGTCGACACCGGCCCGGTCGTCGCGCAAGGCGTGGTCGAGGTGCGGGACGAGGATCACGAGGACGGTGGCGTCGCGCTCCACGAGCGCATCAAGCACGTCGAGCGACGGCTGCTCGTCGATGTCGTGGGGCGTCTCGCCCGGCACGGCTACCGCATTGAGGGACGAAAGGTAACAATCCCGTGAGCGTCGAGAAGACCGCCGAAGAGACCGCCGGAACGGCCAGGGCAGCGACTGCCGAGACCGGCGCGGCGACCGCCGCCGAGACCGGCACGGCGCCGGCGGAAGGGACGAAGCGGCCCGTCCGCCGCGCGCTGGTCAGCGTCTACGACAAGACCGGCCTGGAGGACCTGGCCCTCGGTCTGCACGCGGCGGGCGTCTCGCTCGTCTCGACGGGCTCCACCGCCTCCCGGATCGCCGCCGCCGGTGTGCCCGTCACCAAGGTCGAGGAGCTGACCGGCTTCCCGGAGACCCTCGACGGCCGCGTCAAGACGCTGCACCCGCGCGTCCACGCCGGCATCCTCGCCGACCAGCGGCTCGCCTCGCACCGCGAACAGCTCGCCGAACTGGACATCCAGCCCTTCGAGTTGGTCGTCTGCAACCTCTACCCGTTCCGCGAGACCGTCGCGTCCGGGGCCACCCCCGACGAGTGCGTCGAGCAGATCGACATCGGCGGCCCCTCCATGGTCCGCGCCGCCGCGAAGAACCACCCGTCGGTCGCCATCGTCACCAGCCCCGCGCGGTACGGCGACGTCCTCAAGGCCGTACAGGACGGCGGGTTCGACCTGACGGCCCGCAAGCGCCTGGCCGCCGAGGCGTTCCGGCACACCGCCGCGTACGACGTCGCGGTGGCGTCCTGGTTCGCGGCCGACTACGCCGCCGCCGACACCTCCGGGCTCCCGGACTTCCTGGGCGCGACGTACGAGCGGACGAACGTCCTGCGCTACGGCGAGAACCCGCACCAGCCCGCCGCGCTCTACACCGACGGCACGGGCGGCGGACTCGCCGGGGCCGAGCAACTGCACGGCAAGGAGATGAGCTTCAACAACTACACGGACACGGACGCCGCGCGCCGTGCCGCGTACGACCACTCCGAGCCGTGCGTCGCGATCATCAAGCACGCCAACCCGTGCGGCATCGCGATCGCCGGCGATGTCGCCGAGGCGCACCGCAAGGCCCACGCGTGCGACCCGCTCTCCGCGTTCGGTGGTGTCATCGCCGTCAACCGGCCGGTCTCCGTCGCGATGGCCGAGCAGGTCGCCGAGATCTTCACCGAGGTCATCGTCGCCCCCGGTTACGAGGACGGCGCCGTCGAGGTGCTGTCCCGCAAGAAGAACATCCGCGTGCTGCGCTGCGCGGGCGCCCCCGCCGCCACCGTCGAGACGAAGCCCGTCGACGGCGGCGCGCTGCTCCAGGTCACCGACCGGCTCCAGGCGGCCGGCGACGACCCGTCGACCTGGACGCTCGCGACCGGCGACCCGCTGTCCGACGCCGAACTGCGCGAACTGGCCTTCGCGTGGAAGGCGTCCCGCGCGGTCAAGTCGAACGCGATCCTGCTCGCCAAGGACGGCGCGAGTGTCGGCGTCGGCATGGGACAGGTCAACCGCGTGGACTCGGCGAAGCTCGCCGTGGAGCGCGCGGGCGAGGAGCGGGCGCGCGGGTCGTACGCGGCCTCGGACGCGTTCTTCCCGTTCCCCGACGGTCTGGAGATCCTGCTGGAGGCGGGGGTCAAGGCCGTGGTGCAGCCCGGCGGTTCGGTGCGCGACGAGCTGACGGTCGAGGCGGCGAAGAAGGCGGGCGCGACGATGTACTTCACGGGGACGCGGCACTTCTTCCACTGATCCCCGCTGATTCCCGCTGATCCCGGCGCGGGCAACAAGCTGTTGTCCGGACCGAGTTCGCACCGCGCCCGCACCGCGCCCGCAGTGGGAGACCGCACGGCCTCTGTGCCGACGAACGGCGGAAGGCCGTAACCCCCTTCACCGACAAGGGAGTTACGGCCTTCCGGCAGACGCGGGTGCGGCGGTGTCAGTAGCGCGGACGGTTGAACCACGCGGATGCCTGCGAGGTCACCATCGACGCGAGGATGATGCCGCCGATCACGAGCCCGATGACGGCGCTGACGGCGCCGCTCGCCTGGCCGGTCGCGAAGTTGGTGAGCGCGCCCAGCAGGATCAGCGACGCGTAGACGATCGTGCAGACCCGGACCGCCGTGCCGCCGGTGGAGAACTTCACCGCGAGGAAGATCGTCGCGCCGGAGACCACCAGCAGGATGACGACACCGATGAAGCCGAGGCCCGCCAGCGCGTCGCCCGACTCGCTGTCGGCCACGTCCGAGACGGCGGCCAGCGCGATGGCGAAGATGATGGCGGCGATGATCTGGAACCCGGCCATGATGTACATGAGGACACGGGCCGCGGTCATCAGACCGGGCATGGACTGCGGGGGGCCGCCGCCCATGGGCCCCTGCGGGTAGCCGTAGCCGGGCTGGACCGGAGGCGCCTGCGGGTAGCCGTAGTTGGGCGGGGGCGGCTGCTGGGGCTGGCCCTGCTGCGGGTAGCCGTAGCCCGGCTGGCCCTGGGGCTGGCCCTGCTGTCCGTACGGGTTGTTCGGGTCGCCAAAGCTCATGGCGGGGTTCCTCCGTTGATGATGCGGGGAGATCGCGGATCGAAGGAGGAACGTCAAGAACCGAGCGGTCTGTCCCCCAACACTGCCGCGCGCTGCGCGGCTCATCGTGCGTTTGGCATCGACCTTTTGTCCAGCCGGTATCGGTATGCGTTGTGCAAGCGCAACCTGGGCATCTGCCGATGATCTTGACTCCCCGACCGGGCGGGGCACCGCGTCCCGGCCGCCCCCGACCCCCTCGCCGGCCGTGTCCGCGACCCTTCCCCGGCCGTGTCCGCGACCTCCTCCGACCGTCGTACGCGACCCTTCCCCGGCCTCGAATTGGAACAGCGGCGGGGTCATCCGCGAAGATGGGCGCATGACCGCCCAGATTCTCGATGGCAAGGCCACCGCAGCCGCGATCAAGTCCGACCTGACCGTCCGCGTGGCGGCCCTCAAGGAACGGGGCATCACGCCCGGCCTCGGGACCCTGCTCGTCGGGGACGACCCGGGAAGCCGTTGGTACGTCAACGGCAAGCACCGCGACTGCGCCGAGGTCGGCATCGCCTCCCTCCAGCGTGAGCTGCCCGACACCGCCTCCCAGGAGGACATCGAGGCAGTCGTCCGCGAACTCAACGCCAACCCCGAGTGCACCGGCTACATCGTCCAACTCCCGCTCCCCAAGGGCATCGACACCAACCGCGTCCTGGAGCTGATGGACCCGGAGAAGGACGCCGACGGGCTGCACCCGATGAGCCTCGGCCGGCTGGTGCTGAACGAGACGGGGCCGCTGCCGTGCACCCCGTACGGGATCATCCACCTGCTCCGCGCGCACGGCGTCGAGATCAAGGGCGCGCACGTCGTGGTCGTCGGCCGCGGGATCACCGTGGGCCGCTCGATCCCCCTGCTGCTCACCCGCAGGTCGGAGAACGCGACGGTGACCCAGTGCCACACCGGCACCCGTGACCTCTCCGCGCATCTGCGGCAGGCCGACATCATCGTGTCGGCGGCCGGGGTGCGCCACATCATCAAGGCGGAGGACGTCAAGCCGGGCGCCGCGGTGCTCGACGTCGGCGTCAGCCGTGACGAGAACGGCAAGATCGCGGGCGACGTGCACCCGGACGTCGCCGGGGTGGCAGGCTGGATCTCGCCGAACCCCGGCGGGGTCGGCCCGATGACCCGCGCACAGCTTCTGGTCAATGTCGTCGAGGCGGCGGAGCGCGCCGGAAGCGGTAGCGGAACGTGAAAGGGGCACCCATGGGTGCTGGTACGAGTACGGGTGCCGACGCGGCGGAGTCCGCCGACCCCGGCAAACCGGGCGCGCCCGGCGACGGCGGGTCCGTGAGCGGGGCCGCCGTCGCGAGCGGCGGCACGGGCACAGGTGCGGGTACGGGTACGGCGTCGGACGGCGTACGGCACGAGACCCGCGGCGGCGGAGAAGCGGTCGCGGTGCCGACCGGACGAGCGGAAGGCGGCGACAGGGGCGAGGGCGGCTCCGGCGCGGGCGAGGCGGGTGACGGCCCGCCCGGCGCGGGCGGGATCGCCGAGGGCGAGACCGGCGAGGGTGAGGCACGGGGCAGGGCGGACACGGCCCCCAGCACCTCCCGCCGCTTCCCGACCGTCACCCAGGACACCGCGCGCCCCGAGGGCGGCGGCCGTGCCGCCCCGGGCGACGCGCCCGCGCCCGCGCGCCAGTGGCCGCTGCTCACGGTGCTCGGCGCTACGGGGCTGGGTCTGCTGATCGTCGGGGTCGCGCCGTTCGAGGAGTCGTTCCGCTACGGCACGATCCTGATCGGTGTGGCGTTGATCACCGGAGCGATCCTGCGGCGGGTCATGCCGTCGGTCGGCATGCTGGCCGTACGGTCGCGCTTCACCGACATGGTGACGTACGGGCTGCTGGGGGTCGCGATCGTGCTGCTGTCACTGATGACGCAGCCGAGCCCGTTGCTGGAGATCCCGTTCCTGGAGGACGTGGTCCACTCCACGGTTCCGTAGGTCCCTGTCCCGGACGACTTTTGCTCCTGGGCACGCACCCCGGCGAACTCGCACCACAACGAACACGCACGACAGCGAACACGCACGAACGCGCACGACAGCGGACGGCGCCCATCCCCTCCCCCGAGTCAGGACGGGCGCCGTCGGCATGTGGCCAGCGTCACGGACACGCCAAAGGGGATCAAGAGCCCGCAGGTGCCTGTGGCATGGAGGTGACCATTCCGGCATGGTGTGATCGCCGGGAAACGGATGCGAGACTGGGGGACGGAATCGGAGACGGCGTGCGAGGGGGCGCGAGGACCGTCCCGATCGCTCCGGCGCACTTCCTTTTCTGGAACTGAAGCCCCGGTTCCACGCATCCCTTGGGGTGGTCGTCGGCCGGCGGGGGGCGCGCCCGGCACACGGCACATTCAGGAACGCCTGGTGGGACAAGGGGGAAGTAATGCCTCGCTGGAAGGCACTACCGGAGGAACTCGACCCTCAGGTCAAGGAGTTCGCCACGCAGCTGCGCCGGCTCGTCGACAAGAGCGGCCTGAGCATCGCGGCCGTGGCGGACCGCACCGGCTACAGCAAGACCTCCTGGGAGCGCTACCTCAACGGCAGGCTGCTTCCGCCCAGGGGCGCGATCATGGCCCTCGCCGAGGTGACCGGGACCAATCCGCTGCACCTGACGACGATGTGGGAGCTGTCGGAGCGGGCCTGGAGCCGCGCCGAGATGCGCCACGACATGACGATGGAAGCGATCCGGATAACCCAGGCGCGGGACGCGCTGGGGGAGTACGGCGGCGACCCGGTCGGCGGCCCCGGCGGCGCCGGGAGCAGCCGCCCCGGCGGCCGTACGGCGACACCTCCGGGTTCCGGCTCCGGCAGGTCCGGCAGGGGTCCGGCGCCGGACCCCGGGCACGCGGGCGCGTACCGGCCTCCGGCGAACGCCCCGGCGGGTGCGCCGGCGGGCCCGCCGCCCCGCTCGGGCGGGCGCGGCAGGCGCAAAGCGGTGATCTTCGCGGTGGCCCTCGTCGGCGCGCTCGCGGTGCTGGCCGGCGCCTTCCTGCTGACGGATCTCGGAGGCGGCGACACGAAGGAGACCGCCGCGCCCCCGGCGCCGAAACCGACCACGAGCGCGCCCGCGCTGCCCGCCGGGGTGAAGTGCGCGGGTGACGAGTGCGAGGGCGAGGACCCCGAACTGATGGGCTGCGGCGGCGAGTTCGCCGTGACGTCGGCGACCGCGACGGTCGGCACGGCGGTGGTCGAGGTCCGCTACAGCGAGACCTGCGGCGTGGCCTGGGCCCGGATCACCCAGGCCGCCCCCGGCGACACCGTCGACATCGCCTCGGAGCAGGGCGAGGGCACCCCCCAGACGGGCACGGTCAACGCGGACCGGGACGCGTACACCCCGATGGTCGCGGTAGCCACGTCCGACGAGGCGAAGGCGTGCGCGACGCTGACGACGGGCACGAAGGGCTGCACGACACCGGCCCAGTGACCGCTCGGCGCGTTCCCGTGGGGCGCCCCGTTCCGGAGGCCGTACGCCCGGTCGCTGTCCCGGCCCGGCCCCGGAGGCCCGTACCCCGCTGGTCGCGGTCCTCGCCCCGGCCCCGGAGGCTGTGGGCCCAGTCGCTGTCCCCGGCCCGATGGGTCGTGGGCGCGTTGCCCGTGGCGTACCTCCGGCCCAGTGGGCTGTCGGCCAGTTCCCGTGGCGCGTCCCGGCCCCGGAGGGCCGTACCCCGCTGGTCGCGGTCTTCGCCGGGCCTTGGAGGCCATGGGCCCGGCTGCTGTCCCCGGCCCGATGGGTCGTTGGTCGGGGCCCGTTCACCTGGTATCTCTGGCCCCGTGAGTCGTCGGCCTGACCTCCTGGGTGCGTCCCGGCCCGGAGGCTGTGTTCCGCTGGACGCGGTCCTCGCCCCGCTTCGGAGGCCGTACCCCGCTGGTCGCGGTCCTCGCCCCGGCCCCGGAGGCCCGTACGCCTGGTTGCTCCCGGCGGCCCCGTGAGCCGTCGGCCCGTTTCCGCAGCGCGCCCACGTCCCGGAGGCCGTACGCCCGGTCGCTGTCCCCGTCCCGGCCCGGAGGCACTACCCCACCCGTACGCGGCCCCGCCCGGGTCCCCGCTCGTCGCGCCCCGGACGGATGGGGAGGCGGGGCGTCGGATAGCCTGGCCGGCGGTTGTCTCTTCACGTCAAGACAAGATTCACCCCGCCGTCGGAGAGATGGCCCGCCCCAGGGGCACGGCCCCTGCCGCCCGCCGTTCCACCGCTGTCTAACGGAGACCGCCATGACCCGCACTCCCGTGAATGTCACCGTCACCGGCGCAGCCGGCCAGATCGGCTACGCGCTGCTCTTCCGTATCGCCTCCGGCCAACTGCTCGGCGCGGACGTGCCGGTCAGCCTGCGTCTCCTGGAGATCCCGCAGGGCCTGAAGGCCGCCGAGGGCACCGCCATGGAGCTCGACGACTGCGCCTTCCCGCTGCTCCGCTCCATCGACATCACCGACGACGCGAACACCGCCTTCTCCGGCGCCAACGTCGCGCTGCTCGTCGGCGCCCGCCCCCGTACCAAGGGCATGGAGCGCGGCGACCTGCTCACCGCCAACGGCGGCATCTTCAAGCCGCAGGGCAAGGCCATCAACGACAACGCCGCGGACGACATCAAGGTCCTCGTCGTCGGCAACCCGGCCAACACCAACGCGCTCATCGCGCAGGCCGCGGCCCCCGACGTACCGGCCGAGCGGTTCACCGCGATGACCCGTCTCGACCACAACCGGGCGATCTCCCAGCTCGCCGCGAAGACCGGCGCCGCCGTCTCCGACATCAAGCGCCTCACCATCTGGGGCAACCACTCCGCGACCCAGTACCCGGACATCTTCCACGCGGAGATCGCGGGCAAGAACGCCGCCGAGACGGTCAACGACGAGCAGTGGCTCGCCGACACCTTCATCCCGACCGTCGCCAAGCGCGGCGCGGCGATCATCGAGGCCCGCGGCGCGTCCTCGGCGGCCTCGGCGGCCAACGCCGCCATCGACCACGTCCACACGTGGATCCACGGCACCCCCGAGGGCGACTGGACGTCCATGGGCATCCCGTCGGACGGTTCGTACGGCGTCCCGGAGGGCCTCATCTCGTCCTTCCCGGTGACTGCGAAGAACGGCACGTACGAGATCGTCCAGGGCCTGGAGATCAACGACTTCTCGCGCGCGCGCATCGACGCGTCGGTGAAGGAGCTCGCCGAGGAGCGCGACGCGGTGCGCGAGCTCGGGCTGCTCTGACCCCGTAACCCCGCTGCTCCGTAACCCCGCGACCCGGGTAACTCCGCGACCGGAGAAGTCCGTTACCGGGGAACGGCCGCGATCCCGGGGCCCAGGCCCCACGCCTCACCCGTACGTACGCGGAAACACGTGGCACGACCCGGCTCCCGGCAGCCGCCAGCAGGCCGCCGGGAGCTCTGTCGTGTCCGGGGCCGCCGGGCCGCTCCGGGCCAACCGCCGCACGGGGAAAGGGCGTTGTTTTGCCGCTCCGGGTTTTCCCGTTCCGGACAACTCACAGCACCGGTTCGCGCACACTGAGTGCATGAACGGATACGGAGAGGGGCTGCCGGCCTACCGGACCATCCGGATGACGCGGCAGGAGGGGCCGATCGCGGCGTTCGCCGACGAGGAGGCGTGGCGGGCGCGCGAGCGCTACCCCAGGATCGTGGCGATGGGGCTGCCGGTCTTCGTCGGCGCCAGGGAGTGCGAGCGGGGCGGCTGGGAGATCTTCGACCGGGGTGGGGACACCCCGCAGTCGGCCCGCGACAGCCTCGGCGCGTACTTCCGGCGGCTGGCCAAGGACGCGGAGGAAGCCGGGCGTACGAAGGACAGTGCCGCGTACGGCGCGGTGGCCAAGAAGCTCGACTGGGTCGCGGTGAACGAGCTGAAGGTGCTCGGGACGCGGTATCGCGTGGTGCGCGTGGAGCAGTTCATCCGGCTCGGGCCGGACGGGCCCGAGCCGCCCAGGCCGTCGGACCCGGACGCGGGCGAGGTCGGGGAGGCGCACCGGCTGCCCAGCCGGACCCAGGGATTCGTCATCGACCCGTACACCGGTACCGGGATCGCGGACGGGCTGCTCAAGTTCGATCTGACGCAGTTCGTGCTGAAGGCGGGGAGCGCGCCGCCCGAGGTGCGCGGGGACTCGCTGCGGGCGGTGGAGACGCACCCGGGCGGGGTGCTGCTGCCGGCGGCGTTCGCGGTCGCCGAGTGCGGCGAGGGCGGGGAGTGGAAGCCGCACTCCGGCGCGGCGCCGAGTCCGCAGGCGGCGCGGGACCGGCTGGCGATCGACTTCCGGGTCCTGATGCCCGTTCAGCGGCGGCTGAGCGAGGCCGAACGCGAGGTGTACGCGAAGGCGGCGGACCGGCTGGACGAGAAGCGCGGGCCGGGGATCGCGGTGCGCGGCGTGCGGTTCCGGGTGGCGCGGGTGGAGCAGTTGGTACGGATCGGGCCGGACGGCCCGGAGGGGCCCCGGCCCTCGGACTTCGACCCGGACCCGCCGATCGAGGCGCACACGAAGCAGTTGCGCGAGGAGGGACTGCTGGACGCCGGCGAGGAGGACGAGGACGAGGCGTACGAACTGCGCGAGGACGCGAGGGAGATGCAGCGGCTGCTGGAGAAGGAGGAGGTGAGACGGGAGGCGTGGAAGGCACGCAAGGAGGCGCAGAAGGCGGCAGCACGCCGGAACGCGGGCGGCACCGGGAGTACTGGCGGCACCGGGAGCACCGGGAATGCGGGAAACGCCGGGAGCACCGGGAAGGACGGCGCGTAGGGCGCGAAGAGGCGGGGACCGGAGCCGGGCGCGGCAGGGCGGGACCGGGGCGCGGCGCGGCGCGGCCGGGCGCGGCGGGCAATCCGTGCCGGACGGAGCCCGGTTGGCCGGCGGACGTGGCCGAAGCCGGACAGCGCCAGGTGTCCATCGAGGGGCAAGTTGCCCCCTATATCACTGAGTTGGTTCCCTGTTTCCCGGTTGTTTCGTCATGAGCATGGTGACAGCGCGCACATTCTGCGGGACCATTCCGGCGTCGGTCATCGCGCGTAGACCCGTGCGGCGGCCACCGCACGCTCTGAGGGACCTCCGTGTCAACGGACACGGAGTGTCAACCTGTACCCCACCGGAGGTTCTGGAAATGCGCCGACGTCTGGCCATGCCGCTCGCGGCTCTCGCTCTCGCTCTCCCCGCCACCCTGATGTCGGCGAGCTCGGCCGCCGCCGCGCCCGCCGACAAGCCGCAGGTCCTGAGCAACTGGACCCAGACGAGCGCCGCGAGCTACAACTCGTGGGTCTCCGCCCGCAACAACCAGGGCTCCTGGTCCGCGTACGGCTTCGACTGGTCGACGGACTACTGCTCGTCCTCGCCGGACAACCCCTTCGGCTTCCCGTTCCAGACCTCCTGCGCGCGCCACGACTTCGGCTACCGCAACTACAAGGCGGCCGGCACCTTCAGCGCCAACAAGTCCCGTCTGGACAGCGCCTTCTACTCCGACCTGAAGCGCGTGTGCGCCAACTACTCGGGCGCCACCAAGGTCTCCTGCGACGGCACGGCGTGGACGTACTACCAGGCCGTCAGCATCTTCGGCCGCTCCGCGCTGGTCGACGGCAACAAGTCGGTCGCCTGACCCGCACCACGGCGCCCTGACGCGCCGCGGTCCCCCCTGCTCGAAGGCCCCTCGCCTCCCCCAGCGAGGGGCCTTCGTGCTGCCCGGCCCCGCGCCCGGCCCCCGTCGGCCACCCTCGACTCCGAGTGACCCCGAACACTTTCGGCCACCGCGTACGCATGCTTTCCCGGTCCGGGGGCAGGGGCACGGATCCCCAGTGCCGCTGGTGCTGGGCTACGGGGACGGAAGGCCAAACGCGACGTGTCGGCACAACAGACCATCTTTGTGGACGGGAAATGGCGGAATGCCGCCTCCGGAGCCACCCGCGAGATCATCGACCCCGCCGACGCCACGCCGTTCGCGGTGGTGTCCGAGGGCGGGGCCGAGGACGTCGACCACGCCGTGGAGGCCGCGCACCGGGCCTTCGACGGCGGCGCGGGCGAGTGGCCCCGGACCGCCGTCGCCGAGCGGGCCGCGCTGCTGCGGCGCGTGGCCGGGCTGTTGCGGCGGGACCGGGAGAGCCTCGGCGCGCTGGAGAGCCGGGACGCGGGCAAGACCGTCGAGGAGGGGCGCGTCGACGTCGACTGCGTCGCCGACGCCTTCGGCTACTTCGCCGACCTCGTCGCCAACGAGAGCGCCGGCCGGGTCGTGGACGCGGGTTCCCCGGACGTGCACAGCGTCGTCGTGCACGAACCGGTCGGCGTCTGCGCCCTCATCACCCCCTGGAACTACCCTCTCCTCCAGGCGAGTTGGAAGATCGCCCCGGCCCTCGCCGCGGGCAACACCTTCGTGGTCAAGCCCAGCGAGATCACCCCGCTCAGCACCGTCGCGCTCCTCGCGCTGCTCACCGAGGCCGGTCTGCCGCCCGGTGTCGCCAACCTGGTCACCGGCCCCGGCGACCCTGTCGGCGCCCGGATGGCCGAACACCCGGACGTGGACCTCGTCTCCTTCACCGGCGGACTCGCCAGCGGTACGCGGGTGATGCGGGCGGCGGCCCCCGGCGTCAAGAAGGTCGCGCTGGAGCTCGGCGGGAAGAACCCGAATGTCGTCTTCGCCGACTCCTGCGCCACCGACGAGGACTTCGACACCGCCGTCGACCAGGCCCTGAACGCCGCGTTCATCCACAGCGGCCAGGTCTGCTCCGCCGGTTCGCGCCTCATCGTCGAGGAGGGCCTGCGCGAGCGCTTCGTCGCCGAACTCGCCCGCCGCGCCGCGCGCATCCGGCTGGGCCGGGGCTCCGGCGAGGGCGTCGAGTGCGGACCGCTCGTATCGGCGGGGCAGTTGGCGAAGACCGAGGAGTACGTCGCGTCCGCGCTCGCCGAGGGCGCCGTCCTGCGCTCCGGCGGCAAGCGGCCACCGCCCGGTGAACTGCGGCCCGCCGCCGGGTACTTCTACGAGCCGACCGTCCTCGACCAGTGCCACCGCGAGATGCGCGTCGTCCGCGAGGAGGTCTTCGGCCCCGTCCTGACCGTCGAGACCTTCCGTACGGAGGACGAGGCCGTCGCGCTCGCCAACGACACCGAGTACGGGCTGGCAGGCGGCGTCTGGACGGCGGACCCCGGCCGGGCCCGGCGGGTGGCCGGACGGCTGCGGCACGGCACCGTCTGGATCAACGACTTCCACCCCTATCTGCCGCAGGCCGAGTGGGGCGGCTTCGGCAAGTCCGGCATCGGACGCGAACTGGGGCCCACCGGTCTCGCCGAGTACCGCGAGGCCAAGCACATCTACCAGAACCTCGCGCCCCGGCCCGTGCGCTGGTTCGCCGGCTGACCGCACGCGCGCGGCACCTCCGAAGCGCCGACGCGCCGAAGCCTCCGACGCACTCCGACGCACTCCAGGGAAGTGGAGCAGACGACACCCATGACCAGACACGACGACGCGCACGAAGACGCCGGCACGCACCACGCGCACGCCGCGCACGACGCCGTCTCCGACCACGGTGAGGACCGTGACCACGACCGCGCTCACGGCGACGACCACGACCGCGCTCACGACGCCGTTTACGACTACGAGTACGACTACGTCGTCGTCGGAGGTGGTACGGCGGGATCGGTGATCGCCTCCCGCCTCACCGAGGACCCGGGCGTCACCGTCGCCGTCATCGAGGGCGGCCCCTCCGACGTCGACCGCCCGGACGTGCTGACCCTCCGGCGCTGGATGGGACTGCTCGGCGGCGAGCTGGACTACGACTACCCCACCACCGAACAGCCGCGCGGCAACTCCCACATCCGGCACAGCCGCGCCCGCGTGCTCGGCGGCTGCTCCTCGCACAACACCCTGATCGCCTTCAAGCCGCTGCCCTCCGACTGGGACGAGTGGGCGGCGGCCGGGGCGGACGGCTGGGACGCGGCCTCCATGGAGCCGTACTTCGGCAGGCTGCGCAACAACATCGTGCCGGTGGACGAACGGGACCGTAACCCGATCGCCCGAGACTTCGTCGACGCGGCGCAGTCGGCGCTCGGCGTCCCGCGCGTCGAGGGTTTCAACCGCAAGCCGTTCCACGAGGGCGCCGGATTCTTCGACCTCGCCTACCACCCGGAGGACAACACGCGTTCGTCCGCGTCGGTGGCGTATCTGCACCCGTTCCTGGACCGCCCCAACCTCCGTCTGTTCCTTGAGACCTGGGCCTTCCGGCTGGAACTGGACGGCACCCGCGCGACCGGCGTACGCGTACGCGCGGCCGACGGTACGGAGTCGTACCTGCGCGCCCGGCGCGAAGTCGTCGTCTGCGCCGGTGCTGTCGACACCCCGCGTCTCCTTCTGCACTCCGGCATCGGACCGCGCGCCGACCTGGAAGCCCTCTCCATACCCGTCAGGCACGACCTGCCGGGCGTCGGCGAGAACCTGCTCGACCACCCCGAGTCGGTCGTCGTCTGGGAGACCGACGGGCCGATCCCCGAGAACTCCGCGATGGACTCCGACGCGGGCCTGTTCGTCCGGCGCGACCCGGAGGGCCGGGGCCCGGACCTGATGTTCCACTTCTACCAGATACCGTTCACCGACAACCCCGAGCGGCTGGGGTACGAACGCCCCCCGCACGGCGTCTCCATGACGCCCAACATCCCCAAGCCCCGCAGCCGTGGCCGGCTGTACCTCACCAGCGCCGACCCGGACGTCAAACCGGCCCTGGACTTCCGGTACTTCACCGACGAGGACGACCACGACGGCCGTACCCTCGTGGACGGCATCCGGCTCGCCCGGCGCGTCGCCGCCACCGAGCCGCTCGCCAACTGGCTGATCCGCGAGGTCTGTCCGGGACCGGAACTCACCTCCGACGAGGAGCTGAGTGAGTACGCCCGCCGCTGCGCCCACACCGTCTACCACCCGGCCGGCACCTGCCGGATGGGCGCCGTGGAAGACCAACAGGCCGTCGTGGCACCCGATCTGACGATCCGTGGGCTGAGCGGTATCCGCATCGCCGACGCGTCCGTCTTCCCCACCATCCCGGCCGTGAACCCGATGATCGGTGTCCTGATGGTCGGCGAGAAGTGCGCCGACCTGCTCACCGCCACGGCCACGGCCACGGCCGCGACCACCGCCACGTCCGGCGCCACTGCGACCGCCGTGTCCGCGTCGGCACCCGCGTCAGCACCCGCGTCGGCATCCGCCTCCACGTCCACATCGGCATCCGCAGGGACGTCCTCCTCCACCACCGCACCACCGACCCAGACAACCGACCCCACCACCGCACCGGGAGGTGATGCGTGATGACCGCCACCGAACCGGTCTTCTCCGTACGCGATCTGTGGAAGGTCTTCG
Source organism: Streptomyces sp. NBC_01498 (assembly GCF_036327775.1). Classification (NCBI taxonomy): domain Bacteria; kingdom Bacillati; phylum Actinomycetota; class Actinomycetes; order Kitasatosporales; family Streptomycetaceae; genus Streptomyces; species Streptomyces sp. NBC_01498. The sequence continues at coordinate 2,614,240 of NZ_CP109598.1, read as the reverse complement.
GACCCAAGGCCGACCGCGTACCGGGGAACCAGGAGTACGCGGCCCTGTCCGCCGAGGAGTTGAGGGCCCGCACCGGCTGCACCGCCGCCGTCCGCGACGTCTCCTTCGACGTGCGCAAGGGCGAGGTCTTCGTTGTCATGGGCCTGTCCGGCTCGGGCAAGTCGACCCTCGTACGCTGCCTCACCCGGCTCATCGAGCCGACCGCCGGACACGTCTCCATGGACGGTGAGGACGTCCTCGCCATGGACAAGACCCGGCTGCGCGAACTGCGCCGCCACCGCGCCGCCATGGTCTTCCAGAACTTCGGACTGCTCCCGCACCGCTCGGTGCTCGACAACGTCGCCTACGGCCTGGAGATCCAGGGCATGCCCCGCGCCGAACGCCGGCTCAAGGCCGCCGAGGTCGCCGCGCTCGTCGGTCTGGGGGGCCTGGAGGACCGCCGCCCCGGCCAGCTGTCCGGCGGCCAGCAGCAGCGCGTCGGTCTCGCCCGCGCACTCGCCGTGGACCCTCAAGTCCTGCTGTTCGACGAGCCGTTCAGCGCGCTCGACCCGCTGATCCGCCGCGACATGCAGGAGGAGGTCATCAGGCTCCACCGCGAGGAGGGCCGCACGATGGTCTTCATCACCCACGACCTGAACGAGGCACTGCGCCTCGGCGACCGCATCGCCCTGATGCGCGACGGCGGGATCGTGCAGCTCGGCACCCCCGAGGAGATCGTCGCCAACCCGGCCGACGACTACGTACGCGACTTCGTCCGGGACGTCCCGCGCGAGCAGGTCATCTCCGTACGCCGCGCCATGCGCCCCGCGCACGCCGGGGAGGACGTGGCGGGCGTCGCGCTCCCGCCGGACACCCTCGTCTCCGGCGCCATCGAGGCCGTCGCGCGCAGCGGCGCGCCCTGCCGGGTCGTGGAGAACGGCCGCACGCTCGGACTCGTCGGTTACCCGGAGCTGCTCGCCGTCGTCGCCGGGCTGGACGGCGAAGCGGAACCGAAGGAGGAGGTGGCGGCGGTATGAGCGCCGCTCCCCACCCCGTGATCGAGAAGCCCGGCCCGGCCCCGCGCGACCCCGGCCGCCCGGACGACGCCCGCACGGGCGGCACCGCCCCCGGCACCGCCCCCGGCCTCCTGGCCCGGATCGCCGGGAACCCCCGCGCGACCCTCGTCCTCGCCGCCGTCCTCGTCGCGATCGTCGGCGCCGTCGTCACCCGGGACGGCAGCTGGCCCGGCGGCCTGACCGTCGACGTCCGGTCACCGCTGGACGACCTCAACCGCTGGCTCGTCGACAACCGCACCACCCACCCCCTCTTCCTCTACTTTCTCCTCCACATCAGCAACACCGCCGAAAGCGCGGTCGACGGCGTGCTGAGCGCGCTGGAGGGCCTCGGCTTCATCGGCGTCACCCTCGCCGCCGTCCTCGTCGCCTGGTACGCGGGCGGCGCCGGAGCGCGCCGCCGGGCCCTGCGCACCGCCGCCACCGCCCTCGCCACCTTCGCCGTCATCGGACTGCTCGGCATGTGGGAACCGGCGATGGAGACCCTGGCGCTGATGGTCGTCGTCGTCATCGTCTCGGCAGTGGTCGGCGTCCTGCTCGGGCTCGCGGCGGGACTGTCCGACCGCTGCCAGCGTGTCCTGCGGCCGGTCTTCGACACCATGCAGGTGCTGCCCGCGTTCTCGTACCTGCTGCCGTTCGTGCTGCTCTTCGACATCGGCACGCCGTCCGTCTTCGTCGCGACCGTGATCTACGCGGCCCCGCCGATGGCCCGCCTGACCGCGCTCGGGCTGCGCGGCGCGGACGCCGCCGCGCTGGAGGCGTCCGCCTCCCTCGGCGCCAGTTCCTGGCAGCGGCTCACTACGGCGCGGCTGCCGCTCGCCCGCAAACAGATGCTCCTCGGCCTCAACCAGACGATCATGATGTCCCTCTCGATGGTCGTGCTCGCCTCGATGATCGGCGCGGGCGGACTCGGCGACGAGATCTTCACGGCCCTGTCCACCGTCGACGTCGGCCTCGCGCTGCCCGCCGGAATCGCCGTCGTCCTGCTGGCGATCTGGCTGGACCGTACGACGGCCGCCGCCGGCGAGCAGCTCGAAGACCCCGCCGCCGCGACCCGGGGCACCTGGTGGGTGCTGTGGGGAGGCATCGTCGCGGCCGTCGCCGGGGGCGCGGTACTCGGAGCCGTACTCGGCCGCAAGGAGTGGCCGGAGGCATGGACCGTCTCCATCAGCGCGCCGGTCAACACGGCCGTCGACTGGATCGAACGCGAACTCGGCTCCGGCGTACCGGTGTTGGGCGGCACTCTCACCTGGTCGGAAGGGTTCGCGAACTGGGTGATCAACCCGGTGCGCGACGCGCTCCTCGCCACCCCCTGGTGGGCGCTGCTGCTCCTGGGCGCGGCGCTCGCGCTGCGGGCCGGCGGGCGGGCCGTCGTCACCGTGGTGCTGTCACTGGCCGCCATCGGCGCGATGGGGCTCTGGGACCGCTCGCTCGACACGCTCTCCCAGGTCCTCGCCGCGCTCGTGGTCACCCTGCTGCTGGGCTTCGCCGTCGGCATCCTCGCGGCGCGCGTCACCCGCGTCGAGCGGGCGATCAGGCCGGTGCTCGACATCATGCAGACGATGCCGCAGTTCATCTATCTGATCCCGGTGATCGCCCTGTTCAGCGGGGGTCGTACGGCGGCCGTCGCCGCCGCCGTGGTCTACGCGCTGCCCGCCGTCGTCCGCATCACCACCCAGGGAATCCGGGAGATCGACCCGTCGGCCCTGGAGGCGGCACGCTCACTCGGCGCCGGTACGGGACAGCAACTGCGCCAGGTGCAGCTCCCGTTGGCCCGGCCCGCCCTGCAACTCGCCGTCAACCAAGGCGTGGTGCTGGTCCTGGCCATCGTCGTCATCGGCGGCATGATCGGCGGCGGCGCGCTCGGCGTCGACGTGGTACGGGGCCTGGCCAAGGGCGATCTGGGACTGGGCATGACGGCCGGCCTCGCGATCGTGTGCCTGGGGCTGCTGCTGGACCGGATCTCGCAGCCGAGCACGGCGGCGAAGGAACGCGCCCTGCTGTGACGGCGGTCGACCCGCGCCGTACGCGCCCGACCACCCCATCCCTGTCCCTGTTCCACGCCCACTCCCGCCTATCCCACCGACATCACGGCTGACCCACACGACCGACGCCCCCACCTGACACCGCGACAGAGAGAAGAACGACGACGTGACCCGAGCGACCCGAGACACCCACGTGAACCACAGCCAGCGGATGCGCACCACCCTCGTCGCCGGAGCCGCCGGGCTCGGCCTGCTCGCGCTCAGCGCCTGCGCCGCCGACATCGGGTCCGGGTCCGCGGCGGCCTCCGACGAGGTCACCCTGACCGTCCCCTCCTGGGTCGGCGCCCGCGCCAACGCCGAGGTCGCCAAGGTGATCATGGAGCGGGAGCTGGACGTGAAGGTCGAGCTCCAGCAGCTGGACGAGCCGGTCGCCTTCGACGCGCTCAACAACGGCAAGGCCGACGCGATCATGGAGGACTGGGGCGGCTCCCCGAAGAAGGAGAAGCTCTACGTCGAGGACAAGAAGACCGTCGTCAAGGGCGGCGACCTCGGCGTCGTCGGCCACATCGGCTGGTTCGTCCCGAAGTACTACGCGGACGCCAACCCCGAGGCCATGGACGCGAAGAACCTCAACGCCTTTGCCAAGGACTTCCGTTCGGCGAACAGCGGTGACCAGGGCGAGTTCCTGGGCGCGGCGCCCTCGTACGTGACGTACGACGAGCACCTGATCAAGAACTTCAAGCTGAACTTCAAGATCAAGGAGACGGGCAACGAGGCCGCCCAGATCAAGGAGATCCAGCAGAAGTACCGCGACAAGGAGCCATTCATCACCTACTGGTGGGACCCGCAGTGGCTCAACGCGGACATCGAACTGGTCGAGGTGAAGCTGCCCGCGTACGAGGAGGGCTGCAACGTCCCCGACACGGCGACGGACTGCGCGTACGCCAACACCCCGCTCCAGAAGTACCTCAACGCGGACTTCGCGGAGAACGGCGGTGACGCCGCCGAGTTCATCAAGAACTTCAAGTGGAGCACCGAGGACCAGAACACCGTGGCGAAGGCGATCGCCAAGGACAAGATGAGCGGTCCGGAGGCGGCGGAGAAGTGGGTCGAGGAGAACAAGTCGACCTGGGAGGCATGGCTCCCGAAGAAGTAACCCCTCGGTCCCGTACCGACGTTCGGCCCGGCACCGAGCCCGGTCCGGCACCGGGTCCGGACCTGGCCCGCCACCGACGTACGGCCCGGCAACGGTCCGGTCCAAGCCGGACCCGGCCCGCCACCGACGTACGGCCCCGGACTCCCCGACCCCCCGGCCCCCGACACCCGGACCCGGCCCGGAGCACCGCCGCTCCGGGCCGGGTCCGGGTGTCCGGGGCCCTACCTCAGAAGTGGCTCAACTCCCTTGAGGCGCGGTGTCCTTGGCGGCCAGTATCCGACGATGAAGACATTCGCGAAGAAGCCGCCGGAGTTCGCCGTTCTCGTCGTACGCGACGCCGACGAGGTCGCCCGCGCCGTCGACCGCGCGCTGGCCATCGCCGGTCCCGACGAACGGCCCAGCCTGGAGCGTGCCGCCGCCCTGCTCGCCGCCGCCCATGAGGCCACCGACCTCGAAGCGCCCGCGAGCTGGGCCTCGCTGCCGGTCGGCACCGCCTGACAGCGACGGCACGAACCGGAACAACGGCCCTGTACAGCAGGGGAGTTACGCCGACTCCCGCAGCACCAGCGTCGGCGTGAAGATCATTGACGGCGGCGGACTGCCCGGCGCCGCGATCTGCTTCAGCAGCAGCCTGGCCATCTCCGAGGACATCTCCTCGACCGGCTGGCGTACCGTCGTCAGCGCCGGATCGCAGGTCAGCGCCGCGTTGCTGTCGTCGAAGCCCACCACGGCCACATCGTCGGGCACCTGTCTGCCCGCCCGCAGCAGCACCGGCAGCGCGCCCAGCGCCATCAGGTCGGAGGCGATGAACACCCCGTCCAGATCCGGGCGTTCGGCCAGCAGACGCCGCATCGCCGCCGCGCCGCCGGTATGCGTGAAGTCGCCCTCCGCGACCGTCACGTCCTCGATCCCGTGCGCGGCCATCGCCGTCCGGAACCCTTCGAGCCGTACCTGCCCCGCCGGCATGTCCTGCGGACCGGCGACCGTACCGATCCGGCGCCGCCCCAGCCCGGCCAGATGCGCCGCGGCCAGCCGCGCCCCCGCCACCTGGTCCGCCTCGACGTAGGTGAGCGGCAGCGGGTGACCGGGCCGGGCCGCCAGCACGGCGGGCAGCCGGATCTCGTGGACCAGCCGGGGCAGCGGATCACCCGCGTGGGACGAGATCAGCACGATGCCGTCGACATGACCCTGCCGCAGATACGACAGCAACTGGTCACGGGAGGTGGCATCGTCCGCCAGCATCAGCACCATCTGCACCCCGGCGGGCCGCAGTACGTCGAGCAGTCCGCCCACGACCCGGCCGAAGTACGGGTCGGAGAACATCCGCCCCACGAACGGCTCGGCCACCGACCGCCGTTCCTGCTCCGACACCACCAGCGCGATCGAGTCGGTACGGCGGGTCACCAGGGAGCGCGCGGCGCGGTTCGGCACGTAGTGCGTGGTCGCGATGGCCTCCTCGACGATCGTGCGCAGCGCCGGGTCCACCGTCGGCGCCCCGTTGATCACCCGCGACACCGTCGCACGTGAGACGCCTGCCACGGCGGCCACGTCCTCCAGGGTCGGGCGCGCGGGCGGGGAGATGTCGGCAGTCATGCAGCCTTTATACCGGTTGGTACTCGGCGGCCGGCGTGGGTCCCCCGGGCAGCGCCGGCCCGGCTACGAGGTGGCGCGCTCCAGGTCGTCCAGGGTGTCCAGTTCGGCCTGCCGCGTTGTGATCAGCGAGGCCGCCAGCTTCTTCGCCGCCGCCTCGCTGCCCGCGTCGACCTCGGAACGGGACAGCTGCACGGAGTGCTCCAGATGCTCACGGATCTGCGTGACGACGAGCGTCTCGAAGGCCGGTCCCGCGGCGTCGCGCGCCTTCGCGAGATCGCCGGGCGTGACCATGCCGGGCATCTCGTGACCCTCGTGAACGTTGGTGAGCGGCAGGCCGAGCTGGGTCAGCATCGGTCGCATACGGCCGAGTTCGGCACGGTGCCCGGTGGCCAGTTCCTTCGCCCAGCCGCGCAGCCGGGGATCGGCGGACCGGTCGACCGCCATGGTCAGCAGTTCGACCGCGCCCTCGTTCATGGGCGTCATGAGCTGGAGCCAGGCGATGTCGGTCGTGCCGTTGAGCGTGCTGACCGGGCTGGGCTGTACGGGAGTTGGCGTGGGCGACGCGTCGCCACCGGCCGCCGAGGAGGACGAGCAGCCCGTCACGGCCAGAGCGGCGAGGAGAGCGAGGAGGGCCGCCGCCGTACCGCGTACCGCCTTCATGGGGGAGTCCTTCCGTGGGGAGCCGTCTTGGACGAGAGGGCGCGAGATGTGAGGGCACGAACGAGAGAGCACGGACGAGAGCGTGAACGGGGAGCGCGGGCACGGGCTCCCCGGCCTGGGACGGGGAGCCCGGCGGAGGGGCGGATGCCCGGGGTCCGGCCGGGGCGGCGCAGCCCCGGCCGGACCGATCAGGACCGTTCCCGTCAGGAAGGCCGTCCGTCCGCACCGCACTTGATGATGGGACGGATGCAGTCGCGTACGCGCCGCTCCATCTCCGCCACGGGCCAGACGTTGAAGAAGTCGCCGTGCATCGTGTAGCCGCGACCCGACGCGAGGGAGAGCCGTGCCGGGTTGCCGTTGACCGGGTACCTCAGCACCTGGCGCAGCTTCGGCACCGGCACCGGGTGGGTCGACGGGCAGGCGCCCGCCACCGGGTACGACATGTGGCTCTTGTGGTCCGCCGAGTCGAGGTCACGCCCGTTCCAGCACTGCGGGAAGTCCAGGTACGACTCCAGCATGGCCCCGGCCGGGCAGTTGACGAAGTCGGTCGACGGATTGACCTCGCCGTGGTGCAGACACGACCAGCGCGCCCGCGTGTTGTCGTTCGGGCCGGTCGCCTTGGCGTTGCCCGCCACGATCCGCAGTCCGTACGGCAGCGGCTGCGTCTGGGCGATGATGTCGTCCCGCACGCCCTCACCCAGGTAGTAGAAGGTGGTGCCGGTCGGCTCCACCTCCCGGGTGCCGTCGTACATGGTCGGGACCCAGTACGACGAGAGGTCCTCCTGCGGAGCACACGTGCTCCGGCCGCGCGCCAGACTGTTCACGTCGGAGCGCGCGTTGGTGGTGTCGTTGCCGAAGAAGCTGTGCATGTGCGAGCCGCCGGGCAGCCCGGGGGCGACGATCGGGTCGTCCGGGAGCCGGTGGCTGTACGGACACTCGGCGAGGAACTCCGAGACGCGGACGACAGCGGCACCCTTGGTGCCGGACTGCGCCTGCCCGCTCGCGGCTGACTCGGTGCTCGCACTGCTCATGTTGGCCTGGAACAGCGTCGCGCCGAGCGCGACGAGGGCCAGGGCGACGACGCGCCGCCGCCAGGACATCAGTCCTTTGCGCAGGGGCGAGCCGGTACGGGAGTCGCGGGGGGTGCGCGGGGTGCGGGAGGGTCTGTGGAGCACGGCACTCCAATCCGAGGAATGGGGGGGTTCCTTGATCACGTCAGAGAGCGCTCTCTTGCGCTGAACGTAAGAGCGGTGCCCAGGGGTGTCAATAGATGCGGCAGCACCAGTCAAGTGGCCCCATATTCAGGGGAGTTGCTCGTTATGAGAGTAGGAGAGCGCTCTCTTGTTCCGGGCGTCCGGGATGGGCGAAATCGGTGACGGGGAGGCGCGGTGGGCGGTGCCGTACACGGTGCCGTGCGCCGGGTCGTACGCCGTGCCGTGCGCCGGGTCGTACGGCACCGCGTACGGCACCCGCGCTCCGACCCTCACCCGGCTTCGGCACCCGGCCCCGCGTTCCCGCCCGTGCCCGGCTCCCTGACCCCGCGCCCGGCCCCCGCCCCGGTGTCCTTCCCACGCCGTCCCCGCCCCGGCGTCTCGCCGCGCCGCCCCCGCACCCGCCCCGCCCCCCCGGGCCCCGTGGCGTCAGCCGCGCAGCCGCGCCGCGCTCTCCCGGACCGCCGCCATCGCCTGCCGCTGGAGCCCCGGCCCGAACGTGACGCGCGTCGCGCCGAGCCTGCCCAGCCCGGCGAACTCCGCCGGGTCGCCCGGAGCCGCCCAGACGTTGAGCGGGCCCTCGATCCCGGCCCGGAGCGCCGGGATCGCCTCGCGGGGCACGGCGATCGGGTACACGCAGTCGGCCCCGGCGGCGACGTACAGCCGGGCGCGGGCGATCGCCGCCGCCGGGTCGGGCACGCCACGGAGGAACGTGTCGACGCGCGCGTTGACGAACAGCGCGTCCCCGGCCGCCGCGCGCACCTCCGCCAGCCGGTCGGCCTGTTGGCGCGGGTCCTTGAGCCGGCCGCCGGCCGAGTCCTCCAGGTTGCAGCCCACGGCGCCCGTGGCCAGCAGCCGCTCCACCAACTCGGCGGGCGCCAGTCCGTACCCGTCCTCGATGTCGGCGCTGACCGGCACGGGCGGCGTGTCGCCGGTGGAGACGGCCCGCACGATACGGGCGACCGCCGCGAACATCTCGTCCGGCGGGGTGGAACCGTCCTCGTACCCGAGCGACGCCGCCACCCCCAGGCTCGGCGTCGCCAGCGCCGGGAAACCGGCCTCCGCGAAGACGCGCGCGCTGGCCGCGTCCCAGGGGCCCGGCAGGACCAGCGGATCCTCGGGCGCGCGGCCGTGGTGCAGCGCGCGGAACACCGTCACCGGGCGGTCCGCGTCCACGCGAGCGACCCCGGCGGGGCGGTCCGCCGTCACGCGAGCGACCCGGGCGTGTGGTGGCCGGGAACCATCCGTGTCGTCACGGCGAACCGGTTCCAGGAGTTGATGACCGTGATCGCCGCGATCAGATGGGCGAGTTCGGCCTCCTCGAAGTGGGCCGCCGCCCGCTCGTACACCGCGTCCGGCACGAAACCGTCCGTCAGTACGGTGATCGCCTCGGTCAGCTCGATCGCGGCGATCTCCTTCGCCGAGTAGAAGTGGCGGGCCTCCTCCCAGGCGGTGAGCTGGACGATCCGCCGCGCCGACTCCCCGGCGGCCAGCGCGTCCTGCGTGTGCATGTCCAGGCAGTACGCACAGTGGTTGAGCTGCGACGCACGGATCTTCACCAGCCCGTACAGCACCGGATCCACGCCACGCCGCACGGCCCGGTCCAGCCCGACCATGGCCCGGAACACCTCGGGCGCGAGTGCGGCCCACGCCATCCGTGGCCGGTGCTCGGGGGCCCGGTCGGTCCCGTGAGTCCCGTCGGTCCCGTGGGTGTGGGCCGTCGTGGCTGTGGTGGCCTGTTCGCTGTCGTTCGTCGTCGTCATACCCATGACGCTACCCGCCTGGTGGCGCAGCGGTATGGTCCATTTCCATGACGGAATCATGGGCCAATTCGCCGGGCGGCCGGGAGCGGTCGGAGAGCGACGGGCGGCCGGTATCCCCCGCCTTCTCCACCTCGTCCCTTGCCCCCGCCTCGCCCGCCTCCTCCGCCACTTCCGCTGCTGAGGTCGCTCCGGTCGCGCCTGTCACCCCTGTGGTGCCGGCCACGTCCGCGGCGTCTGTCACCTCGGTCACCGTCGGCTCCGATCTGCATCTGGAGGTGCGCGGTCCCGGGCTCCGTACGGGGTTGATGGACGCGCTGCGCGAGGCCGTCCGCACCGGGCGGCTGACTCCCGGCACCCGGCTGCCCTCCTCCCGTACGCTCGCCGCGGATCTGGGCATCGCCCGCAACACCGTGGCCGACGCGTACGCCGAACTCGTCGCCGAGGGCTGGCTCACCGCGCGGCAGGGCTCCGGGACGCGGGTCGCCCGGCGGGCCGCGCCGCGCGCCCGGACCCCGAGCGGCCCGCCCGCGCGGCCGGCGCGGCCCACGCCCACGCACAGTCTGCGGGTCGGCACCCCGGACCTCGGCTCGTTTCCGCGGGCGGAATGGCTGGCCGCCGCCCGCCGGGCGCTGGCCGTCGCGCCGTACGACGCGTTCGACTACGGCGACGAGCGCGGGCGGCCCGAACTGCGCGCCGCCCTCGCCGACTACCTGGCCCGCACGCGCGGCGTGTACGCCGACCCCGAGCGCGTCGTGCTGTGCTCCGGGTTCGTGCACGGGCTGGCCCTGATGGGGAGGGTGCTCGCGGCCCGCCGGGGACGACCCACGGGGAAGGCGCGGGGCGGGGCCGCCGGGAAGGCGCGGGCGGTGGCCGTGGAGTCGTACGGGCTCGACTTCCACCGGGACATCCTGACCGCCGCCGGACTGCGTACGCCCGCGCTCCCGCTGGACGAACTCGGCACCCGCACGGCGGAGTTGGCCTCGGGCGAAGGCGAACTGCGCGGCGTCGACGCGGTGCTGCTGACCCCGGCACACCAGTACCCGACCGGCGCCGCGCTCCACTCCGACCGGCGTGCGGAAGCGGTCGACTGGGCGCGGCGCACGGGCGGGCTGATCCTGGAGGACGACTACGACGGGGAGTTCCGTTACGACCGCCAGCCCGTGGGCGCCCTGCAAGGACTCGACCCGGAACGGGTGGTCCATCTGGGCACGGCGAGCAAGTCCCTGGCTCCCGGGCTGCGGCTCGCGTGGATGGTGCTGCCCGAGGCACTGGTGGGGGAGGTGACCGGGGCGAAGGGGCGGGTCGGCACGGTGCCGAGCGCCCTGGACCAGCTCACCCTGGCCGAGTTCCTCGCCTCCGGCGCGTACGACCGGCACGTCCGGTCGATGCGCCTGCGCTACCGGCGCCGGCGCGACCAGCTCGTGGAGGCGCTGGCGGCGCGCGCGCCGGAGTGCCGGGTGACCGGTATCTCCGCCGGACTGCACGCCGTGGTCGAGCTACCGCCGGGCAGGGGTGAACGCGCCATGACCGACTCGGCGGCCCGCCACGGCCTGGACATCCGGGGCCTGTCCGCCTTTCGCCACCCCTCGCTCCCGCCCGTTGCCCGCGAGGCCCTGGTCATCGGCTTCGGCGCGCCCACCGAGAGCGCCTGGCCGGGGGCGCTGGACGCGCTGTGCCGGGTGCTGGAGTGAGCGCTCTCCGGTGGTGCGTCGGGCGGCGGGCGGGCAGCCCCTTCGGTGCGGCGGCGGCCGGGCGCGGGCCGGGCGCGGGTCTGACAAGCTGAGCCGCCCGGCGGCACACCGCACCGATCCGAAGTCGAGGCACCGACCATGAACCAGGCACTGCGCACGCGGCGGTTGGCCGACTTCGCCGCCGTCGGAGCCGTCCTCGCGCCGCTCGGCGACCGGCGGCTCGGGCAGCTCGTCGCGGGGGCCGACCCGCTCGGGGCCGGGATCGGCGGTCGGTCGGGGGAGCTGGACGTCGGCGGCAGGCGCGTTTTCGTCAAGCGGATCCCGCTCACCGAGCTTGAACTGCGTCCCTCGCACGCGCGGTCGACCGCCAACCTCTTCGGGCTGCCGCTCTTCTACCAGTACGGCATCGGCTCCGCCGGATTCGGTGCCTGGCGAGAGCTCGCCACCCACACCCTGACCACCCGGTGGGTCCTCGATGACGCCGACGCCTACCAGGGTTTTCCGCTGATGTACCACTGGCGGGTGCTGCCCGGTTCCGCCCCCGACGGATTCGTGGACGGGTTCGGCGGCATCGACAAGGCCGTCTCGCACTGGGACGGTTCACCCGCCGTACGCCGGCGGCTGGAGGCCCTCGGGGCGTCGACGGCCGAATTGGTGCTGTTCCTTGAACATGTGCCGCACACACTCGGCGGTTGGCTGGCCGAACGGCGGCACGGGGCGGACGGGGAGCCGTCGCCGTACCCCTGGGTCGTGGACGCCCTGACCCGTGGCGCCGACTTCATGAGCGCGCGCGGGCTGGTCCACTTCGACGCCCACTTCCGCAACGTCCTCACCGACGGGCGGCTGATCTACTTCGCCGACTTCGGGCTCGCCCTCAGCTCCGGCTTCGAACTCGCCCCGCCCGAGGCCGACTTCCACGCGCGTCACCGGCTGTACGACCGCTTCTACACGACGACCCATCTCATCCGGCACCATCTGTTCGACGACGAACGCGACGATGCGCGGCACGTCCGGTTCCTGCGCGCGTGGACGGCCGGGCGGCGGCCGGAGGGCGTACGCGATGACGTCGGCGCGCTTCTGGACCGGTACGCGCGTTCGGCGCTCGTTTTGGAGGAGTTTCAGGGGCGGCTGCTCGGCGAGAGCAGGCGGACCGTGTTCCCGGCGGACGAGATCGAGCGCGCTCTCTCTTGATAGGCAAGTGAATGTTTGCCTATGCTCGGGTCGTGGCCGACGACGTCTTCAAAGCCCTGGCCGACCCGACCCGTCGCATCATCCTGGACGAGCTGACCGAGCACAGCGGCCAGACGCTCTTCGAGATCTGCTCGCGGCTGAGCATGAGACACCGGCTCGGCCTCTCACGCCAGGCGATCTCGCAGCACCTCGCGGTGCTGGAGGCCGCCGGGCTCGTCGAGACCCGGCGGGAGGGCCGCTACAAATTCCATGACCTGAACACCGCCCCGCTGCGGCAGATCACCGAGCGGTGGCCCACCACGCCCACCACACCCGCCACGACAGGTCCGCGCCACTCGCCTGCCGTACCCGGCCAACCCACAGCACCGGACACGTCCGTCGCGTCCCCCTCGGAAGAGAGCACCCCGTGAAGATCCATCTGACCAGCGTCTTCGTCGACGACCAGGCCAAGGCCCTGACCTTCTACACCGAGGTCCTCGGCTTCGTGAAGAAGCACGACGTCCCCTTGGGCGAGACGGACCGCTGGCTCACCGTCGCGTCGCCGGAGGAGCCCGGCGGGACCGAACTCCTCCTGGAGCCCCTCGGCCACCCGGCCGCCAGAACCTACCGCGACGCGCTCGTCGCGGACGGGATCCCGCTGGCCCAGTTCGCCGTGGACGACGTCACGTCGGAGCACGAGCGCCTCACCGGCCTCGGGGTCCGCTTCGTCCAGGCCCCTCTGGAGATGGGACCGGTCACCACCGCCGTCTTCGACGACACGTGCGGCAATCTGATCCAGATCGCCTCCCAGGCGCAGTAGCGGGTCCGGTCCCGTCGGCGGCCGGTCCCGCCGTCGCGACAGCTCGTCAGGACAGCTCGTCAGGACAGTCCATCGCGACGGTCCGTCACGACACCGGGGCCACCGCCGCCAGCTCCGCCACGCTCCCCGACATGATCGTGCGCACATGCGCGGTGATGTGCTCGACGGGCCAGTCCCACCACGCGATCGACAGCAGCCGTTCGACGTCCGCGTCCCCGTGGCGGCGGCGGATCAGTGTCGCGGGGTTGCCCCCGACGATGCCGTAGTCCGGTACGTCCCCGACCACCACCGCGCCCGACGCGATCACCGCTCCGTGGCCGATCCGGACACCGGGCATGACCATGCTGCCGTAGCCGAACCACACGTCGTTGCCCACCACCGTGTCACCCCGGCCGGGCAGCCCGGCGAGGAGATCGGCGTGCTCGCTCCAGGAACCGCCCATGATCGGGAAGGGGAACGTCGAGGGCCCGTCCATCCGGTGGTTGGCGCCGTTCATCAGGAAGCGCACCCCCGTGCCCAGCGCGCAGTACTTCCCGATGACCAGCTTCTCCGGCCCGTAGTGGTAGAGCACGTTCCGCGTCTCGAACGCCGTGGGCTCGTCGGGGTCGTCGTAGTAGGTGAAATCCCCGACCTCGATCAACTCCGAGGTGATCAGCGGCTTCAGCAGCACCACCCGTGGCTGGCCGGGGATCGGGTGGAGCAGGGTCGGATCGGCGGGACGGCCGACGGCGTCGGACATGGCGCTTCGCTCTCCTCGGGCTCGGCTGCGACGGGCTCCCGCCGTTTGGCGAGCAAGGCGGCAACGGGTCACCGCATCCTGCCCGACGGGTCGTTCCGCCGGACAATGGGTTTTTCTCCCTCGCCACGCCCGTCCCACCCGGAACAAAGGCCGTAAAAGGGTGGGGATGGCGGTCAGTTGGCGCACCACCTTGGCCCCTGCGGCAACCGGGCATCTAGTGTGTGCGGCGAGCACGGGATTGACAGGGTCGGCGAACCGGCCGGCAGACGGGGGAGGACGGGGCCATGGCCGCCGCGAAACAACGCAGGCTGCGGTCGAGCACAGTGGTGCTCGGCGGTATGGGGATACTCGCTTTGACGATCACCTCGTGCGGGTCCGAGCCGGACCGGCGCTGCGCCGACCGCAACTCGTACGAGGAACTGTCCTCGAACGAATGCGACGACGACGGCAACGGGGCCTACTACTACGGCGGCAAGAGCAGCAAGGGCCGCGTCCACGGCGGCAGCTTCGACAAGTCGGCGGTCGACCGGGGCGGCTTCGGCTGTTCCTCCGGCTCCGGCGGCGGATGAGCGTGCGCCGCCGCCCCACGACGCCGGGCACGCGCTGATGCGGCGGCGGACCATCGAGCCGCGCCCCGGCTGGCAGCAGACCGTCGAGGAGCAGGGGCTCGTCTACCCGCTCACCCGCCACCCGGACGGTTCCCTGCGACCGTACTGGGACGAGAGCGCCTACTACGTCTTCTCCCTCCCCGAGGTCGAGGCCCTCGAAGCCGTGGTCGAGGAACTGCACGCCCTGAGCCTCGCCGCCGCCGCCCACATCGTGAAGAACGACCGCTTCACCGACCTCGGCATCACCGACCGCCGGCTGGCCGCCCTGATCACCGAGTCCTGGCGGCGCCGGGACGAACTGCCCTCCATATACGGGCGGTTCGACCTCCGCTACGACGGAACCGGCCCGGCCACGATGCTGGAGTACAACGCCGACACCCCCACCTCCCTGGTCGAGGCCGCGAGCCCGCAGTGGTTCTGGATGGAGGAACGATTCCCCGGCGCCGACCAGTGGAACTCCCTCCATGAACGGCTGGTCGAAGCCTGGCGCCGCCAGGCGCCGCTACTGCCGCCGGGCCCCCTGCACTTCGCCCACTCCGAGGGCGACGAGCTGGGCGAGGACCTGATGACCGTCGCCTATCTGCGGGAGACGGCCCAGCAGGCGGGCATCGACACCGAGGCCCTGTCTGTCGAGCAGATCGGCTGGGACCGGCTGACCAGGCGTTTCGTCGACGAACGGCTCCGTTTCATCCGCAGCTGCTTCAAGCTCTATCCGTGGGAGTGGCTGACCACGGACCGCTTCGGATCGCGCGTGCTCGACACCCTCGACAACGGCGGCGGCACCGGCAGCACCTGCTGGATCGAGCCCGCCTGGAAGATGCTCCTCTCCAACAAGGCGCTGCTGGCGATCCTCTGGGAGCTCAACCCGGGCCACCCGAACCTGCTGCCCGCCTATCTCGACGGGCCCCGCGAACTCGCCCTGAACGGTGGTTACGTCTCCAAGCCGCTGCTCGGCCGCGAGGGCGCCGGAGTCGTCGTCCACGAACCTGGCCTGGCCCCGGTCGTACGCGAAGAGGCGTGCTGCTACCAGGAGTTGGCGCCGCTGCCGGACTTCGACGGCAACCGGGTCGTGCTCGGCGCCTGGGTGGTCGAGAACGAGGCCGCCGGGCTCGGCATCCGGGAGTCCTCGGGCCTGATCACCGACGAGTACGCCCGCTTCCTCCCGCACGTCATCCTGTAGCGGGAAGAGTTCCCCGGACGCCGGGCGGGCTGTCCCGGATCCGAAGGACCGCCGTCCGGACCCGGGGAGGGTGGCACAGGCCCGACAGTCCGTCCGGACCCGGGTGGCCGGGTGCCCCCGCCCGTCGCACGCCCGACCCCCCGGTCCCGGCCCGCCGAGTTCTCCGGCGCCCGACCGCCCGACCACCCGCCGCCCGTCGGCCCCGCCTACCGGGTCAGGACCGCCCCCAACTGCTCCAGTCCCCAGTCCAGATCCTCCTTGCTGATGACCAGCGGCGGTGCGATCCGGATCGTGGAGCCGTGCGTGTCCTTCACCAGCACCCCCCGGCCCATCAGCTTCTCGGAGATCTCCCGGCCCGTGCCGTACGACGGAGCGATGTCCACGCCGGCCCACAGGCCCCGGCCGCGCACCGCCTCCACCGCGCCGCCGGTCGTCATCAGCCCCAGCTCGTGGTGCAGATGATCGCCCAGCTCCGCCGCCCGCTGCTGGTACTCACCCGTGCGCAGCATCGCGACCACCTCCAGGCCCACCGCGCACGCCAGCGGATTCCCACCGAACGTCGACCCGTGCTCGCCCGGCCGGAACACACCGAGGATCTCGGCCGACGACACCACCGCCGACACCGGTACCACCCCGCCGCCCAGCGCCTTGCCCAGCACATACATGTCGGGCACCACGCCCTCGTGCTCGGAGGCGAAGGTCTTGCCGGTCCGGCCCAGCCCCGACTGGATCTCGTCGGCGATGAACAGCACGTTCCGGTCCCGGGTCAGCTCCCGTACGCCGGAGAGATAGCCCGGCGGCGGCACCAGCACCCCCGCCTCGCCCTGGATCGGCTCCAGCAGGACGGCGACGGTGTTGTCCGTCATCGCGGCTTCGAGGGCGGCGAGATCCCCGTACGGCACGATGTCGAAGCCCGGCGTGTACGGCCCGTAGTCGGCACGGGCCTCCTCGTCGGTGGAGAAGCTGATGATCGTGGTCGTACGGCCGTGGAAGTTGTCCGCCGCGACGATGATCCGCGCCGCGCCGTCCGGGACGCCCTTCCGCCGGTAGCCCCACTTGCGAGCCGTTTTGACGGCGGTCTCCACCGCCTCCGCGCCCGTGTTCATCGGCAGCACCATCTCCATGCCGCACAGCTCCGCGAGCTGCGTGCAGAAGTCGGCGAACCGGTCGTGGTGGAACGCCCGCGAGGTGAGCGTCACCCGGTCGAGCTGGGCCTTGGCGGCGTCGATGAGACGACGGTTTCCGTGACCGAAGTTGAGCGCCGAGTAGCCGGCGAGCATGTCGAGGAAGCGGCGTCCCTCCACATCGGTCATCCACGCGCCGTCCGCCGAGGCGACGACGACGGGCAACGGGTGGTAGTTGTGTGCGCTGTGCGCCTCCGCAGAGGCGATGGCACGCTCTGTTGTCGCCACGGGTTCTCCGTTCGGTCGAGACAAGCCATCCGGTCGGGGCGGGGTAGTGCCCCTGTTTCTATCGTCACTCGCCGGTGCGGACGAAGAAACCTTGCCCCCGGCGTGCCTGGAGAGACAACCCCACGGGCGGACCCGGTTGGATCACGTGTCCGGAAGCTGACGGCGCCCACCCGGCCCCGCCCTCCGTCCGCCCTGTCCGGACAGCGGCCGGGGCAGCCTCCCGGCCAGTGGACGCAGTACCAGACCGAGCACCACTCCTGTCCCCAGCGCCGGTATCGCCCACCACCGGCCGTCCCCGCCGCCGCCCGAAGCTGCTGCCGCCGTCCGCCGCTCCGGAACCCGCGTCCACTCCTTCGCGGACGGCGACGGCGACGCGGCGCCGGACCCGGAGTCCTTCTTCTCGCCCATGACTCCGATCCCCGTCAACAGCGCTCGCAGCGCGGCCGGTTGCTTCGCCCGGTGCCAGACCCCGGTCTCCGGCTCCGTCGCGTTGATCGACGTGTGTATCCAGACCGTCGAGGTGTCCGAGCCGGGATACACCCGGTCCCACCGCCAGGGCCAGGTGTCGTGGGCCATCCATGTGACATTGATCTGCCGTGCGTCCTCGGCCGGGTCCAGCGATGAGGGGCGCTTCGCCGGGCCCTCCGGCGGCCTCCCCGGCTCCTCGCGGCCAGTCTCCGCACTGGTCGGCTCCTGAGCGCCGAGCTGCTGGCTCAGTGCCTCGTACTCCGCGTCGCTGTAGTAGAGCGATGCCGTCTCCGCCCTTTCCGGGGAGGCGATCAGCACGCTCGTGGGTCCACCGGCCGACGCGCTGGGGATGAACAGCATGGTCAGTGCCGTCACCGCGAACAGGACGGCGAGCTGCCCGGCCCTGCTTGTACGGAGAAGCCGCATGATTCCCCCTGCCGACGCCCGCCCCGGACGGTCCGGACCGTGTTGGCGTCACTTCCTGTACACCGCCCGGAACGGACTGGTTCCCATTCCCCGGCACCGAGGGCCGGGGGACGAGAGTCGGGTCACGGGACGACGGGACGACGCGGCAGGGGGTTGGCGCACGCGGTCAGGGCATCGATTCCGCGACGGCCTTCGCGTGGTCCAGCGAGCCCACGCCTTCCAGCCGCAGCGTCAGCGATTCGCCGTCGCCGCTCCCGCCGCCGTACTCCCAGAGCAAGGTGGGACCCGCTGTCCGCGCCGAAGCCGTCCAGTGCGTACCCCGCCTGTCGATCATGCGGAACCGCAGCAGATGCGGATCGGCGAACCACAGGCCCGGAGTCCCGTTCGACTCCCCGGTGTTCAGCGCCACCCACGTGACCTCCTGCCGGATCTGCTTCGAGAACATCAGGTCGAGGCCGGCCCGGAACTGTTCCAGTCGTACAGTCCGGCCGCCGGAGTCCGTCCAGCACAGACTGATGACCGGACGGCCCTCCGCCCCGTCGACCGACACCCGGTGAGGCGCCCCCAAGGCGGTCGGGACCCGTGGTGCGAATCCCGCCTCTCGCTCCGCTTCCCCCATCGAGACCGGATCGGCGCAGCCCGGCGCCCGCGCGTTCGGACCGGGTGTCGCCCTCGGGTCGTATCTCACCCGGACCCCGCCGAAGTCGAACCAGTCCGCCACGGCCGCGCGCACCGGAGGCGTCAGCGTCAGCGCCACCAGCAGCCCCGCGAGTCCGGCCGTCCACGTACGCCTTCCGCGTCGTGGCAGCCCACGGACCCGCACGGCACGAGCGGCCCGCCCCGACGTCCGATCGGGCACCCGAGCCACCGGTCGAGCGGACAGACGAGCCGGGACCTGAGCCGGAATCAGCGTCCGACCCGACCCCGGGCCCGACTTAGATGCCGACGCCAGCCCCGACTCAGAACCCGACCCCGCACCTGGATCAGATTCCCGTTCCGGTTCCGACGCCAGGGCCGGTGTCGGTGTCGGCGTCCGCGTGGACGACGGCACGGGAGCCGCATCGGCGAGGAGTTGGGCCAGCACCCGCTCCGCCATGGTCTCGCCGTCGACGTCCGGCAGCCGCATTCCGCGACCCAGCGCCCGCAACTCCCTCTCCAGCTCCGCCCCGCGCCCCTCCTCCTCCGCGCGCTTGTCGTCAGCCACGGTCGCCACCCCCTTTCTCTCCAGATGGCTTCTCCGCAGACGGCTTCGCCACATTCGACTTCGCCACGGACGGCGACGATGACGGCGATTCCGGCGCGGGGCCGGACGTCAACAGCCCGCCCATCAGCTTCAGCGCGCGGCTCAGCCGTGATTTCACCGTGCCCCGAGGCCAGCCCAGCGCCTCCGCCGTCTCCGCCTCACTCATCTCCAGCAGATAGCGGCACGCCACCACATCGCGGTGGTCGTCGCTCAACTCGTCCAGCGCCGACCACAGTTCGGCATTGCGCTCCTCCTCCATCGCGGCCACCGCCGGGTCCGCCGATTCCGGTATCAGCGGCTCGTCCCGCAACAGGGCCGCCTCACGGCCAGCCACCGCCCTCAGCCGGACGGCGGACCGCACGGTGTTCCTCGTCTCGTTGGCGACGATCCGTATCAACCAGGGCCGGAACGGCGCACCGTCCCGGAAACTCCCCAGCGACAGATACGCCTTGATGAACGCGGACTGCACCACGTCCTCCGCATCCGCGCCCGCGCCGCAGGCCACCGCCACCCGGAGCGCGATCCCCGTATAGGCCCGCACCAACTCCGCGTACGCCTCCCGCTCGCCGGAACGCACACGCGCGACCACAGCCGACTCGTCCGCGACCGTCAGGGTGCGGCCCCCCTCAAGCGTCCCCTCCCGTGTCCTCACACCTTGGATACACCGGTCACCGGAGATCCGTTCCCGACCTGTCGGTGCCACCTGAGACAATGTCCGTATGGTCACTCGTCCTCGCGCGCTCTCCGGTATCCAGCCCACCGCAGGCTCGTTCCATCTCGGGAACTACCTCGGTGCGATCCGGCAGTATGTGGCGCTGCAAGAAACGCACGACGCCTTCTACATGGTCGTGGACCTGCACGCGATCACGATCCCGCAGGAGCCCGCCGCGCTGCGCGCCAACACCCGGCTCGCGGCGGCGCAGCTGCTCGCCGCCGGTCTCGATCCGCAGAGCTGCACCCTCTTCATCCAGAGCCATGTGCCCGAACACGCGCAGCTCGGCTGGGTGATGAACTGTCTGGCGGGCTTCGGCGAGGCGTCCCGGATGACGCAGTTCAAGGACAAGTCGGCCCGGCAGGGTGCCGAGCGCGCGACCGTCGGACTGTTCACGTATCCGATCCTCCAGGTCGCCGACATCCTGCTCTACCAGGCGGACGCGGTGCCGGTCGGCGAGGACCAGCGCCAGCACGTGGAGCTGACACGTGACCTTGCCGAGCGGTTCAACACCCGGTTCGGTGACACGTTCGTCGTCCCCCGGCC
Source organism: Streptomyces sp. NBC_01498 (assembly GCF_036327775.1). Lineage (NCBI taxonomy): Bacteria > Bacillati > Actinomycetota > Actinomycetes > Kitasatosporales > Streptomycetaceae > Streptomyces > Streptomyces sp. NBC_01498. The sequence continues at coordinate 2,593,805 of NZ_CP109598.1, read as the reverse complement.
GCACATCGTCAAGGAGGTCGCGAAGATCTACGACCTCCAGGATCCGACGGTCAAGATGAGCAAGTCGGCGTCCACGCCGAAGGGCCTGGTCAATCTGCTGGACGACCCCAAGGTCACCGCGAAGAAGATCAGGAGTGCCGTCACCGACACCGGCACCGAGATCCGCTTCGACGCCGAGGCCAAGCCGGGCATCAGCAATCTCCTCACGATCTTCGCCACGCTCACCGGCACTCCCGTCGCGGATCTTGAGCAGCGGTACGAGGGCAAGGGATACGGCGCGCTGAAGGTGGATCTGGCGGAGGCCATGGTCGACTTCGTCACACCGTTCCGCAGCCGTACCCAGGAATATCTGGACGACCCGGAGTCGCTGGACTCGATCCTGGCGGAGGGCGCCGAGAAGGCCCGCGCGGTGGCGGCGGAGACGCTCGCCCAGGCGTACGACCGGGTCGGCTTCCTGCCCGCGAAGCACTGAGCAGGCGCCGAGCACGCCCTGAGCGCGCGCTCGGGACGCTTTGAGCAGGCGCTGAGCAGGCGGGTCGGCGGACGGCCCGGCAGGCACCGACCACGCGTCGGGCGGGCATCGGGAAGGCACCGGATCCACGCCGGGCAGGGGCCGCCGAAGCGGTGAGGGGTCCTGGTCCGGCGGGCCACGCGGGACCCTCCCGTTCCGCCCGGGTCCGCCGCCTGGCCTCTTATCGCATCCGGGCCGCCCGCGCACTGCTGACCAAGGACCCTGGCCAGCAGTGCGGTACGAGCGTCACACTGACTCCGGGACGGAACCGGCCACACCCGTGGCCCTTGCGTCCCGGCGCCACCGCAGGACCAGCGGCACCCGGCAGGACTCGCAGCACCCCGCAGGACCCGAACCACCCGCGACAACCGCACACCACATGGAGGAGAACGACGTGGGGACCGTAACGCTCGGCGTTTCGATCGCGGTCCCGGAGCCGTACGGCAGCCTGCTCCAGGAGCGCCGCGCGGGCTTCGGCGACACGGCCGCGTACGGCATCCCCACCCACGTCACCCTGCTGCCACCGACCGAGGTCGACGCCGCCAAGCTGCCCTCCGTCGAGGCGCACCTCGCCTCCGTCGCCACGGCGGGCCGCCCCTTCCCGATGCGGCTCTCCGGCACGGGCACCTTCCGTCCGCTGTCGCCGGTCGTCTTCGTCCAGGTCGTCGAGGGCGCCTCGGCCTGCACCTGGCTCCAGAAGCGGGTCCGGGACGCGTCAGGTCCGCTGACGCGAGAACTCCAGTTCCCCTACCACCCGCATGTCACCGTGGCGCACGGCATCTCCGAGGAGGCGATGGACCGGGCGTACGGGGAGCTGTCCGACTACACGGCCCATTGGAGCTGCGCGTCCTTCGCCCTCTACGAGCAGGGCCCGGACGGTGTCTGGCGCATGCTGCACGAGTACGCCTTCGGCGGCGGTACGGAGATCGCGGGAGTGCCCTCGCAGAGCACCCCCGCCGGCCTGCCCGCCACCTCGTCCCCGCGTACGTAGCCGGCCCGCAGGCCCGCGCGCCGGACCGGCACTCGCCGGCCCGCAGGCCCGCGCGCCTAACCGGCACTCGCCGGGACACCGCCCGCACACCAGCCCCGCCACCTCCGTCCACCGCCCTCGGCGGACTCAGATCGGCAGTCGCCGGAACACGGCCCTCGGCAGGTGCCGTACCAGCGACATCGCCACCCGCAGCGCCCCCGGCACCCACACCGTCTCCGAGCGCCGCCGCAGCCCCAGCTCCACCGCCACGGCCACCGCCTCCGGAGTCGTCGCCAGTGGCGTCTGCTCGCGCCCGGCCGTCATCCGCGTCCGTACGAAGCCGGGCCGTACGACCATCACATGGACGCCCGTGCCATACATGGCGTCCCCGAGCCCCTGCGCGAACGCGTCCAGACCCGCCTTGCTCGACCCGTAGATGAAATCCGCCCGCCGCGCCCGCTCGCCCGCCACCGACGACAGCACCACCAGCGAACCGTGTCCCTGTGCCTGCATCGCCGCCGCGCACACCAGCCCCGCCGAGACGGCGCCCGTGTAGTTGGTCTGGGCGACCCGGACGGCGGCCGAGGGGTCGGCCTCGTCGTGCGCCTGGTCACCGAGGACACCGAAGGCGAGGAGCGTCATGTCGATGTCGCCCTCCGCGAAGACCTTGCCGAGGACCTCGGCGTGCGCGCCCGGGTCGAGAGCGTCGAACTCCACGGTGCGCACGTCCGCGCCCTGCGTACGCAGCTGGTCGGCGGCGGCGTCCAGCGCGGGCGACGCGCGCCCGGCCAGCCAGACCGTACGCGTACGGCGGGCGATCAGCCGGCGTGCCGTGGCGAGCCCGATCTCGGACGTCCCACCGAGGACGAGCAGGGACTGCGGGATGCCGAAGGCGTCCTTCATGGTGCGGTGCTCCTTGCGGGGAGAGTGCGGTGCGGGATGGTTCAGACGGAGAGGGCGGAGAGGGCGGGACGGGTGGCGGCGGCCGTCGGGGCGGTGCGGCCCCGTCCGGCGACGCGGCCGGTGACGCGACGGCCGGCAACCCGGTCGGTGACGGGGCGGCCGGTGACGGGGTCACGGACGGGGCCGGTGATCGCGGGAGGCATGGACGAGACGGTATCGCCCGTAACGTCATTCTTTGCGCAGTAAGCCGCTATTGATGGCGTACTCGTATGAATGGGTGGTTCGCGGGTGTCGGTGACCGGTGACGTGAGATCGGGCTTCCGGGGTACCCGACCGTTGGTTCCCCGATCCCAGGGCAGGTCTCCGTATGGACTGGCTGAAAAAAATCCCCGTCGTGGGCCCCCTCGTGGCCCGGCTGATGCTGACCCACGCCTGGCGTTCGTACGAGACCCTGGACCGCACCCACTGGACCCGCCTCGCGGCGGCCATCACGTTCATCAGCTTCCTGGCGATCTTCCCGCTGATCACCGTCAGCGCGGCGATCGGCGCCGGGCTGCTCAGTCAGGACCAGCTCGACCGGCTCCAGAACAAGATCAGCGACCAGGTCCCCGGCATCTCCGACCAGCTCGACCTCCACTCGCTGGTCGACAACGCGGGCACCGTGGGGCTGGTCGCGGGCGCGCTGCTGCTGCTCACCGGCATCGGGTGGGTCGGCTCGATGCGGGAGTGCCTGCGCGCCGTGTGGGAGCGGGACGACGAGGAGGAGGGCAACCCCTTCGTCACGAAAGGCAAGGACGCGGTCATCCTCGTCGGCCTCGGCGCCACCGGCCTCGCCTCGTTCGGCGCGTCGGCCCTCGGCTCGACGGCCATCGGCTGGACCGCCGACCGGCTCGGCATCCCGGAGGGTGGCGTGGGCGGGGTGCTGCTCCAGATCGCGGCGATCGTCGTGGCCGCCCTGGGAGGCTTCCTCATCCTGCTGTACGTGCTGACGCTGCTGCCCGGCGTCCATCCCCCGCGACGCCGGCTGATCGTGGCCGCGGTCATCGGCGCGATCGGCTTCGAACTGCTGAAACTGCTGCTCGGCGGCTATGTGCGGGACGTCGCGGGCAAGAGCATGTACGGGGCGTTCGGGGTGCCCGTCGCACTGCTGCTGTGGATCAACTTCACGGCCAAGCTGATGCTGTTCTGCGCGGCCTGGACGGCGACACCGAGCAAGGACGAACCGGCCGGCGGCGAGCGGGAGTCCGTGTCGGCGGGCGGGGGCACCGGAGGGACATCGGCGGGAGCGACGGCGCAGGGCACCGCTCCCCGGCCGACGTGATCCCGGACCGGGCACTCCGAAGAGGCGACTCCGGGCCCCGCCTGATCCCGGACCCCCTGATCCCCGGACCGGCCTCAGGTTGTCAGTCCGGCCCCCGCCTGATCCCCGGACCGGCCTGACCCCCGGACCGACCGGGGCCAGGTCGTCAGGCCCGCCTCCGCCTGATCCCGGCCCCCGCCCGATCCCCGCGCCGGCCCGCCGTTCCTGCTCTAACCCCCCGTACGGCGCTTGACCAGATCCGGCAGCGGCCAGCGGCGGTTCACCAGGAACACCGCGGCCGCCAGCAACAGCAGCGCCCCGCCCGTCACGGCCACCGCGATCCCCATGCCGCTCGCCCCGGGCTTGTCGCCCAGCCCGGCCTGGTCCGTCCCGCCACCCCCGTCGCCTTCACCGTCGCCCGTACCGCCCGCCTCCGTCCGGCCCACGGCCTCCTTCTCGGAGTCACCGCCGACCGTTCCGGGCTTCACCAGTTCGCCGACCGGCTCGACCTTCCCGGCGGCCGTGAAGCCCCAGTCCAGCAGCCGGCTCGTCTCCTGGTAGACCGCCAGGCTCTCGTCGTCGGAGGGGCTCATCACCGTCACCAGCAGGACCCGGCCGTCGCGCTCGGCGACCCCGGTGAAGGTCGAGCCCGCGTTGGTGGTGTTGCCGTTCTTGACCCCGGCGATGCCCTTGTACGGGTCGAGACCGGCATCGCCGGTCAGCAGCCGGTTGGTGTTCTGGATCTCGAAGGTCTCCCGCTTCGGGGCTTTCTTGCCCTTCTTCGGCTTCTTCTCCTCGCCGGGGAACTGCACCCGCACGGTTGACGCGTACTCCCGGAAGTCGCTCTTCTGAAGCCCGGAGCGGGCGATCAGCGTGAGGTCGTACGCGCTGGAGACCTGGCCCTTCTCGTCGTAACCGTCCGGCGAGACCACGAAGGTGTCGAGGGCCTGGAGCTCCTTGGCGTGCTTGTTCATGTCGGCGACGGTCTTCTCCACGCCGCCGTTCATCTGCGCCAGCACATGCACCGCGTCGTTGCCGGAGCGCAGGAACACCCCCATCCACAGATCGTGGACGGTGTACGTGCTCTCCTCCTTCACCCCCACCAGACTGCTGCCCTCGCCGATCCCCGCCAGGTCCTCGAACGTCACCTTGCGGGTCTGCGTCTTCGGCAGCACCGGCAGGACCGTGTCCGCGAAGAGCATCTTCAGCGTGGACGCGGGTGGCAGCCGCCAGTGCGCGTTGTGCGAGGCCAGGATCTCGCCGCTCTCCGCGTCCGCGACGAGCCAGGACCGCCCGGTCAGCTTCTTCGGCAGCACGGGCACGCCCGGCGCGAGGTTGACCTGGGTGCCCGGCTTGCCGAGCAGCGCACCGCCCACCGTGGACATCGACGCCGGCGGCTTCGGCTGCTTGTCCTCCGACCGGTCCGCGGTCGCGTCGTCCGCGAGGACGGGCGCGGCGGTCAGAACGGGCAGCAACACGGCGGCGAGGACCGTCAGCACGGTCTTTTTCAATGCGGGCACGGTCGGAAACGTACATGCCCGGCCTGACGATCCGAACACCGGCGGCCTGACCCGCCGCCACCACCGCCGGGACAGACCACTTTCCGGCCACCCCCGCCCCCCGGTAAGCGGTGGGAAGGCCTCCGGCGATACTGGATTCATGAAGCTCAGCCGCCCCGTGTCCTGGTTCCTGCTCTCCTTCGGGGTGTGGAGCTGGTTCATCTGGATCACCTTCGTCAAGAACCTGTGGCAGGACGGCAGCGGACTCGCCTTCGACGACGCCGGTGACCCCACGGGGTACTTCTGGGTCCATCTGCTCCTCGCCGTCACGTCCTTTCTTCTGGGGACGGGAGTCGGGGCGGTGGGGTTCCGCGGACTGCGCGCGTCGCGGACCCCGGACGGGGGCGGGTCGCGGAACGAACGCGGTGACGAGCACGTAGTACAGAGACAGCGACAGGGATAAAGGGGAATCGGCTCGTGATCGTCGTGGGTGTACTGATGGCGGTTGCCGCCGTCGCGCTGGTGGCCGGCGCGCACTACTACATATGGCGGCGTCTGGTACGCGACACGACCGCCACCGGGGGCACGGCCCGCCGGATCGGCACCGTCGTCGTCGTGGCCCTGCCGCTCCTGGCCTTCGCGGGCGTGTCCGTCGGGCGCGTCGAGGGAGCGCCGTTCGCGCTGAAGCAGATCCTCGGCTGGCCCGCGTACATGTGGCTGGCGACGCTGCTGTATCTGCTGCTCACGCTGCTGGTCGGCGAGATCGTACGGCCGGTGCTGCGCCGGGTGCTGGAGCGCCGGGCGGCGGCGCCCGGTGAGGCGGAGACGGCGGAGCGGACCGCTCCCGTCGAGGAGCCCGCGACCGTCGGCGCCCCGGCCGCGCCGGCCGCCACGACCCCTCCCGGCGCGCCGGAGCGCCCGGCCGCCGACCCCTCCCGGCGGTTGTTCGTCTCCCGCGTCGTGGGCGGCGCCGCTGCCGCCGCCACGCTCGCCACTGTCGGCTACGGCACCGCGAACGTCCTGAGCGGCCCCACGATCAAGCGCGTCACCGTGCCCCTGGCGAAGCTGCCGCGCTCCGCCCACGGCTACCGCATCGCGGTCGTCAGCGACATCCACCTCGGCCCGCTGCTGGGCCGGGCGCACGCGCAGCGCATCGTGGACACCATCAACTCCACCAACCCCGACCTCGTGGCCGTCGTGGGCGACATGGTCGACGGTACGGTCGCCGACCTCGGCCCGGCGGCCGAGCCGCTGGCGGGGCTGCGGGCCAAGCACGGCTCGTTCTTCGTCACCGGCAACCACGAGTACTTCGGCGACGCCCGTGAATGGATCGACCGCGTACGGGAGTTGGGCCTGCACCCGCTGGAGAACGCGCACGTGGAGCTGGCCGGGTTCGACCTGGTCGGCGTCAACGACCTCGCGGGCGAGGACGAGGGCGAGGGCCCCGACTTCGCGAAGGCGCTCGGCGGACGCGACCCGGCGAGGACGTCCGTGCTCATGGCGCACCAGCCCGTCGTCATCCACGACGCGGTCGAGCACCGCATCGACCTCCAGCTGTCCGGGCACACGCACGGCGGCCAGATGTGGCCGGTGAACTACATCGCGGCAGCCGCCAACCCGACCCTGGCCGGACTTGAGCGGTACGGCGACACCGCGCTGTACGTGACGCGCGGCGCCGGGGCCTGGGGCCCGCCCGTCCGGGTCGGCGCCCCCGCCGACGTCACGGTCGTCCAGCTGGCGTCCCGCCAGGCGTAGGCCGCCGGGACCCTCGTGAAGGGCGCCGTCCCCCGGGCGCCGTCTCCAGGCGCCGTCCCCCCGGGTGCCGTCCGCCGCCCCGTCGGCGACAGTCGGAGCATGATGCGCGCCGAGGACGTACTGGCGGTCCTGGAACTGCTCGAACGGGCCGCCGTCGAGGTCTGGCTCGACGGCGGCTGGGGCGTCGACGCCCTCCTGTGCGAGCAGACCCGGCCCCACGAGGACCTGGACCTCGTCGTACGGGCCGAGAGCCTGGAGCACTGCGGGCGCGCGCTGCGCGACCACGGCTTCCGGCTGTCGGGCCAGGACGGGCCGTACCCCCCGGCCCGGGTGGACGACGCGGGCCGGCGGATCGACGTCCGGGCCCTGGAGCTGGACGTCACTCGAACGCATGAACGGGACGCGGCTTCGCTGACCGGCAGCGGACGTGTCCGGGGCCGCCGGGTCGACTGCCGTACGGCGGAGTCCCAGATCGCCGCCCACACCGGCTACCCGATCGGGGCGGACGACGAACGGGACGTCCTGGCCCTGCATCACCGCTTCGGGGTACCGCTGGCCGGGCGGGTGCGCACCTGGCACGAGGCGGCGGGATGGGGCGTGCTGGACGCCGACAACCTCCGGGACGACGTGTGGGCGCACTTCTCGGCCGTCGAGGGCGACGGGCGCGTCGAGCCGAGCGCGGGCCAGACCGTCCTCTTCTCCGTCGAGGACGCCCCGGACGAGGACCCTTCGGTGGAGGGCGCGGCACGGGGCGGCTGCCGCCGCCGCGCGCTGACCGTCCGTCCGGCGAGTCCGGTGAGCCCGGCGCTCGCCCGGCACGTTCACGGCGCGGAAAGGCCCGCCCCGTACGGCCGTTACGGCGTCGTACGGGGCGGGCCCTCACCGGACTGAGCGCGCGCCCCCGGAAACGGTGAGCCGGAAGCGGCGTTCCGCAAGCGGTGTTCCAATAACGGTGCGTCAGAAGCGCCGCGTGATCAGCGCGCGCTTGACCTCCTGGATCGCCTTCGTGACCTCGATACCGCGCGGGCAGGCGTCCGTGCAGTTGAACGTCGTACGGCAACGCCACACGCCGTCCTTGTCGTTGAGGATCTCCAGGCGCTGCTCGCCCGCCTCGTCACGCGAGTCGAAGATGAACCGGTGCGCGTTGACGATCGCCGCCGGGCCGAAGTACTGCCCGTCGTTCCAGAACACCGGGCACGACGACGTGCACGCCGCGCACAGGATGCACTTGGTGGTGTCGTCGAACCGCTCGCGGTCCTCCGCCGACTGGAGCCGCTCACGCGTCGGCTCGTTGCCGCTGGTGACCAGGAACGGCATCACGTCGCGGTACGCCTGGAAGAACGGCTCCATGTCCACGATGAGGTCCTTCTGGACCGTCAGACCCTTTATCGGCTCGACCGTGATCGGCTTCGCCGCGCCGGTCTTCTTGTCGAAGGACGTGATGTCCTTGATCAGGGTCTTGCACGCGAGACGGTTCTTGCCGTTGATCCGCATCGCGTCCGAGCCGCAGATCCCGTGCGCGCAGGAGCGCCGGAAGGTCAGCGAGCCGTCGATGTCCCACTTGATCTTGTGGAGGGCGTCGAGGACCCGCTCCTTGGGGTCGATCTCGATCGAGAAGTCCTCCCAGCGGGACTCCTCGGAGACCTCCGGGTTGAAGCGGCGGATCCGCAGGACGACCGTGATGTACGGCGACGCGGCGGACTCGGCCTCGACCTTGTCGAGTACGGGAGTTGCCATCAGTACTTACGCTCCATCGGCTGGTAGCGGGTCTGGACGACCGGCTTGTAGTCGAGGCGGATGGACTCCGTGCCGTCGTCGCCCACCTCGCGGTACGCCATCGTGTGGCGCATGAAGTTCACGTCGTCCCGGTTGGGGAAGTCCTCGCGGTAGTGACCGCCGCGCGACTCCTTGCGGGCGAGCGCCGACACGGCCATGACCTCGGCCAGGTCGAGCAGGTTGCCCAGCTCGATCGCCTCCAGCAGGTCCGTGTTGAAGCGCCGTCCCTTGTCCTGGACGGACACCCGCAGATAGCGGTCGCGCAGCTCGCCGATCTTCTCGACGGCCGTCTTGATCGTCTGCTCGGTGCGGAAGACCATGACGTTCGCGTCCATGGTCTCCTGGAGCTCACGGCGGATGTCGGCCACCCGCTCGCTGCCCGTCGAGGCGCGCAGCCGCTCGACCTGCGCCACGACGAGGGCGGCCGGGTCCTCCGGCAGCTCCACGTGGTCGGTCTTCGCCGCGTACTCGGCGGCGGCGATGCCCGAGCGCTTGCCGAACACGTTGATGTCGAGCAGCGAGTTGGTGCCCAGCCGGTTGGCGCCGTGCACCGAGACGCACGCGACCTCGCCGGCCGCGTACAGACCGGGCACGACCGTGGTGTTGTCGCGCAGGACCTCGCCCTGGACGTTGGTCGGGATGCCGCCCATCGCGTAGTGCGCGGTGGGCTGGATCGGGATCGGGTCGGTGTACGGCTCGATGCCCAGGTACGTCCGCGCGAACTCGGTGATGTCCGGGAGCTTGGCGTCCAGCTGCTCCGGCGGCAGGTGCGTCAGGTCCAGGTAGACGTGGTCGCCCTCGGGACCGCAGCCGCGGCCCTCGCGGATCTCGGTGTAGATCGACCGCGAGACGACGTCGCGGGAGGCGAGGTCCTTCATGACGGGCGCGTACTTCTCCATGAAGCGCTCGCCGTCCTTGTTACGGAGGATGCCGCCCTCACCGCGGGCGCCCTCCGTGAGGAGGATGCCCATGCGCCAGATGCCCGTCGGGTGGAACTGGAAGAACTCCATGTCCTCCAGGGGCAGTCCGCGCCGGTAGCAGGCCGCCTGGCCGTCGCCGGTGAGGGTGTGCGCGTTGGACGTCACCTTGAAGAACTTGCCGGTGCCGCCGGACGCGTAGACGACCGACTTGGCCTGGAAGACATGGATCTCGCCGGTGGCCAGCTCGTACGCGACCACACCCGCCGAGGTCTTCACGCCGTCGATCTCGACGATCAACTGGTCCAGGACGTAGAACTCGTTGAAGAACTCCACGCCCTCCTTGACGCAGTTCTGGTAGAGCGTCTGGAGGATCATGTGGCCGGTGCGGTCCGCCGCGTAGCAGGACCGGCGGACCGGGGCCTCGCCGTGGTTGCGGGAGTGGCCGCCGAAGCGGCGCTGGTCGATGGTGCCGTCCGGGGTGCGGTTGAACGGCAGACCCATCTTCTCCAGGTCCAGGACCGCGTCGATGGCCTCCTTCGCCAGGATCTCGGCGGCGTCCTGGTCGACCAGGTAGTCACCGCCCTTGATCGTGTCGAAGGTGTGCCACTCCCAGTTGTCCTCCTCCACGTTGGCGAGCGCGGCGGCCATGCCGCCCTGCGCGGCGCCCGTGTGGGACCGGGTGGGATACAGCTTCGTCAGTACGGCGGTACGGCTGCGCTTCGTCGCCTCGATGGCGGCGCGCATGCCGGCGCCGCCGGCCCCGACGATGACGGTGTCGTACTTGTGGATCTTCATTGCTCTGGTCAGCCCCGGCTCTAGCGGATGTTCGGGTCGAAGGTGAAGATCACCAGCGAGCCCAGAAGGATGGTGAACACCGTCGCGGTGTACAGCAGCCCCTTGAGCCACAGGCGCGTGTTGGCACGCTCCGCGTAGTCGTTGATGATCGTGCGCATGCCGTTGGCGCCGTGCAGCATCGCCAGCCACAGCATCAGCAGATCCCAGACCTGCCAGAAGGGGGACGCCCAGCGGCCGGCCACGAAGGCGAAGCCGATCTTGCTGACGCCGCCGTCGAGCACCAGTTGGATGATCAGGTGGCCGATGACCAGGACGACGAGGACGACGCCGGACAGGCGCATGAACAGCCAGGCGGCCATCTCGAAGTTGCCGCGCGTCGATTTGGGGGTCTTCGCGGTGCGCTTGCGGGGCGCCTCGATGAGCGGGGCCGGGTTGTCGGCGTCGTAGAGGCTCGCGCCCTCGACCGGACCGATCACGGCGGTGGAACCCGTCGCGGTGGTGTCTGCGGACATCGGGTCAGCTCCCCCAGATCTCACGTGCGGCGTGGCCGAGCACGGGGTAGATGGAGCCCAGCATCAGGACGAGCCAGACGCCGACGACGCTCCAGAGCATCTGCTTCTGGTAGCGGGGGCCCTTGGACCAGAAGTCCACGGCGATGACACGCAGCCCGTTGAGCGCGTGGAAGAGGACAGCGGCGACGAGGCCGTACTCCAGCACGGCGACGAGGGGCGTCTTGTAGGTCGCTACGACGTCGTCGTATGCCTCAGGGGAGACGCGGACGAGTGCGGTGTCCAGCACATGGACGAACAGGAAGAAGAAGATGGTGACGCCGGTGACTCGATGAGCCACCCATGACCACATTCCTTCCCGGCCGCGGTACAGCGTTCCAGCCGGCACGGAAAAGCCCTCCGGGAGCGGGGATCGGGGCCGGCCGCCATCTTCTACTCGATGAAGCACAGTGGTGTCGGTCGCGCCCGGCCGGGTACGGTCCACCGGCCCTGGCCATCGTAGCGACGCTTTGTCGGTTCGATCGCCCGGGGGCCCGTCGGTGTGATCAAACAGGCAGTCAAACAGCCACGGACGGGCTATCCGGACGGCCGAAGTCGTTCGATTCCTGCGAAACGCGGGGAGCGGGCGGCTCCGCCCTCCGTTCGGACCGGTGCTCGGACCGGTGCTCGGGCCGATTCCCGGGCCGATCCCCGGGCCGGTGTTCGGCGCGCGGTTCGAGCGTGTGCTCGGGCCGGTGTTCCGTGCGCTGTTCGGGCAGGCGCTCGGTCCTCCGTTCGGGCAGCGGCTCCGCACACCGCTCGTCGCCCCGTTCCCCGACCAGGCCCGCGACGCGCGAGCGGGCCAGCCGGCGCAGTTCGTCGGCGGCCACCCCCCACTCCTCGTCGGAGTCGTGAGCCAGCCGCTCGTGGATCCCGGCCAGCACCTGGTTCAGCCGTTCCTCCGGACGGAAGCGGTCGAGGCTGATCACAAACGCGTGCCCGAACGTACTCTCGTACGCGGCGTGGGCCGCCCGCAGCGCGGTCCGCGCGACGGGCGGCGCGTCGTCGTGCGGACCGGCGGACGTCTCGCCCGCGAGCGCCCCGGCGAGATCGGCGGGGGACAGGTCGTAGCTCGCCTCGTCGGCGGCGGCGAGCAGCGCCTCGACCGTCGGGTACGGGCGGTGGTCGGTGAGCCTGCGGGCCCAGCGGCGGTTGGCGCAGCAGGCCAGCAGCGCGCGCTCGACGGTGGCCGTCGGCGCGGAGTTGAAGCGCGTCAGACCGGCGTGCGGATCGCGGGACAGCGGAGGCTCCTCGGACTACGGCGTCATGACCCGGCCGGACCCGTCCGCACACGTCCGACGGGAGGCCGAACGGGTGACAGGAGCAGGGGCAGGAGTGAAGCGGGAGTGACGGAAGACATGGACGAGGCGGATGTTTCGCCACGCTATCGAGGGCGGGTGACGGGTGCCCGACAGATGCGCGAATTTCACCCGGACGGGATGGACTCCACTCGCGCGAGGCACGCACCCGTGGGACGTTCGCCCTACTTCCTTCCTCTTTCTACTCGCCACGCAAGGGATGATCACGCATGAGGTGGAACTCCCCAGGAGCACTGGCCGGCGGCGCCGCCGTCGTCGCGGCGGCCGTCACCCTCACGGTGGTGGCGTGGCCCGACAGCACGCCCGACCACGCCGGTCCGGCCGGTACGGCCACCGCACCGGCCGCCACCTCGGACGCCTCCTCGGCACGCTCCGACACCCGGCCCGCCGCGCCCACACCCTCGCGCAGCTTCGCGCTGTCCGAGGCGCCGCGGACGGTGCCCTCCGTACGGGAGCACCAGGCGGCGCGCGGACCGGGCTGGCGGCCCGGCGGCGGCAGCGCCGTGGTCGTCGCCAAGAACAGCGGACAGCTGGCCGACGAGGGACAACTCCTCGCCAAGGAGCTGAAGATCGACTACCGGGGCACCGCCGGGGCCCGCGCCGGTGACGTCGAACTGGCCCTGGAGTCCGGCAAGCAGGCGGGCCCCGAGTCGTACACCCTCACCGCCCGCGACGGGCGGGTCCGGATCGCCGGACCCGACGAGGCGGGCGTCTTCTACGGCACCCGCACGCTCAAGCAGTCGGTCGCGGCGGACGGCGCGATGCCCGAGGGAGTCGTCCAGGACCGGCCCGACCGCCCGCAGCGCGGACTCAACCTGGACATCGCGCGCAAGTACTACACGGCCGGCTGGATCGAGGACCGGCTGCGCGAGATGGCCGACCTCAAACTCAACCAGCTCGGTCTGCACTTCTCCGACGACCAGGGCTTCCGTATCGCGTCGGACACCCACCCCGAGATCGTCTCGAAGCAGCACCTCACCAAGGCCGAGGTCAAGGGAATCGTCGCCCTCGCCGGAAGCCTGCACATCGATGTCGTGCCGGAGATCGACAACCCCGGGCATCTGGGCGCGGTCCTGGCGCCCCACCCCGAACTCCAGCTCAGGAACGTCGACGGGCAGCCCACCCGAGGGGCCATCGACATCTCGAAGCCCGCGTCCGCGCGGATCGTGGACGAACTGCTGCGCGAGTACGACACGCTGTTCCCCGGCTCGTACTGGCACATCGGCGGCGACGAGTACCAGGCACTGGTCGTCAAGGACCCCGCGGCGTCCTTCCCCCAACTGGCCGCCGCCGCACAGAAGAAGTACGGCTCCGGCGCCTCGGTCCAGGACCTGGCCACCGGGTGGACCAACGACCGCGCGGCCGTGGTCCGGCCCAGGAAGAAGAACATCCAGGTGTGGAACGACGGCGTTCACGCCGGCGGCGCCGTCAAGCCCGACCCGAAGCTCCAGATCGACTACTGGACCGGCAAGGAGATCGGCGCGCGGCCCCCGCTGGACTACCTCCGCGAGGGCCGGACGGTCGTGAACCTCAACGACGAGTTCCTCTACTACGTGCTCGGCCAGCCCAACGACTTCGTCTATCCGACGGGCCGGCGGATCTACGAGCAGTGGACGCCGCTCGTTCTGCGCGGCACGTCGCCGGTGCCGCGGAAGTACTCGAAGCAGATCCTCGGCGCCCGGTTCGCCGTCTGGGGCGACATCGCGAACGCCCAGACGCCCGCCCAGGTGGCGAGCGGGATCAGGCTGCCGCTGGCGGCACTCTCGCAGAAGGTGTGGAACCCGGCGAAACCCGCGCTCGGCTGGAGCCAGTTCACGGCGCTGGTCGACAAGGTGGGCGGATAGCGGACACCGCGGGGGCGGTTCGTGCGGCCCGTCCCGTCAGGTCGTACGGTCCGTCTGGACCGGCGATTGCGGACGTAACCGGTCGCGGTCGGGCCTTCCGTACGTAACGAACCCCACTTTCTTGGCCACGAGTGACGTTTTTCAGCCGTCGGGCGCTTTAATGAGCAGTGCTCTGCCCGCGACAGGAGACGTGAATGAGCCTGCTGGAACTGATCGTTCGGGCGGATGAGCGGGGCCTCGCCGCGAGCGGCGTCGCCTGCCTCGACCGCTGCCTGCCCCTGCTCGCCGACGAGGGCGAGGTGCTGCGCCCGCTCTGGGCGTCCGTCGCCGACGGCGAGCAGAACTGGGCCCCGCGTCTCGAAGCCGCCAGGGAAGCCATGGAGACGGCGGCCGTCATCCACGACGAAACCGCCGTCCTCGTAAGGAAGATGCTCGCCGCCGCGCCCTCCGACTGGGCGGCGGAGCCCCTGCGCGTCTGGGCCGACGGCTGCTCGGTCGCGGCCCTGGAGATCCACCAGCAGTTCGACGCGGCGGGCGACCGGATCATGGGCGCGCCCGGCACCGTCGCCGACGGCACCTACACCGGCTGGGTGGAGCGCTGCCGTACGGGAGTGGCCGACGGCCCCGAAGGACACCCCGGCGTCGGGCCGTTCACCGCGGGCCCCATGGTCTCCGGGGAGCTGCGCCGGCAGATCCAGATCCTGGAGATCCTCGCCGAGACGGACGGCGCGGCGGGATTGCGCCAGGCGCTGGATCTTTCGACGGAGGGCCGGCGGGTGCTGCGCGCCGTCGTCTCCCGGCGGGCCAGGGCCCGCAACTGACACCAGGGTGCCGACGGCACCCGTCCGGCGCCCGAGCGGGTCAGGGGCCGCCCGGCGGGCCGCTTCGCGCTGCCCGCGAACCGGCGAGCCCGCGAACCGGTGAGTGCGCGGGCCGGGCCGCCGCACCGTACGCCTTCCAGAGCCGGCCTCCCTGGCCCCTCCATCCCCTTGAGACACCGTCGGACAACCCGAGTTCCGCTCCCGGGATGACCAATTCAAGGCCCTGTCGCGGCCCCGTCGTTCATCTCGGACGATAAGTTCCCGGCGAACTCGATGTTTTTCAACTTCCTTTATGAGGAAGGAATCTTGCGGTGGATATCGGCGGATTCCCGAAGGATATGCGGAAGCGGCGGGCCCGGAGAACGTGAACGCGCGCCGGGTGGTGGGGAGTTCCCTCCGTTCCCGTCAAATGCGGGATCGCATCGGTGACTTCCGTGGCGGCGAATTCGCCGTTACTCTCCACCCTCAGGGAAACGTGGTACAGACCAGCATTGCCACGGTTGTTCACAGGGGTGGCCCGTGGCGGGCCGTACGGAAACCGGAGTTGAGTGATGGCGAAGTCCTCGGGATCGGTGACGCCTTCGTCGCGTCCGACGAGAGAGCGTGCCCGTTTCGACTGGGCCGGGCTGCGCGCCGATCTGCGGGGCGCGGTGCCGGACGCCTCACTGGCCCTGGTGATCACCGTGCTGATCTACTGGCTGCTCTACGTCCGCGCGGAGAACGGGACTTCGGCCACCGTCAAACTCATGCCGACGATGATGAACGCCGGCGAGTACTGGATGTACTGGATGTGCCAGGCGTTCGGCTGGTCGGCGATGCTCTGGGCGTACGGCACCGTGATATTCGGCCTGATGCGCTCCGGCCCCCGGCCCAGCTGGGGATGGCTGCCCGCCGCCCGGCTGGAGAAGTGGCACCGCACCACGAGCCTGACGACCATCGGTCTGATGTTCATGCACGCGTTCTTCTTCTTCACCGACCAGATCAAGGCCAACCAGGCCGAGTGGTCGCTCGGGCGCAGCGTGTGGGCCGCGTTCGTCGACTCGTTCGTGCCCGGCGGGTACGCGACGGGCACCGGCCGCGTCGCCATCCTGATCGGCCTGCTGGCGATGTACCTGGCCGTTCCGCTGGGTCTCGCCTTCTACCTGCGGCACCGGACCGGTTCGCGCATGTGGCTGGCCCTGCACCGGTTCGTCATCGTGGTCTACATCCTGAGCGCCTGGCACACGCTGCTGTACAGCAGCCAGGCGTGGTTCGACGGCCCGTTCCGCACGATGGTCTGGGCGTTGCAGATCCCGATCGCCGTGCTGCTCCTGGTCCGTCTGATGGCACCGGCCCGCCCCGGCGAGCGCCTGCGGCTGCGCGGCGAGCGGCGCCGTGACGCCGCCCTGCCGATCAGCGCGCGACTGCTCGCCCGGATCGTGGTGGGCGCCACGATCGTGGGACTGGTGGCGGTCATCGTCACCGGCGTGGACGGCGGACGGGCGCCGGAGGCCGCCTCGCTCGTGCCGTGGCCGCACAAGTGGGTGATCTGGGCGGGGCTGGGGCTGTTCACCGCGGCCGTCGCCGCCGTTGTCCTCAGGCTCCGGCCCCGGGCGGCCGGTTCGGCGAGGCCCCAGGGTCCCGCGGCCCCCGCGGAGGAGCGCGCGACGGACACGGTCGACCGGGTCTGACACCCGGCGCGTCGACGGGGACGGCCGCCCGGCGGGCGGGCGGCGGACGTGGGCCGGCGGGGCCGGACGCGGCCGGTTCTCCCGGGAACCGGCCCTTTCCGGCCGCCCCGGATTTCGCGAAAGCGCCGACACGCAGAGATCCGGGGATCCGGGCGACCCGCCGATCCGGGGATTCGCCGATCCGTACTTCCCGACTTCCGTACTTCCGAGTTACGGAGAGCGGGGGATCGGGAGATCCGGAGGTCCGCGCCCAGACCCTTCGGATCTTTTACGACGCGGTGCTCGACGGCCGGGTGTGTGAGATTCGGCCCCGGCCGAGGCGCATTGTTTCCACCCGCCTGAAATCGCCGGGAACTCGGCGGGCTTCGCGGACGACTTCTCAAGTGGGACCCCACCGTCCGAGAAGCGGAGGCGACAATGCGTGGACGTGACAACGCCGGGGCCGGGCCCGCCTGTCGGCCCGCGCCCGGTGCCGGTCCGGGCCGTCGGTACGCACCCGGCGCCGGGCCCGCGCGGCGGACCGCCCCGGTGACCGGCCGGTCCCGGACCTCCGGTCGATGACCACCTCGACCTCGCCTTCCGCGCCTGCCCGACGGCGGCGCCTCCCCGACCCACGGGCGTGGCGGGTCCTCGGCGGCGCCCAACTCGCCCTGCTGGTGGGCGGGTCGCTCATCAACATCGGCACCTTCGCCGTCTACCCGTACCTCGCCGTTCTGCTGCGTGAGCGACTGGGCGTCGGGATCGCACAGGTCGGCGTCATTCTCGGGGCGGCCACACTGGTGCAGTTCGCCGGCGCGCCGTTCACCGCCGCGTTCGCCGAACGCGTCGGGCTGAAACGGTCCCTGGTCCTCGCCGGCTGCCTCTACACCCTGGGCGCCCTGATGTACCTGGGCGGGATGGGCGAGCCCGCGCTGATGGTGGTGGCCCTCTTCCTCAGCTGCGGCGCGGGGGCGCTCTACTCGCCCGCGTACCGCGCGTATCTCGTGCGGTCGGCGACGGTCGAGCAGCGTCCCCAGGCGGTGTCGGCCGGTAACGCCGCCGGTAATCTGGGCATCGCTCTGGGGCCGGTCGCCGGGGCGCTGTTCCTGCGTGATCCCGAGACGCTGTTCACCCTGAGCACGGCCCTCTACGCGGTGCTGACGGTCGGCCACCTGTTCCTGCGTACGGAGCGCCCGGAGCGTACGGAGAGCCCTGAGGGGCCGGAGGGCCCGGCCGAGGTCGGGCCGCCGACGGTGGAGCCCTTCCGGCGGGTGCTCCACGGCCTCGCCCGGGTGCCGTTCGCCGTCACCGCGCTCACCCACTACCTGTACATGCAGTTCTACCAATACCTGGCGGTGTACGTGGACGGGCGGCTGGCCCCGGCCGCCTACGGCGCGATCATGATGGGTTACTCGCTCGGCCTGGCGGTGGTCCAGCCGCTGGCGGCGAGACGCGTCGGACGGACGTCCCACCCGGCGGTGATGGCCATCGGCTTCTCCCTCATGGCCGTCGGTATGACGGCGTTCGCCACCGGCCACCCCGCCGGGGTGGCAGTCGGCGCGGCGGCGATGAGCGCGGGCACGGCGGTGCTGTTCCTCAAGAACGAACTGGAGGCGCTGGCCCTGTCGAAGCGGTCGGCCACGGTGACGTTCGGGCAGCAGCGGCTGGCGGTCGGCGTGGGCGCGCTGCTCAGCGGAGTGGTCGGCGGCGCCGTGTACGGGGTGTTCGAGCGGGCGGAGTGGCTTCCCGGGTTCTGGCTGGTCGTCGCCGCGCAGTGCGTCCTGCTGCCGCCGCTGGTGTTCGTGGCGGGGCGCCCACGGGCCCGGACGAAGGCCAACCCGACCGGCGCGGTGTGAGACCGGGGTGCCGGGGACACGCCCCGGCACCCCGGTCCGTACGACCACCGCGGCACGACCGTGCCCGGGGCCTTTCAGGAGGCGGGTGTCGCGGGCTTCTCGTAGACGGTGACGTAGTTGCCCTCGCCCCTGAACGCCTCACCGCGCCAGCCGCCCCACCGGCCGACGGACGCCAGTCCGGCCAGCCGGGCCATCAGATCGAGTTCGCTGGGCCAGGCGTAGCGCATGAACGCGGGTGCCAGCCGCATCCCGTCGTTCGTGATCAGCATGTGGTGGCCCTCGAACCGCTGCTCGACCGGGTCGTGCCGTACGGCGGTGAGCCGTACGTGTCCCAGACCCACGTCGTGCGCTTCCACCCGCTGGTTCCGGTCGTAACGTGCCACGTCCGGCATCGGGCACTCCAGGACGAACCGTCCTCCGGGAACGAGGCGCTTCGCCACGTTCTCGAAGCAGCGCACCTGTTCGTCCTGCGTCATCAGGAAGAAGAACGTGGAGAACACGACGAACACCATCGCGAACTGTTCGTCTGTCTCGGGGGCGACGTCCGCCATGTCACCGATGGTGACCGGAATCCGCTCCCCGCCCGGCTTGGCGCGCAGGCGCGCGACCATCGCCTCCGACGCGTCGACACCGTGCAGATCGATCCCCTCGGCGGCCAGCGGGATCGTCACGCGCCCGGTACCGACGGCCAGTTCGAGAACCGGCCCCGCGGGCCCCTCCTTGACGAGCTCGGCCAGGAACCGGACCGCTTCCGCCGGATCGATCGCGTGCCATTCGTCGTACACATCGGCGTTCAGCTCGCCGTACGTCTCCGGCCCGTGCTTCTCCATGAAGAGTCCTCCTGGAAGATCGAGTCGCCGCCGGGCACGGCCGGAAGCCCGTGCCGCGCGACGAGGGTCCACTCCACAGGTCGGCCGGCCCGCCCGGAGAGTTCCCCGACCGGACCGGGGACCGGCCGCAGCCCTCGTACGGGCCACCCGCCGCCGCGCCCCGGACGCGGAAACGGGGGCGGCGCCGACGGGCCATCCAGGCGCGCGTGTCCATCTGTCGGCCTCGGCTTCGTCCTGTCGGACTTGGCTTCGTCCGCGGCGGCGGCCCGGCCGGTCGGGCCGGACCGCCGCGCTTCTCTTCGCGGAGGGATCGCCCCGCGCGACGGGCCGATCCCTCCGTATTACTCCCTGTGGCTACTTCTTGAAACCACAGTGGTCGTTGAATCGCTGCTGGAGGTCGTCAAGATATTCGCCGCCCCAGTCGATGCAGCTGCCCGGGGCGTTCACATACACCGGACCCGCGTACG
The DNA here is from genome assembly GCF_036327775.1 of Streptomyces sp. NBC_01498. Taxonomy (NCBI): domain Bacteria; kingdom Bacillati; phylum Actinomycetota; class Actinomycetes; order Kitasatosporales; family Streptomycetaceae; genus Streptomyces; species Streptomyces sp. NBC_01498. Next base: position 2,574,042 of record NZ_CP109598.1, on the reverse strand, counting down.
AGGTGTAATTCCCGCTGTCGATGTCCTCGGACGCCGGATCGCCGGCACGCCGTATTGCCGCGCCCACCAACTGGGCGGTTCCCACGGTGTCGCGCTTGGTTATCACGCAGTTGTTTCCTGTCGCGCTGGAGTAGGTGAGATAGACCGTGGCCCCGGTGGAAAGAGGGAACGAGTCGATCTGAACAAATCCGGACCCGCATTCGCCGGCGTACGCCCGTGCGGTTGGTGCCGCCTGAGCGGTTCCCGGCGCGATGAGCAGCGAGGCCGCGGTGAGTGCCATGATTCCCCCGACGGTCGCGAGGCGCCTTCCCGTCTTCGCAGTCGACGAATTTACGCCATTCGCACTTCTGGTCATGGTGAATTCTCCTGTCTTCTTGCTTCGGATGAGAAAAGCCTAACGGAGTGATCGTCGGTGAAAAAGGGCGCCGTTTGCGCCATTGTCACCGATTCAGGCCATGGTGCATGTGAAGTACCCGTACAGTTCATCAGAACCAAACCCCCGGTATCCACGCCGTGTCCGCCCTCGCCATCCCGGCGCGCGGAGACGTTGTCCATCCGGGGAATCACTGGTTCTGCCCCCCTTCGAACCTTTCCCCATGGCTGGTCGAATCACATCAACCGTGGCACCCGGCAGTCAATGAACTGCCGATTCCTTATCCGGTTCGAGGATTCGGAAAATCCGACAGGCCGGCCTTCCTCACGTGGCGAGCCGGTCACCCCGCTCGGCCATTCGATTCGCCACCTGGTCGACGAACAGCCTCATCTCCCGGCCGGGCGGCGGGTGTCGGCGCATGACGAGCCGGGTGTGGACGGCGGGCGCCGGGCCCCGGTCGGGAAGCCGCTGGTCTCACCCGGACGGCGGCCGACCGCCCGATCGGGTGCACGCGGCGGGGGACCCTCCGACGGCCGGGCCGGGGGCGCCGGGCGGTGGCCGGGGCCCCTGGTTGGCGGCGCGGCGTTGCCCCGGGTGGCCGGTCGCCTGACAGTAGGGTGCGGTCGCAGGGAGGGGCTCAGGCGCGTTTCGGCGCATCGAACGAGATTCGAAGAGGACCCATGGCCGTAGAGATCTCGCCTCTGATCAAACCTTCCCGACTGCGGGGTCGGGCAACGCTCGGCGGTGAATGCCTGGCAGAGTTCCTCGGTACGTTCGTTCTCCTCTCCTTCGGGTGCGGAGTCGTCGCGATGGCCGTCGCGGGCCTTCCCGGATCGGGCCGCACCGAGGGACCCACCACGTTCTTCCTGGGCTCCGGGGACTGGCTGCTGATCACCTGGGGCTGGGCGATGGCCGTGGTCTTCGGCGTGTACGTGGCGGGCGGGGTCAGCGGAGCGCACATCAACCCGGCCGTGACCCTCGCGTTCGCGGTGCGCCGCAAGTTCGCGTGGGTGAAGGTCCTCCCGTACATGGCGTCCCAGCTCGCCGGCGCGTTCGTCGGCGCCGCTCTCGTCTACGGGGTCTACGCCGACGCGATCAACGCCTTCGACCTCGCGATGAAGGGGCCGAAGGTCCACGGGCACACGAACGCGACGTTCTCCATCTTCGGCACGTTCCCGGCGCCGTACTTCAACGGAGCTATCTGGGGACCGCTGTTCGACCAGATCGTCGGCACGATGTTCCTGCTGATGTTCATCGTCGCCGTCGTCGACCTGCGCAACACCGCCGTGAAGGCGAATCTCGGCCCGCTGATCATCGGGTTCGCCGTCGCGGCGATCGGCATGTCGTACGGGGCGAACGCGGGTTACGCCATCAACCCGGCCCGTGACCTCGGTCCGAGGCTGCTCGCATGGATCGCGGGCTGGGGGGACCTGGCGGTACCCGGCACCCTGTCCGGGGCCTTCAGCAACTACATGTGGATCCCCATCGTCGGCCCGCTGGTCGGCGGGGTGCTCGGTGTGCTGATCTACGACCTGTTCATCGGCGACGTCCTGCACGTCCGGGCGCAACGCGCCGTGGCGCAGGAGAGCGGCGCGACCAAGCCCGAGAAGGGCACGGACGAAGACTGACCGCACCCGCCGGCCGCAGCACGCCCCGCCGGCACGTCACTGCCTCTCCTCCTACGGACCCGGTCGCCGCGCGCGACCGGGTCCGCGGCAGGACCGCGACTGTCCGGAGACCTGGAACCCGTGCGCGTCAGCCAGGCTGACGCACCGTCTGCGAGTGGAGTCCGCCATGCTCCTGCTTCTGGTCGTCCTCGGCGGGGCCGGGGGCGCCGCGCTCCGCGTCGTCGTCGAGAAGTGCGTCCTGCGCGTATGGCGCGGTGACCTTCCCCCCGGGGTGCCGTTCGCCGTCAACTTCATCGGGTGCTTCCTGCTCGGAGCCGTGCTCGGCGCTACCAACTCCCGGATCCCGCCCGCCGTGTCGTACGTCCTGCTCGGCGGGGCCGTCACCACCTTCAGTGTCGTCAGCCACCAACTGCTGGACCTGTACCGGGGAGGCCACCACCGGATGGCGGGCCTCAGAGCCGCCACCAACTGGCTGATCGGCTCGGCGGCGGCGGTCTGCGGGATCGTGACCGTCAACTGAGCCCGGCCCTTGGCCGCGAGCGGGTCAGATCGGCAGAGAGCCGTACAGCCCGGCGCCCACAGCCGCGAAGACCGCGCCCGACCACCAGGGCCAGGACGGTGTGCGTCTTCCCGCCGCGTAGGAGAGAGCCGTGGCAGCCATGGCGGGCCACAGAATGCCGAAGCCGGCACCGGCGGCCGAGACGTGGTCCGCGGCGACGGCGCGAACCCTGAGGCAGCTGGACCCTCGATTGGGCCAACGTCGGACACCCGGGCGACCGGGCGCACGAGGGCCGGTGTGACAGCAGGGAGAGGACCGCGGTCTTGCCGTCGTGGGTGGTGAGTCCGCGCCACTGCTCGACGCGGCGTTCGACGGTGTTGCGCTGTGCGCATCGGCCCCGGGAGGGCCGGCCACGTTCCGGACGCGTTGGTCACGTGGTCGGCCACGGAGGCACCTGGGCCCCGCATGCGCGTCGGCCGGAGGCGTGGAAGTCGTGAGGACGACCGGGGCCGCCACCCCCCACAGGAGAGGCCCCGGTCGTCATCGACGGGGACGGTGTACGGCCCCGTACTCATGTCAGCGCCGAGAGAGCGTTTTCTGTCACACCGGGGTTCGCCCGCAAAGTTGTTGCGAGTTGTACAAATTATGGACTTGAGCCTCAGGGAGGCCGTAGCGTGCAGGAGCGCGTGGGGGCGCGCGGCAGTGACCAGCTGCGATTCAAGACGGGTTGTGTGGAGTGCTGGGGGACGACGCGGAGCTCACCGCCGCGGTGCTCGCGGCACAGGACGGGAACGAGACTGCGTTCCGGACTGTGTACCGCGCGGTGCACCCGCGGTTGCTGGCTTACATACGGACACTCGTCGGCGAGCCTGACGCCGAGGACGTGGCTTCTGAGGCATGGCTCCAGATAGCCCGTGACCTCGAACGTTTCAGTGGCGACGCCGACCGCTTCCGCGGCTGGAGCGCGCGTATCGCCCGTAACCGCGCCCTCGACCACATACGGATGCGCGGCCGGCGCCCGGCGGCCGGTGTCGACGAGACGGAGCTGGCGGGCAGGGCCGCGGATTCGGACACCGCCGTCGAGGCCATGGAGGCCCTGTCCACCGGTACGACGATGGCGCTGATCGCCCAGCTGCCGCAGGACCAGGCGGAGGCCGTCGTGCTGCGGGTCGTCGTCGGACTCGACGCGAAGAGCGCGGCGCGTACGCTCGGCAAGCGCCCCGGCGCCGTACGGACGGCCGCGCACCGGGGCCTGAAACGGCTGGCCGAACTCCTCGGTCACGAGGACCCGGACGGGCCGTTGGCCATGGACGGCGCGGACCGCCCGGCGGTCGCCCGGGGCGCGCGCGAGGTCGCGGCGAACGGTCTGGGGCTGGGGCCCGTGCCCCAGCAGCGTGCCCGCCACCTGGGCACTCCCGAGCCGGCGGGTGTGACGCATTCACCGCCGGGGACGCAGAAGGACATGTGATGGCGCACGAGCGTGAGACGTGGCTCGACCACGGCACCGCGGAGCTTCTGCTGCGCGGGTTGCCGGTCGAGACCGCCGACGTACACGCGCAGGCGCGGGCGGACCGGCTGGCCAGGGTGCTGGCGGAGGCCGCGCGCGCCGGATACGTGGGCGGGGGAGAGGACACCCCCGGCACGGTGACCACCACGGCGGGTACGGACGTCGGTAGGGCGTTGCCCCAGGCACCCGGTACGGCCTTCGGTACGGCGTCCGATCCGGCGTCCGGCCGGGAGTCCGGCCCGGCAGTCGGCCCGTCTCACGGTTCGGCCTCCGGTGCGGCCGAACTGCCCGGTGAGGCCGCCGCGTTGGCCGCCTTCCGGCAGGCCGTCGGGACCTCGGGCCGCCCCGTCACCCGGTCCCTCTCCCTTTCGCCGTCCCTTCCGGGGAGCGTCCGAGACGCGGGAACCCCGGCCGCCGACGCCATCGGGACCGTACGTCTCGGGCCCGAGCGGCGCGGCGTACGGCTGCCGAGCTTCGGCCGGCCGCTGCGGTTCGGACTGGCCGCCGCCATGGCCGGATGCGCGCTCAGCGGGGTGGCCGCCGGGGCCGGCTACCTGTACGCGCCGTCCGCCGGCGAGGGCCCGCCGCGCCCGACCACGTCCTTCTCCGGCGTCGAGACACCGCGACCCCTGGAGTCCGGCTCGCCGAGCGCCCGCAGCACCGCGCCCCTCCCGGCCGATCCGCCCGGTGACGGTACGGGCCCGGCCGCGCCGGGAACCTCGGATGCCGACCCCCGGCCGGGCACCTCCGGTGCCCCGGCGGGCCCGGAGGACGGCGACAGGGGTACGGCGTACCACGACGGCTGGAATCTCAAGGGGGGCGAGGACTGGCTCGCCCGGCTCGTCCAGGCGTGCCACGAGTACCGGGACGGCACGATCGCCGCCGAAAAGAAGACGTTCCTGGAGCATGTCGCCAACGGGCCCGACGGTGTCGCCCGCCTCTGCGCCCAGGTCCTGCGCGACGGACCGGACGACGACCACCACAACGGCGCCCACGGCAACGGCGGCAACGGGAATGGGAACGGCAACGGGAACGGGAACGGTGGTCCCGGTGGCGGTCCCGGCAGTCCTGGCGGCGGCCCCGGCGGCGGTGGCGGCGGCATCGACGTGCCGGAGAGCGCCGGTCCCGGTTCGGGCGGTACACCGCCCGGCGGGTCGGTCGGCGGCCCGGACGGCGGCGGGAACGCCGGTCCGGACGGCGGGTCGGAGGACCCGACGACCCCCTGGCCCGGCGGCGACTACGGCGAGACGATCGGGCTGTTCCCGCCCGAGCCCGACGGGGCGGTTCTGCTGCCCCAACTCCCGGCGGAGCCGGGCGGCGACCCGAACCTGGGCACGGATCCGAAGCCGGGCGCGGACCCTCTCCCGACGGAACCTGACGCGGACCTGGGCCCCGGTGCCCCGGCCTCCTGAACGCACCGACCGGACCGCACCGACCTGAACGCACCCGTCTCAACGCGCCCCCGCAGCGCACCGGTTGAGCACGCACGGAAGGTGTCGTCGCTCATGGCCGGTTCCCGGCGCCCAATCCGGTCACCCCGCCCCCACTTGCCCGCCCGGCCCCTGTTTTTCGGCCAGAACCGGCGTCCTCGATCATGGTGTGACGTTTTTCCACACGCCGACGCTGTACAGAGTGAGCCGACTGGTCATCGGCCGCGTCGGAGCCGGGGTTCCCCCCGTACCTTCGGCTCGACGCACAGTTGGCGCGGGCGGGATACGTTCCCCCGGTCCCGCCCGCGCCTCTCAACTCCGCTCCGGGCTTCACGCCCGGGTGTCACTTCTCCCAGTACACGACGACCTTGTCGCCCGTCCGCACCTGGTCGAACAGCGACGCGATCTTCTTCTTGTCCCGTACGTTGACGCACCCGTGCGACGCGCCGTTGTAGCCGCTGGCCGCGAAGTCCGCCGAGTAGTGCACCGCCTGGCCGCCGCTGAAGAACATCGCGTACGGCATCGGGGTGTCGTACAGCGTCGAGACATGGTCCTTGGACTTCCAGCCCACGCTGAACACACCCTCGCGGGTCGGTGTGTACTCCGAACCGAACCGGACGTCCATCGTGGACAGCATCTTGCCGTCGATCATCCAGGACAGCGACCGGCTGGTCTTGCTGATGCAGAGCACCCGGCCCGTCATGCACCGTGCGTCGGGCTTCGCCGGCGCGGGCTCGGCGGCCGGCGGACGCAGCTGCGCGGCCGTCGGCTTCTTCGTCGTCGTGAGCAGCCGCTGCCAGGTGACGGTGTCGGTCGTACCGGTGGCCGGCAGCCCGCGCTTGGCCTGGAACGACGACACGGCCGTCGCCGTGACCGAACCGTAGTAGCCGGTGGGGGCACGGTCGAAGTGCGCGAGCTGCCGCAGCCTGGCCTGGAGTTCACGTACCTGGTCACCCTGGTCGCCGGTCCTCAGCACCGTCTTCGGGGTGGGCTTCGGCGTCGTCCTCGGCGGCGCGGACGTCTCGCTCGCGCTCTTCGACGGCTGCGTGGAAGGGGTGGCCGGAGGCTTCGACGCGGCGATCGGCCGGGCCGACGCGGTGGTCTCCCGAGGCGTGCTCGGTTCCACCGCGGCCTCGGTGCCGCTGTCCGGTTTGTCGTTCGTGCCGCCCGTCGGATCGGTCACGACCTGGGCCGAACAGCCCGCGGTGACGGCGAGCACGGCACCGGCGGCCAGCACGACGCGCAGCGTCGCCGTACGCGGCCGTCGCGGCCCCGTCCACGCCCGCGCTCCCGGCCGCGTTGATGTCCTGGACAAGTCCGTCCTCCTGTCTGCCACTGAGCTGTCCGAATGGCGAGTATTCGTGAGTCGTGGTCGTTCCGGTGTGCATCTCATGAGACCGTCCGGGACTCCTTCCGGTTGCCCTGAGAAGGTCTTTTTCGAGTAAAAATTAAGCTGATCGAATTCTGTACGGGACTCCGTATAGGAGAGATCCCGAACGCAGAGCTTTCCCGACGAACGCGGCCACGCGCAACCACGCCAAATCGGAAACGCGAACCAGGAAGGAGGCCGGAGGGGAAGCGGGCGGCAGAGGAGGGGAGGGGAGGGGCTGAGACGGGAGGGGAGGGGGCCGGGGTCCAGCCCTCGCAGTGCCGCTGCCACGACTGGCTCGAACGAAGCGCCCATAAAGGACGTACGGCATGTGGGGTCGACATTTCTCCCCGGTGTGGGAGGCACTCGCGGGGGAGTAACGGGTCCACGCGGGAGAGCCGTGCCCGAATACGTCCGTAGGTCCGCACGTCCGAGGGTCCGTTCGTTCGTACGGATCCGTCGCCGCCCGGAATGAACGGGGGCGACTTCACGCCCCGGCTCATCGGTGGCGGTAGCGGCATCTTCGTCTTCGTCTCTTCGCCGCCCGGACAAATTCCCTGTCCCGCAACGCATTTGACCGCCAATCATGCGCGCGGAATTCGACGGGCCGAATGCCACGTTTTCGATCTTCCGCTTCCGCATCCACCCGGCGCGCGATCCCGCCGCCGACCAGGTCGCACAGGGGTGGGCCGGGCCCTCGCGATACCCGCTCGTCGGCCTTCGCAAGCCCGTGCCATACTCCGCCGCATGCTGGGTGCGACCAATCTGCCGACCTATCTCGTCGGCGTCGTCATGATCATTCTGTTGCCGGGGCCGAACTCCATCTACGTCCTGTCGCTGGCCGCCCGCCGGGGTGTCCGCGAGGGCTACAAGGGTGCCGCCGGTGTCTTCTGTGGCGACGCCGCACTGATGGTCCTCTCGGCGGCGGGAGTCGCCTCCCTGCTCCAGACCAACCAACTGGCCTTCTCCGTCGTGAAGTACGCGGGCGCGGCCTACCTCACGTACCTGGCCTTCGGCATGCTGCGCACGGCCTGGTCGATCTGGCGTACGCGGCACGAGAACCCGGTGGACGAACGAGTCGCCGTGGCGGGCGAGGAGTTGAGGGCCGAGGACGAGCGGCCGTTCCGGCGGGCGTTCCTCATCTGCCTGTTCAACCCCAAGTCGATCCTCTTCTTCATCTCCTTCTTCGTGCAGTTCGTGGACCCGGCCTACGCGCACCCGGAACTCTCGTTCCTGGTGCTCGGGGTGATCGCGCAGGCGGTCAGCCTCCTCTACCTGACAGGGCTGATATTCGGAGGCACGGCACTCGCCTCCGCCTTCCGCCGCCGCAAGCGCCTCTCGGCGGCGGCGACTTCGGCGATCGGCGCGCTGTTCCTGGGCTTCGCGGCGAAGCTCTCGCTGAGCGGCGCGTAGCTCTTCCCGCCGGGCTGTTCCCGCCGGAACCCGTCAGCCCTGGGGGAGGGCAAGCTCCGCCCAGACGCATTTCCCGGGCCCGTTACGGTCCTTCACCCCCCAACTGTCCGCCAGCGCCGCGACGAGCGTGAGCCCCCGGCCGCCGGGCGCCTCCAGATCCGGTTCGCGCACCTCGGGCCAGTCCGACGAGGCGTCGTGCACCTCGATCCGCAGCGTGTCGGCCAGCCGTACGTACCAGGTCTCGATCTCCCGCCCCGGCGAAACGCGGGCATGCCGCCCGGCGTTGGTCAGCAGCTCCGACAGTACGAGCACGGCCGCCTCCTCCAACGGCGCGAGCCCCCACACCGTGAGCGCCTTCCGCAACTCCCACCGCGCCAGCCCGACGCAGCGCGGGTGCCGGCTCCAGCGGAGCACGACGGAATCTCCGAGGTCCGAGTTCATCGATTTCTCCAAAGTTGCTCTCTGTGACATTTCACTCACAGATTGCGGTGCTTGGAGCTAGCCTGTGAAGAGGTTCGATCTTGACAACGAGCCATTCAAGGTGGGAGTTGAACGCATGATGGAACAACGGGCGCCACGCAGTCCTCGGGAGAAGTACGGGGAGGAGCTCAAACTGCGACGTTTGGCGCTGGGCATGACGCAGGACGCGGTGGCCCAGGAGATGATGTGCTCGCCGACGCTGATCAGCCACTACGAGGCGGGCCGCCGCCTGCCGAGCCCGGCGGACGCGAAGCGGCTGGACAAAGTGCTGGGGACGGACGGGTTCTTCGAGCGGTGGCTGGAGGACCTGGACTCCAAGTTCGCCCAATTCTTCTCCGCCGTCGCTGAGTTGGAGAAGCAGGCCGTTGAGATCCGACAGTGGGGTCTCGCTCTCGTGCCGGGCCTTTTGCAGACCGGCGACTACGCCCGTGCGGTATTCCGCGCGTACAGCCCGAACTACCGCACGGAGGAGCTTGACAGACTTGTGGTCAACCGAACGGAAAGGGCCGAGATGCTTGAGGGGGCGTCGGGCCCCGTACTGTGGACGCTGCTGGACGAGGCCGTCATCCGACGCCGTGTCGGAGGGCCGCTGGCGATGGCGGTCCAGCTACGCAAGATCGTCGACATGGCCGAGACGGGACGACTGCGGCTGCACGTAATGCCTTTCGGAGCGGGGGAGCACTCCTTGATGGAGAGCCCCCTCGACCTGATGAGCTTCGAGGACGCGGCTCCGGTCGCGTACGTCGAAGGTCTCCAAACCGGCCACCTGATGGACGATCCGGCCCTGGTTAGCCACTGCCAGGCGGCGTACGATTTGGCCCTCAGTGACGCGTTGTCACTCAAAGAATCACTGGCCCTGGTCCGGGCTGTAGCGGAGGAACACGAACATGGTCAGCAGTGAGCGCTGCACCGCGTGGCGGAAGTCGAGCTACAGCGGAGGAAGCAACGGCAACTGCCTGGAGGTCGCCGACGGCCACCCCATCGTCCCCGTCCGCGACTCCAAGACCCCGCAGGGCCCCGTGCTCGTTTTCCCGGTCACCGGCTGGACGTCGTTCGTGGGAGCGGTCAAGGCGGGGACGCTCGACGGCTGAGCCGCGCATCCCGACCGGGGCCGGAGGACACCGGCCCAATGGATCAACGTGACCAGACCGTCCGTCTCGTACGCGATGTACTGGGTCCGGAACTCCTCGGCACCTGTCTGCACGGCTCGGCCGTGCTCGGGGGTCTTCGCCCGGCGAGTGACCTTGACATCCTCGCCGTCAGCCGGCGGAACTCGGACGACGCCTTCGACCCACTTGTCGGACAAGGGTCGGCCGCAACCAGGTGCCGGGCGGACCCATGAGGATCCGCCCGGCGGAGTGCTGTCGGCAGGAAACTACCGGCGGTCCAGGCCGCGGTCGACGGCCTTGATCAGTTCGCCGTCGGCGGTGTCCCCGTCCAGCGACCAGAACATCGCGCCGCCGAGTCCCTTGGCACGGACGTACGCGGACTTGGTGCGCAGCACCTGCGGGTCGTCGTAGGTCCACATCGTCGTACCGTCGAAGAGCCAGGCGTGACCGTTCCTGAGGTCACGGTGCACGGTGAACGCTCCCGAGTCCGCGAGCTTCTTCAGCGCCTTGTAGTCCTCGTTGCCGTTCGCCCAGGTGCCGGGAGCGGCGCCGGTCGCGGGCTGGCCCATGCCGTTGCCCTCGCCCGAGACGCCGGTCCAGCCCTGGCCGTAGAAGGGCATGCCGACCACGAGCTTTCGCGCCGGGGCGCCGCGCCGCAGCCAGTCGTTGACCGTCTGGTTGACACTGAAGTCGTCAGGCTTGGCGAAGAGCGCGGACTGCTGGGCGGTGGTGGGCTCCCAGGTGCCGTGGAAGTCGTATCCCTGGAGGTTCACGAAGTCGAAGTCCCGCATGACCTTGGCGACTTCGAAGCCCGCGTCGATCTTGGCGGGGGCGGTGGGGACGAAGGCGGTCAGCTCGTAGTGCTTGGGCTTCCCGTGGCCGTGGCGGCCCTTCTGGGACTTGGAGTACGCGTCGAGCTGCGCGCGGAACTCCCGTACCAGCGCCGTGAAGTTCTGCTTGTCCTCGGGGCGGAACACCGTGCCGACGTCGCCGGCCGAACCGGGCCACTCCCAGTCGAGGTCGATCCCGTCGAAGAGCCCGGCCGCCGCGCCCGCGCCGCCGCGAGTGCCGTCGACGGGCAGATTGCCCTTGATGTAGAGGTCGACGCAGGAGGAGACGAACGCCTTGCGGGAGGCGGGGGTGAGGGCGGCGTCCGAGAAGTTCTTGGACCAGCTCCAACCACCCAGCGAGATGAGGACCTTGAGACCGCGGTGCTTCGCCTTCAGCTCACGCAGCTGGTTGAAGTTGCCGGCGAGGCGCTGGTCGTCGGTGTCGGCCACCCCGTCGACGGATCCGGCCGCATCCAGCGGGCGCCCGTAGTCGGCCCAGGCGTCGGACTCTCCGGGGGTGTTGCCGGTGAAGCACTTCCCCTCGGCGCTGACGTTCCCGAAGGCGTAGTTGATGTGGGTCAGCCTCGCGGCGGCCCCACTGGTGTCCATGTCCTTGACCTGGTAGTTCCGCCCGTACACACCCCACTGGGCGAAGTAACCGACGCGCTTGTACGACTCGTGCCGGTCGTGCGAGCCGTGCTTGTCGCCCTGCGAGCCCTGCGAGCCGTGCGAGCCGTGCTTGGCTCCTTGCGGGGCGGGGCTGGCGCCCGCCGAGGGGGCGAGGGTGGCCACAAGGCCGAGGGAGAGGGCGGCGATGGCCAGCCGGGAAAAGTGCTTTCGAGGCATGAGGCTCGTTTCCTGTGCGTGTGCCGGAAGGGAGCGGTGTTCTGCGGTGCGCACAGGAACGTATTGGTCTGGACCATTAACGTCAAGATATACGGCAGTTTTACCAGGGGTAAGTGTCTGTAGAGAGCCAAATCCCCACTCCGGGCGCTAAGTTGCCCGATACCTGCGAGCCGCGACTGGCGTCGGGGCGCGCGTCCGGGCGTGCGCCCACGGTGCGGCCTGGCGCGTCACAGTCCGGAACGAACCTCGGGCTTCCATCTCGGCGAACCTGGCCGCGCGGCTCAGCGCACTGGTGGGTATGAGTGCGGATGCGACGGCGTCGGCGAGCCTCCACCGCCTCCCGGAGACTCAGAACGACACGGTGAGGGCGATGACGACGATGTTGGCGATGAGGTACAGGCCCGTCGCGATGGCGAAAGTGCGGTTGTTGAAGCGCCGCGCCGCCGATTCTGCCATGGGATCGGTCAACAGCCTCATGACGTAGGTGGCGTTGGCGACGCCGACCAGTACGTAGAGCAGGCTCATGAAGTGGATCTCTTCGACCAGCGTCACGTTCAGGAAGGTGCCCAGCGCCTCGTCGACTGCCCGCAGGTTGAGCATGATCGTGAAGAGCGCGGCACCGAGAATCCCGAGCCGTGCGACCATGGCGACCTCGTTGTCCTTCGACCAGATCAGAAACGAGATCAGGGCGACCATGAGAGCCACATATACCGGCAGGATCTGCTTGCCGAAACTCGTGAGGTCCACGCGGGTGAGCTGGAACTCGATCACCAGCTGGGAGTAGTGACTGCTGCCTCCTTGTTTGAGCCGGGGATCGCCGAAGCTCGTCGTGTAGAGCGCGTCACCGACGCCGATCCGGAATCGCGTGATCTTGAAGTCGCCGGGATGGATCCTGGAGTTGTACGTGGAGTTCTTCGCATCCGCCCGGTAGACGAACCGTGACTTGTCCAGTTTGTTTTCCTCAACCTGGATCCGGACGACCTGTTTGTCGAACGGGAAGTTCGTCAGGTTCAGGGTCTGCCGGAAGGTCCCGGCCACTTTGACCTGAGTCCAGTACTCGTTGTCCACCTTCTCGCTGGAAGGCGCGGTCAGCGTCGTCTTCGTCGCGTTGGTGAATTCGAGACGCTGGACAGCGGCGAGGTCCTTGCGTGGGCATACGCTCCACAGCCACAGCTCCGCGTTCACGGTGCTCGCGACCGGATCCACCGCGTAGAGGTCGGTGACGTACGCCCCGACCCTGCAACTGGGCACGGCCGCGGCGGCGGGCGTGGCGATGATCAGCGTGCTCAGCACCGCAGCGACCGCTGCGAGCAGGGCGGCCGCTCCTGACGGGAGCCCGGCCAGGAAGCCACGTCGGCCGTTCGCCGGCCCGCCGTACGAACGGGGCATACCTGCGAGCCTCCAAGGACGCCGGCGGAAGCAGCGGGAACTGCCTCAGGGGAGCGTTTCCACGCGGACCTTAACCCGGCGGCCGAGGCAAGATCGCGATCGGAGCGGCCCGCCCCGCAGACCGGCTCAGATGCACCCGTTCGGCCCCTGCCCAGGGCCGCGGCGCGACTGTCGACCACGCAGGCGGCATGCTCATGACCGCCCAGGCGGTGTCGTCTGTGTGGGCCTGCGGCGGGGCGGTGCGTGCGGTTTCGTCCCATCCCCACGAGAGGACACGATCATCGCGCGCCGACTCCGTTTCAATGCTTCAACTCGCCGTGCGCTACGGAGCGTTCACCGCGTAGGCGGCTCCCGTCGACCGGGGCCCGTCCGGCACGCGGGCCGGACAGGCCCCGGTCGTTCCCGGGGAGGGACGGGGAGGGCTCAGCGCTTCAGCGTGAAGGTGAAGTCGCCGGAGAGCGTGCCGCTCAGGCGGACCGCCGCGACGAGCTTTCCGGTCGTGATCAGCCTCTCGACCTCGGACCGGGACAGACCGCGGCCCTCCGCGATCAGTCGTGCCGGACGGACCGGGATCCGTGCCGCGAAGCGGACCGAGACATCGATCACCTCGCGGTCCAGGTGATCCGATCCGCCCGTGTCGAGGCGCCAGGCGCCGTCCCAGTCGAGAGCGACGCGGTTACGGCGCCGCAGGACCGGATCCCGCAACAACTCGGCTGCCAGAGAGGGGTCGTTGGCATGGAGCCGGTCCAGCAGCTCGGGCCGTACGGAGCGCACATTCGTCCGCTCCAGGACCGTGAGCTTCGTGGTTTCCCCGCATGTGGCGCAGAGTGCGAGGAGCCAGACGTCGATGAGCTTGTGGTGGGCGTTGACGCGGAATTTACCGCTTGTCCGGAAGCGCCCGGACGCGCACGCGTGGCAGCGGCGGCGGACGAGCGGCAGGCAGGTGGGCATGACCACCCAGGTGGTGAGCACAGGAGTACACCGGTTTCAGTGTGAGAAATCCGCAGCAAGAAGCAGCGCGGCGCACCAGCGCGACGCGCGACCGTTCAGCTCTCGGGAGGTCTCACAGGGTGTACAACGGCGTGTCCTTCACCAGACGACGTGGTCCGGCAGCACGGTAATCGCGCACGGCGGCACCGCTCCACCGGTTTTCGAACGACTCGGCGCGTGGGCGGGCTCCGCCGGAGGGACCGGTTTGAGCAGGGGCCGTTGCGTGGTGGAAGGTCGGGCCGAGGGACACATAACCGGCACCGAAACGCCCACGGAGGTAACCGCTCGCGTTCCGGTGCGTCCGCGGTGGTGGGAAGACGGTCCGCGCATCGCCGACGGCGGTGTGCGCGGGATCTCGGACGTCAACGACGGTTGAGGCCGAGCCGCCAATTGCCGCGTCGCGGCGCGCCGGTGGGGCGGGCAGCTGTCCCCGTCCGGTCCCGCCGGGTCGACCGCGTATCCGGGTCCTGGTCCGCCTCGAACAGGCGGGCGCGCCCCGTGTGTTCGGCGCGCCGGGCTTGGGGGCCGGGGCCGGTCAGGATTCCGCGCGGACGCTCTTCTTCGCCAGTTCGAACGCCGGGAGCATCGCCTCGTGTTCGGCGGTGTCCATGCCTCCCAGGTGCATCACCACCAGGCCGTCCGCAGTGGCGAAGGCCAGGGACCGCCTCTTCTGCGGTGAGTCGTTCAACTCGCTGTTCTCCAGGTAGGCGACCTCCACGGCCTGGTAGGGGCCCACCGGGATCTCGCTGTACGTGGCGTCCTCGCTGTCGGGGGACTCCTCCGCGGTGAAGGCTTCGAGGGCCTCGCGCGGGTCGTCGTCCGCCGTGCCGCCCGTCCACACGCGCAGGAAGCCGATGTGACCAGCGGGCTTGGCGTCGATCTCGCAGGCCAGCGAAACGGGCCCCTGGGCGAACGGAACCTCCACCGCCCCGGCGGTCCACTTCTCGGCGATGTCGAAGGTCGCGGGCAGGACGCACGCCGAGCCCTTCGGGCCGACCGTGCCGCCCTTCTTCGCCGCCGGTGCCGGACCCGGTGCCTTCGCGGGCGGTGCGGTGGCCGGCCCGGTGGCCTTCGCCTTCACACTCGTGCCCGGGGCGTCGGCCTTCTCCCCGGCGCAGCCGCCGAGCAGTCCCAGCAGCGCGACCAGCCCGACAGCCGTCACGGTGCTCCGATTTCGGGCCATGACAGTCCGCCGCCCCCACACGATGCACCCCACGCCCGACGACCGCCGAGCCCCGAAGCGGATCATACGGGTACGGTCCGGGCGCCCCGCGACAGCCCGACGGGCAATGCGCCCCAGGTCAGCAACCGTCTCCGTACACTCACGGGCATGGCATGCCGAATCAGCGAACTGGTCATCGACGCCGCCGACGCCGAGCGTCTCGCCGCCTTCTGGTGCGAGGTACTCGGCTATGTCGAACTCGGCCGGGAGGACGACGGAAGCATCGAGATCGGGCCGCCCGGCGTCGGTTTCGGCGGACCGCAGCCCACGCTCGTCATCAGCCCCACCACCGATCCGCGCCCCGCGAAGCTCCGGCTGCACATCGACGTCAGCCCCACCGACACCGACCAGGAAGCCGAGTGGGAGCGCCTGCTCGCCCTGGGCGCCCGCCCCGTCGACATCGGCCAGACGGGCGACGAAAGCTGGCGCGTCCTGTCCGATCCGGAGGGCAACGAGTTCTGCCTGCTGCGCAAGCGGATCCCGGCGCTCTGACCGCTCGCGGGACGGACCACAGGCACTAGATCACCGGCGGTCGGCCCAGCCGGGACATCCGCCACACCGTGCGCCAGCCCATCGGGTGCCGGCTGCCCCCACTGGTCCGGATCCCCTCCGCGAAGCCGCCGAACCAGGCGCGCAGGCCCGACAGGGATCTCGTACGGAGCAGGGTCAGGGCCATCCAGACGCCCAGGTAGACCAGCACGTCGACGTCGCCGAAGTCGCGCAGCCGCCGCCAGGCGGCGTTGCGCCCGCCGGACACCCCCAGGTTCTCCTCCAGTTCCAACTGGGTCACGCCGTAGGGAAGTTCGGGGAGAACCGCTCCGTTGCCGACGACGACCACCCGGGCCGGGGGTTCGTCCTGACCGGCCACCGACTCCAGCAGAGCCAGCAGTTCGGGCATGCGATCGCCCATGGTCAGCACCGCGACACCCACCCGCGGCCGGATCCTGTCCGTCATCACCGTTTCCCTCAAGCCGGCATCGGATGAACGGCGAGCGTACTCCGGAAGGCATCGATGCAGACGAGCCGGGTGGGCGGCGACTCCGTCCTCCACGCGAATCGTCACCGCGGTCGCGGGTGAAACTACCCGTGGTGATTGAACGTTGCTGTCGGGCGCCCATCAGACCGAGCACCGAAATCTCGTCCTATTGAGACGCGGACTAAGTGGCGGAGCCAGGAGGATTTCGCTACGGTTCTGAGATGTTAAATATTGGTCTGGTCCATCGCCTCGGCGCATCGGACGCCGCCCTGTTCGCGAGTGAAGCGGATACGGCCTCGGAACGTGAGCGGAGCAAACGATGAGTCATCAATCACCGGCGGGCGGGGATGATTCCTCGTGCATCTTCTGCCAGTTGCATCGTCCTGATCTCAATCGGATCATGCAAGAGAATGAGACGTTTTACGTCCGCTATGACAATTTTCCTGCCGCTCCTGGTCATGTGGAAATCGTTCCCAAACGACACGTGGAATCCTTCTTCGATCTGACGCCCGGTGAGTTGCAGGACGCCTACGCTCTCATTCTGGCGGCCCGGGAGAGAATCACCGAGGAGTCCCGCCCCGATGGATTCACCATCGGGGTCAACGAGGGGAGGGCGGCCGGGCGGACTGTCGACCACCTTCATATCCATGTGATTCCACGGCATTTCGGTGACGTCGAGGACCCTCGTGGCGGAATCAGGCGCGCGGCTCCCAACTGCGACCCGGACGCCTGGACGAAGAACGGCGCCACGCCGGGCGGGCTGAGGGAATTGACCGACGTCCGGCCGGGCTCTCGCTGACAGCCGGGAAACGGGGGTGGCTTGGCCGGGCGCGGGTGGAACGGGGGCGCCGGCCGGCCGGAGACGCCGGACGATCCTGGGCTTCGGGCAGGTCAGGGTGTCGGACAGGTCATGGGCGTGGGGCAGGCCGGGACCCCCGGCAGGTCAGGGCCTCAGAGGACATCGAAGTCGTCGTGGCCCAGCCGGGAGCAGAGCGAGTTCACCTCGTGCCAGAAGTCGTCCACGTCCATGTCGTCATGACCGTGCCGGGCGTCGACGCTGATGCATCCGATGAAGTCGCCGCTCCGGTCTCTTATCGGGCTCGCGAAAACGGCTCCACGATGGGAGACACGCTGGAATTCAGACCAGGAGAATCCCATCACGGCGTCGGCGCCCGCAGTTGCCCGGCGGGTGTCGAATTCCTGCCGGTTCGTCAACTCGCCGGCCAATGTCCGGACGTCGTACGAGACTTCACCGTTGCGCTTCCAGCAGAGGCCGACGACGCCGACTCCCCTGACGGGAGCGAAGGACCTGGTGATGGGAGTGCTTCCCAGGCGGTACGTGGCGACGCGCCGGAGATATCCGCGCCAGGGATGACGAAGAGACCGGCGAATCAGCCATATATGGAGGCTGAGATCGCCGGTCTCCACGGGAGGTCGGGCATTTCTTGCCACGACCAGCATTTTTCCGAAGTGCAGCAGAACTTGATGGCGGACGACGGAGCGGCGCTCCGCTCTTTGTCTGCTCGCGTACGCCTGGAAAGGCGTGAGGGCGCCGAAGAGTCCGACCGTGCATATGAGTGCGAGAAGCACATGGGGACGCTCTTCCGTCGTCTCGGACCAGAACAGCTCGTTGGGCACGTCGTATTGACGCGCCGCCAGGCCCAGAGTCGCGGCGAGCAGTACCGATCGGTCCGCGATCTTGGCGGTGAGCGTTTTCATGAAGCTACTTTATTCCGGGGGCGACCCGGCTCACCATGTCCCGTCACGTGGAAGAATCACGCGGATTTTCGCTCCCTATGTGTCCCTCCTCCCTGCCTATGTGTCCTCCGATCCGGAGGCAAGAAGACTGATGTCTGACTTCTGATGCTTCCACGCCACCCCCGGAAGTGGCCGGACACCGTTGTCATCCACCACAAGAGCCTCTCCGTCCTCCGTCGCCTCACCAATAACAGTGAAATCCAGACCGGTGGAGGTGAATTCCGCACGGCAGGCGGCCAGGTCGTCCGCCGCGACGGTGAAGGCCAACTGGAAGTCGGACGAGGCGCTCATCGTCAGGGCCAGCGGATCGACTCCCATGAGGTCGGCCACGTCGCGAACCACCGGGTCCACCGGAACGTCCCGCGCGTTGACACGGAAACCCACCCCGCTGGCGCCCCTCAGTTGCTCGATGGTCGCCTTGAGTCCGTCCGAGGTGTCCTGGCAGGCCGTGGCATACGGCTTACGGGCCAGCACACGGCCCTCGGCCACCCGGGCGCGGGGCTTCTTCCAACTGTCCAGCAGTTTCTGTTCGCTGTCCGCCGGCAGCGTTCGCGGGAAGGTGCCCCGCCGGGGGAAGTACGCGACCGCCGCGCCCAGGAGGCCGCACGCTCCGGTGACACAGAGCAGGTCTCCGGGACGCGCCCCGGATCGCCTCAGGACTTTCCCGGGCGGGCAGACGCCCAGGGCCGTGCCGGAGAGGATGAGACGTTCGGCGTTCCCGATGTCGCCGCCCACGTTGAGCGTGCCGAAATCCGCGCACGCCTGATGAATTCCGGCGACGACCTGCCGGAATCCGGCGTCGTCCATCTCGTGCGGGTAACGGATGACACTGAGCAGACCGATGGGAGTGGCGCCCATCGCGGCTATGTCACTGATGTTGGCCACCGCCAGGTAGTAGCCGATGTCGAAGTCCGACAGATGCCCCAGTTCATGCAGGATGAACTTCGGCCCTCGAACGTAGTCCGAGCCGACCACCAGACTCATCGGTGAGCCGATGTCGTAGACCGCGCAGTCGTCCCTCGCGTCGGCCCCCACGCTCAGCAGGACATCCAGGCCGTCCGGTCCCACATCCGCCCCGGACTGATTGTCGAAGAATTGGCTCACGAGTTGTCGCACCCGGGTCGGCTCGTCCGAGTGGACCGGTTCGTGGAGGCTCACGTCTCATCGCGCCTTTCGCCGAGGTGTACGGGATGCCGACCCAGCCGGTTCAGGGCGCTCGCGAATACCGCGGAGGCGGGAAGGTGGGTCGAGTCGATGTCGAGGGGGTGGGGAAGCGCCCGTACGGCGACGCGATTCTCCTCGTCGTGTGCCGTCGGGGGCCCGACCGCCGTGGAGCGGTCGGCCCGGTCGCGGTACTGCGCGCGTCTGCGCTCCCTGCGGACCGCGAGACCGGCGGTCAGATAGATCTGAAGATCCGCGCGGGGGAGAAGGGTGACCGCCACGTCCCGTCCGACGACGACCACATCTCCGCAGTCCTCGACGATGTCGCGGTGCACACGCAGAATTTCCTGCCGCAGATCCGGATCCCTGGAAACCCTCTTGAGATGGTCGTCCAGGGAGGAATCCCAGATGTCCTCCGTGATCTCCTTCTCCTGGAAAAAGACGGCATGGCTCCGAATCAGCTCTCCCGACGGGCCGTATACGGCGGGGAGATGTCTGAGGTCGGAAATCAGGGTGGCCCGCGCCTGCCCGTCGGGCTCCCGCGAGAGCGCGTAGGCGAGGCTCCTGAAGGTGAGTCCGGTGTCCAGAAAAGCCAGGCCGAAGAACTGGGCCAGGCTGCTCGCCAGCGTGGTTTTCCCACTGGCCGTGGGGCCGTCGATGGAAATGGTGATGTGCGGCATGTGCCGCCCTCCGTACGCGTTCGCATTCACGTTCATGTTCACGTTCAATTTGAAGGTTCGTCGTCGGTCGGGCCGGCCCACCAGTCGTGGGTCCGTGTCATGGTCTCGCGCAGCAGTTCCTGGCGGACGACCAAGGCGTAGTCCCACAGCGGGTCGGGTATTCCGAGCAGCCGGCCGACGACGGAGCGAAGATATTGACTTCGAATCGGGCGGCTCCCGTCGAATATGTGGTACTCGCCTTCGTGGCCGCAGAGGAAATACGGCTCTCCGCCGAAGGCCGTCAACTCCCGCAGATCCGTCAGGGCGGTCGACGCGAGTCCGTCGGTCCGGATGAGGGATATGACGTCATGGGCGTCGACGGGAAGCAGATGAAGGTGCGCGTGAGAAATACAGGCGCCGGATCTCATGGCGGAGGACGAACCGTGCTCGAGGATGGTGAGCCGGCCGAAGGTGTGCCGGTACCGGTCGCTCACTTCCGCGAGGATCGTCGCCAGTTCCGCGCCGTGCTCACTCATGAGTTCGGCGAAGCTCAGATAGTGGTCGACCGGAATCAGAAGAAGGTGGCCGGCGCACAGCGGCGACATGTCGACGATGAGGCGGAAGCGCTCGGTGTCCAGCAGGACCCGGCTCGGCGGATCGCCTCGGTACACGGACGAGAACGTCGTGTCCTGCGCGCCGATGATTTCGTCGCAGAAGTCGGATTCGGCGCACTGAATTCCATGCTGCATGGCCGCCCCTTGCCACGGGAATGATCAGGTGCGCCGTTGTGAATGGTTTGCGGGCGTAGTTTACGAAAATTCGGCGCGCCCGCGCAAGCGGCCGAGGTCGCTCGCCTCCGATGTGGCCGAAAGTGACGAGGCGGGAGTCCGTTCGTATGAGTGTCGTCCACCGGTTGACCAGGCGGGAAATTTCTCTGGAGTGGGAGGGCTGGTCCCTTGGTCTACTGTCGAATAGACGCTCGGGTCGAATGCCGAGAAATGATCTCGTTGTCGCTCGAAAGACCGATGCCCGGCATGGGGCCACTGACATAGCGTCGGGGAAGCATCGGCTCCTCACCTGAGCCGGAGAAGCCACGGCCGGAGAATCGCATGCCGCTCATCGCGGGGACGGCGGGCTACGGCGCCGCCGCGGAAGATCTTGCACGTCAGTACGAAAGCGTCTCTTTCCAGGAGGTCCATGGCGAGACACTTCCCTTCTTCCCTCCGCCGCCCGGCAGAGCCGTCGATCTGGGGGCGGGCTCGGGCAGGGACGCGGCGGCGCTGGCCGGGCTGGGATACGACGTGGTGGCGGTCGAACCGACGGCCGAGCTCCGCGAGATCGGCCGCCGGACGCACGCCGACGCACACGTCCACTGGATCGACAGCGCGCTCCCCGGCGTCGAGGGAGTGCGGGGGCCGTTCGACCTCGTTCTGAGCGTCGGTGTGTGGATGCATCTGGACCAGCGGGAACGACGAACGGCCATGGAACGCGTCCGGTCCCTTCTCGCTCCCGGGGGCCGGGTGGTCATCACCCTTCGCCATGGCCCGATTCCCGTCGGGCGGCGGATGTTCGACGTTTCGCTCTCCGAGGTGGTCGTCCTGGGACGCCGTACCGGGCTCCTCCCCCTGCTGGCGCGGGAGCAGCCCGACCGGCTGGGGCGTGCGGGGGTCTCCTGGAGTGTGGTGGTGCTGGAGGCGCCACGCACCTAGGCCCCGTCCGGCGGGCAGGCGGGCAGGCGGGCAGGCGGGGCGGCGGGCACGGTGCGGACCCGCCCCCGTCCTTATCCCTCCGCCCGCGGGATCGACACGTACGAGCCCGCCCCCAGCCGGACCTCGCCCCGTGCCGCGTGGTTGGTCTCGTACCAGCGGTGCGGGGCGCGGAGGCGGAGGCCGAAGCGGTCGCCCGGGGAGACCGCGCGTGAGACGAACGTGAGGGTCAGTTCCACGGGGTGCGTCAGATCGTGGTGGCGGGCGCGGAACGGGGTCTCCGTCAGGAGGGTCGCGTCGTCCTCCCCGGACGGCAGCAGGTACAGCTGGACCAGCAGGTCGAAGTCCGGCAGGTCCGAGGAGAGCGTCAGCACCACGCGCGGGCGGCCCGTGACGGCGTGCGCCGGGGCCGTATGTACGAACGCGGTGTCCGTCAACTCCTCCCGGAAACCGTCGGGTTCGTCCTCCACCAGATCCGGGTCCAGACGCAGCGTGGTCGCCGGTAGGTCCAGCCGGGCCGGTGGGCCCTCGGGCAGGGACGGGGAGTGCCGCCAGCCGCCGCCGATGTGGAAGTACGTGACCCGGTCGGCCAGGAAATCGGGACACGGGCCCCGGCCGAGCACCCAGTCGTACCAGTCGGCGTGCAGGGCCGGCAGGTCGATCACGCAGTCCTGGGTGAACTCCAGCCCGCCGAAGGAGCGTGCCGCCGAGCGGGTGCCCGGGTGGTCCCAGGGGCCCATCACGAGGTGCGAGGCGGTGTGCCGGTCGGGGGGCAAGGGTGCGCCGGGGTGGCCGGCGTCGTGCCGGTCGAGATGGGTGAGGGCGCCGAGCTGGTCGTCGTCGTACTGGCCGGTGATCGTCAGCACCGGGACGGTGACCGGCGCGGCGGGGGCGAAGGACGCCCAGTACGCGTCGTACGCCGGGTGGTCCAGCCACTCCTGGAAGGCCGGCAGCCGTTCGCCGACCGAGGCCACGTCCAGGTCCCGGAACGGCCGGTCGCCGTGCTCCCGGTGGATCTCGCGCCAGTACGCCCTGTCGCCGAACGGCCCGCTGTTGAGGCGGCGCCCGCGGACGAAGGTGAGCCACCGGACGGCGTACGCGGCCGTGAGCCCGCCCACCGCCGGGAAGTCGACGCCCGGACACACCGACGCCACGGGCGCGAGCGCGCGCAGCGCGGGGGGCCGGGTGCCCGCGAGCGCCCACTGGACGAATCCGCTGTACGAGGCGCCGTACGTGACGACGTCGCCCGTGCTCCACGCCCGTTCGGCCAGCCACTCCACCGCGTCGTGCCCGTCGGCCGCGTCGTCGTGGAACGGGCGGAACTCCCCGTCGGAGTCGCCGCGCCCGCGCGAGTCGAGGCTGACGAAGTGGTAGCCGCGCGAGGCGAAGAACCGGCCGTCCGCGTGATACCGGTCCGCCCCGTACGGCGTCAGGACCAGCACCACCGGGCCGGGGTCGGCCGGCGCGTGGTGGATGCCGCGCAGCACGGTGCCGTCGCGGGTCGGTACGGCGACGAATCGCAGGCTCATCGCGCCTCCACCCGGGCCACCGAGCCCGATTCCAGCGCGACCCACAGCGCGCCGTCCGGGCCGACCGCGATCCCGTGCGGCTCCGAGGACGGGGACGAGGCGGGGGATGGAGACGGGGAGGGGGACGGGGACGGCAGGTCGTACTCCGTGACCGTGCCGTCGCCCCTGATCCGGCCCACCCGGCCGGTGCCCCACTCGGTGAACCAGCAGTCACCGGGACCCCTCGCCACGATCGCGTGCGGCTTGGCGGCGCGGTCCGGCAGGGGAAACTCCCGCAGGTCACCCGTCACCGTGATCCGGCCCACCCGGCCCGCGACGATCTCCACGAACCACACCGCCTCGCCGTCCGACGCGATCCCGACCGGGCCCGCGCCCGTCGTCGGCAGCGGATACAGCGTGACGTCGCCGGTGACCGTGACGCGGGCGAGCGCGTCGGCCTGGTTGAGCGTGCACCACAGGGCCCCGTCGGGGCCCGCCGTGATCACCGACGGGTAGGCGCCCGTCACGGGCAGCGGAAACTCGGTGACCACCCCGTCGACGGTGATACGTCCGACCCGGTCGGTGTTCATGGCGGTGAACCAGAGCGCGCCGTCCGGGCCGGAGGCGATGCCGTACGGGGCGCTGCCGGGCGTCGGCAGCGGATACGAGGTGACCTCGCCGGTGACCGTGACGCGGGTGATCGCGTCCGCCTGGTTGAGCGTGCACCACAGGGCCCCGTCCGGGCCCGCCGTGATCACCGTCGGGCGGACGTCCGGCGCGCCCAGGCCGTGCACGGTCACCTCGCCGTCCGTGCCGAGCCGGGCGACCCCGCCGCTCCGCGCCAGAGTCACCCAGAGCGCCCCGTCGGAACCGGCGGCGATGCCGTACGGCCCCGACTCCCGCCCCGGCAAAGGGAATTCACGTACGACGGGTCCACCCGGTCCGGTGGGTGAGGGGTCCTCGGGGCGTGGCACGGGGGGTCCCTTCCGGTGCCCGGGAGTACCCCCGGGGCCGGTTCGGCCGGGCGCGTCCGGGTACCCGCTGGTTCGGAGTACGGCCGACGAGCCTCCCGCCGGGACACCCGTCGGCGCAACCATTTTTCGGGCTCCCGCCGTTCCATCCGCCGTCGTGGTCAGTTCATCTTCCCGTCGCGCGGGTTTCCTAGTCTGTCGCGGACCCGCAACCTGATCGCGGGCAGTCAGACGCTTGGGAGCACCATGACGAAGGTCCGCAACCGATGGCTCAGGCCGCGCGACGGGGACGGCCCGGCCGGGCCGCCCGACGGAGCAGGGCAGATCCCGGGCCGGGGGGACCGGATCACGCCGACCGAGCTGGACGTGTGTCTGCGCGCCTGCGCCGTACACAGCGGAAAGGTGGTCGGCAGCCTCGCCCGCAGACGCGCCGAGCTGGCCGAGCGACTGCGTGCCGTACTGGCCGCCCACGCCTCCGGGCCCGCCGAGAGCGCCCCGGCCGCGCCCGCCGCCACGCCGCTGATCCGCCGGGCGGCCAAGAAGGTCGTCGCCGGGACGGTCGCCGGGACGGGCGGCTCGCTCAGCGGTGAGCTGCTCGACGCGCTGCTGGCCGCCGGGAACAAGGCCCTGGAGTGCGGGTACGAGGACGAGCGGAAGCTGGCGCTGCTGATCAGCGACGCCGTACTGACCCAGCGCAAGAACTCGCGGGCCGGCTGGCGGCTGCGCGCGCGCACGCTGGAGGCCATGGGCGACGAGCCCGCCGCCATCGCCGCGTACGAGCGCTACCTCACCCTGACCGAGGACGACGGCTTCGGGGTCGCGCCCCGCATCGTCGGTCTGCGCACCGCCGGTGAGAAGCAGGACGAACTGCTGCGGCTCCTCGAACGCGGCTGCCCGCAGGCGGCGGAGTACGCGGACGGCCGCGCCACCGACGCCTGGGCCGAGGGCGTCGCGCGGCACGAGGCCGGCGACCGGGCCGGTGCCGAGCCGCTGCTGGTCGGCGCGCTGCTCGCGATGCGCGGCGACGGCAGCCCGGTGACGGACCTTCAGGTCTCCATCGGTCAGTATCTGGACCTGCGTCTGGCGGCCGGCGGACCGGTCGAAGAGGCGCGTGAACTCGCCGCCCTCTACGGCGACATGCGGCGCGGCCGGCTGCGCGGACTGGTCCCGGACCCGACGTTCGGCGACGTCCAGTGGCTGACGCTGGGTGAGTTCCGCAACCAGATCGCCGGCAAGTCCATCTGCCTGATCGCCAACTCGCAGCGCGTCGGGCGCGGTTCGATGGGCGCCGAGATCGACGCGTACGACCTGGTGGTCCGCTTCAACTCGTACCGGATCGACGCCCCGGCCACCGGCCGGCGGACCGACATCCACACCACCATCCACAAGCACGGCTTCAACTGGGACCAGAAGGTCACCACCCGGCTGGTCTTCGGCGGACTCAGCCACGACTGGAAGAACTCCCTGCGCAACCGGCTGGTGCCCGGCGCCCAGACCTACGTCAACGACGAGTCGCTCCGCTGGCCGCTGCGCAACATCGGCCAGGTCGACACCGACGTGTGGGCCGCCATTCCGACCAGCGGCTTCAACATGCTCTGGCTGCTGGACTTCCTGGACGTCAGCCCGACGCTCGACCTGATCGGCTTCGACTTCTACGAGAGCGGTGCCTACCGCGTCAAGGAAGCGATGCGGATGCCCATCACGTCCGTGCACGAGTACACCAGCGAAAAGGCGTGGGTCATGGAACGCGCCCAGAGCGTGACCGACATGAGGATCTCCCTGCGATGACCGCCACCCCCCATGCCCTCGTCGGGCCCACCGCCGCACCGCTGTCCGCCAACGAGCTGACCGGCAAACGGCGGCTGGCCTTCGCGTCCTTCGTGGACGAGAACTACCTGCCGGGCTTTCTGGCGCTGCTGCGCAGCCTGGCGCTCTCCAACCCCGGTGTCTGCGAGGACTTCATCGTCCTCCACGACGACCTGCGGCCCCAGTCGGTCGCCTCGATCCGGGCCCTGCACCCCCGGGTCCGGTTCCACCGCGTGGACGCCGGGCGCTACGACGCGTACGAGAAGGGCGACCAGGACAACTACCTGGTCCGCAAGGCGTACTTCATCCTCGACGTGTTCCGGCTGCGCGACTACGACACGGTCATCACCCTCGACACCGACATGGTCGTCCTCGGTGATCTCTCCGAACTGCTCAAGCTGCGCGACGGACTTGCCGCCGTACCGCAGTTCTTCTACGGGGAGCACAAGCTCAACAGCGGACTGCTCGTCATCCAGCGCGAGTATCTGAGCGACGAGTTCTGCGCCCGGATCGACGCCACCGGACGCGGCGGCGACTACGAGCTGAACAAGCACGACCAGGGCATCCTCAACGCGGTGCTCGACGGGGACTTCGTCCAGCTGGACTCGCGGTACAACTTCGTCAAGCGGCGGCTCTCCGGCGATCTGCCCGTCCCCGAGGACACCGCCGTCCTGCACTTCACCGGACGCCACAAGCCCTGGCAGGGCGGCGAGGCCGGATACGCGCAGGCCGAGGACCGCTGGCGCGAATTCGACCTGACGGACGCGGAGTTCTACGCCGCGTTCATGGACCTCCCCGGCGAACTGCACCACGAACTGGTCATCAAGTACGGCACCGAGCACGTCGAGCGCACCGGGGACGTCGAGTGCGCCCGCAGGGTCGCCCACGCGCACATCAACACGGGCGGCTTCCAGGAGGCCGCGGACATCCTCGGCAGCGTGCACATCCCGGTCGACGAGGCCTGGCCGCACGAGGTGCTGGGACACGCGCTGATGAGCGTCTCCCGGTACGCGGAGTCCGAGGTCCATCTGCACCTCGCGACGACGTTCCCCAGCCGCGCCGCGACGTCCTTCGGGCGCCTCGCGCAGATCGCCTGGATCCACGGCGACGACGCGACGGCGCACGAGTACGCCATGCGGGGCCTGGCCGCCGACCCCACGCACCGGTCCAACCGGCTGATGCGGCTGCGTACCCGGGGCCACGACCTGCCCGCCCCGCGCGAGGGTGCCCCCGAGGACCAACTCGCCCACGTTGCCTTCTACATGCCGCAGCAGGGCAACGCGGGAGACAAGCTGCTGCCGGAGACCGTACGGCTCGCGGTCGGCACCAGCACCGGCCCGAACGGCGGCGCCGACACCGACACCGGCCCGGCCCGCTGGCACTCGATCCACGCCCACCGCCTCTTCGACAAGGCGGCGCTCGCACGGGTCAACGCCCGGCGCGGCCTGGTCATCGGCGGCGGCGGCCTCTTCATCCCGGACACCGCGCCGAACGGCAACAGCGCCTGGCAGTGGAACGTCCCCGACGAGAACCTCAACGGTATCGACGTCCCGATCGTCGTCTACGCGGTCGGCTTCAACGCCTTCGACGGCCAGTCCTACCGCGCCGGGCGCTTCAACTCCTCCCTGCGCCAACTGGTGGAGCGCAGCGCCTTCTTCGCGCTCCGCAACCACGGTTCCATCGACAAGGTCCGCGCCCTGCTGCCGGCCTCGCTCCAGGACAAGGTGCGCTTCCAGCCCTGCCCGACCACGGTGCTGCGCCAGCTGGTCGACGGCTGGACCGACCCGGCCCCCGGGCAGCGCGAGAACACCGTCATGATCAACGCCGCGTACGACCGGGCGGGGCTGCGCTTCGGCCACGACTACGCGCACTTCCTCGCCGAGATGGCGAAGGCGGTACGGGAGCTGGGCAAGCACACCGAGGTGCGCTGTGTGGCGCACTCGCTGGACGACGAGAAGATCGCGTTCGACCTGCGGCGTGAGCACGGCGTGTCGCTGCCGGTCGTCCCGATGTACGACTTCGACAACGACGCGATCAGGGACACCTACGCCCGTACGAAGCTGGTCATCGGCATGCGCGGTCACGCGGGCATGATCCCGTTCGGCTGCGGCACCCCGATCATCTCGCTCATCTCGCACCCGAAGATGGCGTACTTCCTGGCGGACATCGACCGGCCCGAGTGGGGCGTCTCGGTGCACGACAAGAACCTCGGCGCGGTGCTCACCGAGCGGGCGCTGGGTCTGCTCAACGACCACACGGCGTCGGTGGCCGACGTGCACGGCAGACAGCAGGAGCTGTGGAAGGTGACGCAGTCGAACGCGGCGGACCTGCGCGCGATCCTGCGCGGCTGACCACCGGGTGGCGGGTGCCGGCCGCTGACCGCCGACCCCTGACGGCTGACGCGTCACCGTTCCGTTCTCCGGCGCCGTACGGGCTCGTGGCCCGTACGGCGCCGTACGCTGTTTCGGTCCGGGAACATTTGCCCGCTTTTCCGGCGCTGGGCGGAATCCTCTGAGATCGTGCCGTGATGAGCGAACGGGTGGAGCATGTCGACGAGAACGACCAGGTGCTGGGGGTCGTCGAACGCGAGGAAGCGGTACGGAAGAGGTGGCCGCACCGCGTGGCGGCCACGTTCTGCCGTGACCCCGCAGGCCGGATCCTGGTGGTGCGGCGGGCCCGGACGCTGGCCAGGTTCCCGGGGTACTACGACGTGACGGTCGGCGGCGCCGTGGACGTCGGTGAGTCGTACGAGGCGGCGGCCGGCCGCGAACTGGCCGAGGAACTGGGCGTCGGGGCCCCGGTGCGCTTCCTCTTCAAGTTCCTCTGCCGGGGCGGCGTGAGCCCCTACTGGCTGGGGGCCCACGAGGCCCTCGTACCGACGGCCGTGCTTCCGGACCCCGCCGTGATCGACTGGTGGGACTGGATGACCATGGCCGATCTGCTCGACGTCGTGGACGAATGGGGCTTCACACCGGGAGGGCGGGAGGCCCTGCACCGGTATGTGACATCCGGACCCGGGCGCGGACCCGGACCCCGCGACGGCGACGGTGAGGAGAAGCGGCCGGCCCGTCAGTAGTGGACCTGCGGGAACGTCGCCGTCGGGCTGAACAGCGCGGCGTACGCCTCCTCGTGGTGGCGGCGGTGGCGGCCCGCGCGGTTCGCCTCGGACGTCTGGGACGACGACGGGGTCAGCATCCCGTTGTCGGCCAGGGCCTGCACGCGCATCAGCAACGCCCGGATGTCCAGGCCCAGTTCACCGGCGACCGTCTGGAGGTCGAGTCCGGACTGCCAGCTCCACAGCAGCACCGAGTCCATGCTGGACGACCAGACCACCGCGTTGTTCTCGGCCTCCGCCGGGTGGAGCGGGGCGGACAGCGTGTCCGGGTGCGGGCCCGTCTCGCCGAGCGGGGCCGACTCGGCGCGCGGGTGCGGCAGATGAAGGTCCCCCTGGACGCCGCCGCCGTGCGCCTGCTGCTGGTACATCGCGGCGTGCGGGTCGCCGTACGGATCGTCCGCCGGGGCGACGGGCGGCAGCACCTGCTGCGGGACGGGCGCCGGGGCCTGCACCGCCTGCGGAATCGGCTGGGTGTGGATGCCCGACGGGCGGTCCAGCAGCTCCTCGGCGACACTGCGCGCGTCGCTCTTGCCGACCGTGCGCCGCGCCAGCCGCACCTCGCGCTCGCTCAGCCCCATCAGATCCGCCACCGCCCCGTCGTTGCCGACGGTGACGGCGAACGCGGCGAGGGTACGGCTGCGCTCCGCCTGCGCCTCGTCCAGTACGGTCTGGGCCTGCCGTACCTGCTCGTCGGTGGCGCAGAACGCCTCGGCGAGGACGCTGTTCCGATCCCAGAGTTCACGTGGTTCCACGTGGCTAACAACGCGCCGGAACCGGTTGAGAATGCAACCTTCCGTAAATTGCCACCAAATGGATCAAAGATCCACTATCGTACAAAACGGTGAGAGACAGTCGGTCGGCACCAAGTGCGGCCCCGCCCGACCACCCGTCCAGCCCGCTCCCCGCGCGCTCCCCGTGCGCTCAGGCGCGCAGCCGGAGCACCGCCCTGCGCAGCCGCCGGGCCCGGCGCACCACGCGCTGGGCCGCCGCGTTCTGCGGGATGCGGACGAGCTGCGGGCCCACCGCGCCCGGCAGCCCGAGCGTGGTCAGCCGGCGCCGTTTGAAGTACCGCAGCGTGTCCGGGTCAAGCCGCCCCGCCAGGAAACGCTCCGTCGCGGGCCGCAGCCCCGGGTGCATCTGCGGCTGCATCGTGAAGCCGACGGCCGTGACCAGACCGGCGGGGGCCGGCTCCGGGCGGAACGCACCGTCGTCGTCCAGCGGCGGCACGAGCGCGTGCACCAGCGTCACCGGCACCCGGTTGCTGTTCTGGAACGGGGAGAGCCGGTCGAGCAGCAGATCCGTGCCGGTGCGGGCGACCGGGATGCCGAAGAACGCCGACGCCGTGAACAGCGCCGTCGAGAAACAGCCCACCACCAGCGCCGGCTTCAGCCGCGTGTACAGCACCTCGGCCAGAACCGGGCTGTCCAGCACGGTCAGTTCGGCGCCGAGCGCCGCCGCCTCCTCCTCCAGCCGCCGCGACCAGAGGGCCGGGGCGGTGGGATGCGGCTTGAACACCACGTGCCGGTGCCCGAGCGCGACCGCGCCCCGCACCATCCGCAGATGCAGGTCCTCCTCCTCGCGCTCGGTGAGAATGCCGAGCGCCGCGAGGTACTGCCCGAGCAGCAGCGCCGGCGCCGGGTCCGGGGTCGCGAAGTCCCCCGCCACGTCGGTGAGCTGACCGAGCACCCGCTGGAACGCCGGGGTCGGCACCGGCTCGGACGGCACACCGAACTCGGTGAGCAGCAGCGGTACCAGACCCGGTACGAGATCGAGGTGCAGCAGCCTGCGCACCCGGGCGCCGACCTGGAGGTCGAGCCGGTTGCGGGTGGGGCCGTAACTCATCAGCCCGTCCGCGTACACCTCGATCGGCGCGGCCGTGAAAATCTCCGCGAGCGTCAGCGCCGGGCTGACCTGGATCGATTCGAGGACCAGCTCCACCGTGTCGTCGCCCAGGCCCCAGGCGAGGCGCAGATGGCGCTCCCACAGCGGCAGGTCGTCCTCGCGGGGCACCCAGCCGCCGGGGTGGAACGGCGCGATCACGCCGTTCCAGGACAGCACCTCGCCGAACCGGTCGCGCAGCGCCTCGAAGCCGGGCATCTCGTGGACGGCGGGGGTCAGTTCGGGCGTACCGGCGTTGTTGCTCACCACCAGCACGGAGCGGTCGGCGGCCGGGAACAGCCCGGCGTCGATCGCGGCGGCCAGGGTGGCGGCGCCGTACAGGGTGGAGGCGTAGAACACCCGCGTCGTACGGCCGGAGGGGACGGGCAGGGACATCAGGCCGCCGCCTTCCCGGTCGCGCCCTGGCGCCGGCGCAGTCTGCGCAACTGGGTCGAGCGGTCCAGGTCCATCGAGTTCAGCGCCTCTTTCAATACGTCCTGCGGCAGTCGTCCCATGGCCGCCGCACTCATCGTGCGCAATTTTCGAGCCACGGCCGGTTCGAATCGTTCCTTGGCCGCCAGGTGATGCGAAATGATCGCCAGATAGGTGCGTACGGCTTTCAGCAGAAAGCGCTCACCCTCACGGTCCGCCGCCGTTTCCTCGATGACCTGGTCGAACGCGCGGATGAAATCGAGCTGCCGTACATCGCCGATCTGGGTGAGCGACGAGGCGACCCCGCGCCGGTAGAAGATCCCGAGCAGCCCCACGGCGGCGAACGACCCGGCCTCCCGGTGCAGCCGCCAGATCCACGGCCGGTCCTCGGCGGTCCGCAGCCCGTCCGTGAAGTGCAGCAGCCCCCGGTCCGCGAGCCGCCGGTGATAGATCCCGGCCCAGGCGTACGCGTAGTCCACGGACGTCGTCCGGTCGGCGGGCAGGATCGTCTCGCGCGGCGTCAGCACCACCCCGCGCGGGCCCACCGGCACCCGGTGCACGGTCCGCGTCCGGCCGGTGAACTGGACATGATCCGTACGGACGAAGTCGCAGCCCAGCCCCTCGACGGTGGCCAGCAGCCGCGCGTAGTGGCCCGGCGCCACCCAGTCGTCGCCGTCGAGAAAGGTGAGGTACTCACCGCGCGCGGCGTCCAGCCCCGTGTTGCGCGCGGTGGCCAGCCCCCCGTTCTTCTCGTGCCGCAGCAGGACCGCGCCGGGCAGCTCGCGCTCCGCCCGGCGCAGGAGTTCCAGGGTCCCGTCCGTCGAACAGTCGTCGACGAGCAGGAACTCGACATCCTTCCCGCTGTTCGCCGCGAGGCTTCGGAGGGTTTCGGGGACGTATGTCTGCACGTTGTAGAACGGCACGACCACAGAGAGCTTCACCACCCCGGTGACGCTAGGGGGCCGCTCGTCATTCGTTCCGACATTCCAGGGGATGCGAGGTGAACGACACATGGCCGAATGGTTAACCCGCCCCGATCCTGTGCCATTTCGTTCGCTGTCGACCCGCTGTTAACCCTTTATTGCAGTGCCGTTGGGCCGCCAAACGGAATGGCTTCCTAACGTCCAACACGTGCCCTCACGTACCGACCAAGCGGTCCGGATCGCCGTCCTCGCCGACTCCGACACCCGGTGGAAATGGGGCGCGCTCACCGCGCGCCGCATCGCTCCCGCCGACCGCGACATCAAGCTCAGCGGCTTCCTGCTGCGCGGACGAGCGACCCCCACCGCCCGCCAGCTCGCGGAGGTGGGGGCCGAGGCCGACGCCCTGCGCGAGATGACCGGAACGGAGTTCCTGGACGTCCTCCGTGAGGAGGCGTACGACGTCGTCGTCCTCGCCCTCGTCGGCGGCGCCGTCCAGGCGATGCTGCACGGGATCGCGGCACTCGGCCTGCCCGACCGCCCCGTCCTCGTCACCGGCTACGTCGGGGTCGTCTACGAGAAGCTGTCCGACGGGCTCCTGCTGCGCCACGGCGCGGACGTCGTCCTCGCCAACTCCCGCCACGACGCGGCCCGTTTCCGCGACGTGTACGAGGGAGTGGGCGCCGGCTCCGAGGCGGTCACCGAGGCCGCGCTGCCCTTCCTCGGCGGCGCCCGCTACGCCCCCCGGGAGGACCGCGACACCGTCGTCTTCGCCGCCCAGCCGTCCGTCCCGCTGACCCGGACCGACCGCGCGTACCTGCTGCGCCGGCTCGTCGAGCACGCCCGGCTGCACCCGCGCCGCGAGGTGCTGCTCAAGCTGCGCAGCCGGGTGGGGGAGCAGACCACGCACGTCGAGGAGTTCCCGTACCAGCGCCTCGCCGAGAAGCTGCCCGGCGGACCGCCGCCCAACTTCCGCCTGGTGTACGGGAACATGGGCGAGGTCCTGGACGGCACCGACCTGCTGGTCACCGTCTCGTCCACGGCCGCGCTGGAAGCCCTGCACCGCCGTATCCCCACCGCGATCCTCACCGACCTCGGGGTCCGCGAACCCCTCGGCAACCACCACTTCATCGGCTCCGGCTGCCTCGCCTCCTGGGACCAGCTCGACGGCGGACAGCGGCCCAAGGCCGACCCCGTCTGGGCCGACCGGCAGGGCGTCGCCGCCGACGGCTCGTACGCCTCCGCCTTCGACACGGCCCGCACGCGCCTCGCCACACTGCTGGACGGCGGCGCGCTCCCGCCGATCAGCCCCTACTACACGGCGACCACCGCCCCCGGCTACCTGCCGGGCCTCCTCGCCCGCTACCACCTCGCGGCCGACGGCACCCCGCTGACGGCGGCCGGCCGCGCCGGCGCCGCCGGACCCAGTGGCGTCCGCCGCGTGGTCCGCGACACCGTCCGCGCGGCGGCCCGGGGGGCGTACCGCCACGGCGTCCAGCGGGTGGCCCCGGTGATCCGGCGGATGGGCGAACTGTGACCCCGGACCGGACGGGCCCCGACCCGAAGACCGCCGCTTCGGCGGAGGGCCGCGCGGTGAGCCCGGTGCACGGCGACGTGGCGGCTGCGGCGGCTGCTGCGGTTGTGCCCGGCTCCGTGGCCGCTCCCGGCTCCGGCTCGGTGGAGGCCCCGGTTCACGGTGACGTGGAGGCCCCGGTTCACGGTGACGTGGCGGCTGCTGGGGTCGTGCCCGGCTCCGTGGCCGCTCCCGGCTCCGGCTCGGTGGTGGCCCCGGCCTCCGGCCACGCGACCGCTCCTGTGTCCGGCTCCGACCACACGGCGGCCGCGGCGGTCGTGCCCGGTCATGCGACGGCTGCGGCCGTCGTACCCGGCCCCGTGGCCGCGCCGGTTCCCGGCCCCGGCCCTGCGGTGACCTCGTCCGTCCCGCCCGGCTCCGCGGCGACCTCGGCCGTCGTGCCCGGCCCCGGCCCCCGGGTGCGTCGTCGCACCCTGCCGGGCGACGCGCTCGCCGGTTACGGCTGGTCCGGCTGGTCCGGCGGGGCCGAGCAGGCATCCGCCGACGCGGCGGAGGAACGCCCGTACGGACGGCACGACGCCGGGGGAGCACACACCCCCGCGCACCAGCACGACGCAGCAGAGCAAGGAGAACCCCCCATGACCGTCCTCGCCGTGATCCCCGCCCGCGGTGGATCCAAGGGCGTCCCCGCCAAGAACCTCGCCCAGGTCGGCGGAGTCCCGCTCGTCGTGCGCGCCGTGCTCGCCTGCCGGGCCGCCCGGCGGGTGACCGACGTCGTCGTCTCCACCGACGACGCGGCCATCGCCGACGCCGCCCGCGCCGCCGGCGCCGACGTCGTCCTGCGGCCGGCCGCCATCGCGGGCGACACCGCGACCAGCGAGGCGGCCGTCCTGCACGCCATGGACGCGTACGGCGCGATGCGCGGTGCCGCGTACCGGACCGAGGTCGTCCTCCTCGTGCAGTGCACCAGCCCCTTCATCACCCCCGGCGACCTCGACGGCGTCGTGGCCGCCGTCACCGACGGAGGCGCCGACAGCGCGCTGACCGTCGCCCCGACGCACGGCTTCATCTGGCGCTCCGAGAGCGACGGCTTCGGCGTCAACCACGACAAGTCGAACCGGCCCCGCAGGCAGGACCGCCCCCAGGAATACCTGGAGACCGGCGCCGCCTACGCGATGCGCGCCGACGGCTTCCGGGACGCCGGACACCGCTTCTTCGGGCGCACCGAACTGGTGAGCACCGACCCCGAGCGCGTGCTGGAGATCGACGACCCGCACGACCTGGAGCGGGCCCGCGCCCTCGCGCCGCTCCTGGACACGCCCGCGCTGCCCGGCCGCGCCGACATCGACGCGGTCGTACTGGACTTCGACGGCACCCAGACCGACGACCGGGTGCTCGTCGACTCGGAGGGCAAGGAGACCGTCGCCGTACACCGCGGCGACGGCCTCGGAATCGCCGCCCTCCGCCGCGCCGGCCTGGAACTGCTCATCCTCTCCACCGAGCAGAACCCGGTCGTCGCCGCACGCGCCCGCAAGCTGCGCGTGCCGGTGCTGCACGGCATCGACCGCAAGGATCTCGCACTGAAGCAGTGGTGCGACGAACACGGGGTCACCCCTGAGCGGGTGCTGTACGTCGGGAACGACGTCAACGACCTCCCGTGCTTCGCGCTCGCCGGCTGGCCGGTGGCCGTCGCGAGCGCTCACGACGCCGTACGCGCGGCGGCCCGTGCCGTCACCACGACCCCCGGCGGCGCCGGGGCGATCCGTGAGATCGCCACCTGGCTCCTCGGTCCCGGTCTGGACGTCAACACCCCCGCGCCCCCCCATGGCACCACCGCCGACATCTCGACCAAGTAAGGACCTTCTGATGAGCTCGCTGAGCACCAACTCCCGTCTCCGTACCCTCGGCACCCGCACCGCGGGTCCCGGCCGCCCCGTCTACGTGACCGGTGAGATCGGCATCAACCACAACGGCGACATCGACAACGCGCTCGCGCTGATCGACGCCGCCGCCGAGGCCGGCTGCGACGCCGTCAAGTTCCAGAAGCGCACCCCGGAGATCTGCACCCCGCGCGACCAGTGGGACATCGAGCGCGACACCCCCTGGGGCCGGATGACGTACATCGACTACCGTCACCGGGTCGAGTTCGGCGAGGACGAGTACCGCACCATCGACGCCCACTGCAAGAAGCGCGGCATCGACTGGTTCGCCTCCCCGTGGGACACCGAGGCCGTCGCCTTCCTGGAGAAGTTCGACGTCCCCGCCCACAAGGTGGCCTCCGCGTCCCTCACGGACGACGAGCTGCTGCGCGCCCTGCGCGCCACCGGACGCACGGTCATCCTCTCCACCGGCATGTCGACGCCGAAGCAGATCCGCCACGCGGTGGAGGTGCTGGGCAGCGAGAACATCCTGCTCTGCCACGCCACGTCGACCTACCCGGCCAAGGCCGAGGAGCTGAACCTGCGGGTCATCAACAGCCTCCAGGCCGAGTACCCGAACGTGCCGATCGGCTACAGCGGCCACGAGACCGGTCTCCAGACCACCCTCGCCGCCGTCGCCCTCGGCGCCGCGTTCGTCGAGCGCCACATCACCCTCGACCGCGCCATGTGGGGCTCCGACCAGGCCGCCTCCGTCGAGCCGCAGGGCCTCACCCGCCTCGTCCGCGACATCCGCACCATCGAGGCGTCCCTCGGTGACGGCGTCAAGAAGGTGTACGAGTCGGAGCTCGGCCCGATGAAGAAGCTCCGCCGGGTCGCCGGTGTCGTCGCCGAGTCCGCGGACGGCGCACAGCCCGTGGCGGTCTGACAGCCATGAGCCGTCCCTCCGGGGTGCGCACGCCCCCGCCCAGCGCCATCGCATTCGTGGAGAGCCCGGTCCAACTCCTGAACGTGCTGGAGTGGGCGCGGGCGAGCGCGACCGGTGCGGAACTCACCGTGGTCGTCCTGTCGCCCACCGACCCCATGTCGCGCGGCCAGCTCCGCCGGATGGCCGAGCTGGCCCGCGACGCGGGCTTC
Source organism: Streptomyces sp. NBC_01498 (assembly GCF_036327775.1). Classification (NCBI taxonomy): domain Bacteria; kingdom Bacillati; phylum Actinomycetota; class Actinomycetes; order Kitasatosporales; family Streptomycetaceae; genus Streptomyces; species Streptomyces sp. NBC_01498. The sequence goes on along the minus strand of NZ_CP109598.1, from coordinate 2,537,519 downwards.
ACGGTGCGCTGGCAGGAGGCCCGCGGCGGCGCGGGAGCGCCGCTGCGGACCGTACGGGAACTGGCCCCGCTGCTGCGCGGGGCCCGGCGGATCGTCATCGGCGACCCGTTCTCCCGCTACGTACAGCTGCTGCTGACCCTCGTCAGCGGCAAGGAGCTGACCGTCGTGGACGACGGGACGGCGACGATGGAGTTCATCGCCCAACTCGTGCACGGCGAACCGCTGGTGCGCTGGCACCGCCGGGGCGGTCGGCGCGGGCCGCGCGAATTGGTGCTGGCGCCGGTCTCCGCCGTCGCGCGGCGCCGGCTCACGCCCTCGCGCACCCGCGGCGTCGAGGTCTTCACCTCGATGCCGGTGGAGGCGGTGCCCGGCATCACGGTCACCCCGAACACCTTCGAGTGGACCAAAGCCACCTTCGGCCCGCCCCGGATCGCCAAGGGCGCGGACATGGTCGGCACCTCGCTCGTGGAGACGGGCGTGGTCGACCTGGAGCAGTACGTGACGGCGGTCGGCTCGCTCGCCCGCACCCACGGCGCGAAGCGGTACTTCGCGCACCGCCGCGAGAGCGTGGAGAAACTGCACCGGCTCGCCACCGAGACGGGGCTGGAGATCGTACGGCCCGACCTGCCGCTGGAACTGATCGCCCGGCGCGGCCCGATCGGGTCGACCGTGCTCAGCTTCCCGTCGACGGTCGTGCACACCCTGCCGCTCGCGCTCGCCGGCACCGGCGTGCGGGTCGCGGTGTGGGACATCGCGCCGGAGTGGCTGAAGGACAACGCGTCACCACGCGCGCAGGGCTTCCTGTCCGGGGTCACGGGAACGGCCAGGGACGTCCACAGGCTGCCGAGGCTGCCCGCCTCCGCGTGAGGCGGGCAGCCGCAGCGCGCGGCGCCGTTCGGTGCCGCGGCGGGCTACGACGCCGGGACGAGTGACGGCTCGGGCTTGAGCCCGCCGCCGTCCTCACACTTCAGCTCCTTCGCCATGGCGAGGGCGAAGGAGTGGGCGAGGGTGGCGTAGGCGTTCTTGAGCGGTCGCACATCACCCTCGGCCTCCGTCGGCATTGCCCGTGACTGCGCCCAGACACTGACGTGGTCGGGCGACGCGAGAGGCTTGTCCTCCGGCGAGCAAGGGAACGTGACGAACGCGGAGTCGTGAGCCGCACCGGCTTTCTCGCCCATGGGAAGCCTGGTGAATTTCCGGGCGGTGTCCTCCTTCGGCGGGGTGCTGCTCAGTCTCCAGACGATACGAATCTCATCGGCCGGGCCGCCGGATTCGGGACGCGGATAGATACTGCAGATCTCTCCGGTCCCGGAGCCCAGGGGTGCGGCCACTCCGGTCAACTCCCCGGCCGCGGCGGCGACGGCGGACTCCCCACCGGTGGGAGCGAACAAGGTCGTACCGGTGATGACTTCGAGCGCCCCGGCCGCGCCCTTGTTCACGGCTCCCACGGCGCACAGTTCGTCGGCCGTCACGGACGTGTCGGCCGCCTTCGCGTCCGTGCCGCCGGATCCACCGCAGCCCACGGCCCCGAACCCCAGGGAACCGGCCAGGGCCACGCAGAGGAGCCCGTGTGTCCTCCGGCGGGTGGTCATCATCAGCATCCTTCTCCGTAGACGTCGTGGTGCCGGTTGACGGGTGCCTTCAGCCGGTTTCCGGATCGTGGCCCTGTTGCTCGGCACGACTGTTGCCCTTTTGATAGCCGGCCAGTTGGGATTCGGTGAGATCAGCGCCGAACTCGCCCTCGGGATCTATTCCATTTCGCGCCATGAACTCGTTCAGCGGCGCCATGGCCCGACCTTCGCCGGAGGAATAGATCGTGCGCCTTTCGCCCTCGTTCAATTCCTTGACCTTGTCCTCGTTCTCGTCCACCGATTTCTCGGAGATCGCACCGACGATCTGGCCGACGGTCCCTTCGACCAGGGGTGGGCCGGCGTCGGAGGCGAGCGGGATGAGGACCGCGGCCGCGCCCACCGCCGGAGCGGCGGGCAGGAAGGCGACAGCAGCGCCCACCCCGACAGCCGTCCCGAATTCGATCAAACCAGCGCGTTTGGCTACCGCCTTCTCGAATTCCTCATGGCTGTCGAGGTTGTCGGCAATCACCTGGTCGGCGCGTGTCTGGTCGAGCATGCCCTGCACCTCGGAGCCGACACGGATGGCGGTCCTGGCGCCCCCCTCATCGACCTTGCCGTCCGGTCCGACCTGCGCCTCCAGCACGCTGCGGGTGTAAACCTGCTCGGCGGTGGAGAGCGTGGCATAGGCGTCGGGGTGCTGACCCACGGCGCTGAGGAAATCGCGGACGGTGCTCTCGCCGTCGCCGCCGGAGGAGTAGTCGAAGTCGATGCGGCCTTCCGTCGGCCCCCCACCGAACACGCTGCCGGGGCCGGTGCCTGCGAGCGCCCAGTTGATGTCGTTGATGTAGCCGGCTCCCATGGTCCCGAGACTGTCCGCCAGCGCCTTCTGCTGATCGAGCAGGGCCGGGTCCGTCCCGTACTTCTCCATGACCTGCCGCATGACCGCCGCGTTGTCCGCGTCCCGCGCGACGTTGCCGTCCGGGTGTCCGGCCGGATAGCCGAGGGTCGCGGCTTCCAGTGCCCGGCCCAGGGCGTCGGGCATGTGGGCGACGGATTTCTCCGCGTCGTCCGGGTGATGCCCGTTGATGTCGGGGAAGCTTTCCCACTTCTCGTTGCCGAAGAAGTCGAGGTAGTTGGTGATCGCGGTGTCGCCGGTCTTGCCGAGGCCGGCCGTCGCGCCGGCGTTGACCGTGCCGTCCTCGTTGTACGCGGTCGGCGGGTCGGTGAAGAACTGCTTTGCCGCGTCCGGGCTGTTGCCGAGGGCCTCCAGCATGGCGGTCATCGGGTCGTAGCCCGCGCCGCCCGCGCCCGACGGGTTGAACGGGTTCGCCATCGTGCCGGGCATCATCTTGCTGTCGGCGAACAGGTACGGGTCCTTCTGGTGGAGCTGGGCCACGTGTTCGGCCATCGGGTTGAGGAACTTCGGGTCGTAGTTCCCGGTCCGCATGATGCCGCCGAGGAGCTGGTACCCGAAGGCCCCGTTGTAGTCACCCTTGTACAACGGGATGCGTTCCGTGCCCAGTTTGCGCAGCTCCGGGCCCCATTCGGCGGTGAACTTCGGGTCGTGGGAGGCGGTGGCCAGGTTCAGCCCCAGATTCCGCTGAAGTTCCTGTACGTCCTTGAGCCGTTCGCTGTCGACCTTGCCGTAGGTGGACGTGTCGGTGGCCAGCTCACCGAAGAACGCGAGGGACTTCTCCGGGCCGAGCTTCTCGTAGAAGTTCCTGGAGAACTCCACCGACTTGCCGTTGTCCGCCAACAGCTCGTTGAGGGCCTGGAGTTCGGTGTGGGTGAGGTCCCGGCCCCTGGCCGCCAGCGCGGCGGCCCGCGCGGCCTCCTCCTGGTCCAGCTTCGTGTACGTCGGGCCGCTGAAGTCCTTGCGGTCGGTGACGTTGGCCTCCAGGGCGTTCTTGAACGCCACGTCGGTGTCACCGCAGGTCTCGACGATCTTGTCGATCTTCGCCTGCCAGGCTGCGACGTTCCGCCTTTCCTGCCGGAGGATCTCCTGGTAGTCCGGATCGTGCGCGCGCTGTTGCGGCGTCAGCTCCTGGATCGAGTTCCGGGCGGTGACCTTGCCCGTGGCGCCCACGTGGACACCGGCCGCCGGACCCTCGTGGTCGCGGATGTTCAGCAGGTCGTCCCTGGCCTTCTTGATGGCCGCGTAGCCGTCGTCCAGGATCAGCTTCACGCCCTTCGCCTCGGCGGCGGCGTCCGTGAACTCCTTGGCCGTCTTGGCGATGAACTCCTTGGTGACGCCCGCGTTGACGCCCTGCCAGGCGGCCTTGTCCGCACCGGACTTCATGCCGTCCTGGGCGTCCTGGGCCAGCCGGTCCAGTTTGCCGGTCATCTCCGCCCAGTCGTCGGCGGCTGCCTTCAGCTTCTCCACCGGGGCATCGACGATGTCCTCGTACTTCAGCATGCCGAACTTCCCCCGACCGCTCCGTCACGTGTCCTGTGCGCCTGTCCGGTTCGTGTGTCCGGTGCGCGTGTACTACTTCAGGTATTCCGAAAGCTTGGAGACCGAGGTCAGATCGCCCTCGATCTTCACCTCGTCCTTGGAGTGGGCGGCCTTCGTGTAGTCCAGGTGGTTCGAGATCCGCGCGCAGGCGTCGAGCAGTGTCCTCAGATGCGTGCTCCAGCGGTCGTTCACCTTGAGCAGCGCGGAACCGCTGGTGAACTGGCTGTTGGTCAGCGCGATCGCCGCGTCGTGGGTGGTGGTACGGGCGTGGTCGCCGTCCTTGGAGAGGCGGACCCGCAGACCGTACGCGTCGTTCCCGATCCGGCCGAGGTCGTCCCGGTTGACCACCAGATCGGCCGCGCCGCCCCCGCCTCCGCCGCCGTCGGCCGGAAGGCTGTTGAGCCGCATGGAGTTGCGCTGGGCCGCGGCCTCACGGAGTCCGGCCCATTCCTCGTCGAACGACATGAATCCCCCGTACGCGTGCCGACCGCTCCGTCCGGTGAACGTGGTCACGGACTCGTACATCTCGCATACACCGTAACGGTTTTGCCGTCGCGGCCGTCAAGTGACCTTGTGAGGAAGGGGAGTTGTGCCGACTTCACCTGAGGCCGCGGGCGCCTGCGGGGAGCACCGGTCTCCGGCGCCCGGCTCGCCCGACACGGAGGCCGGTGTCGGACACCTCGGCACGGGTCGTCCGCCCCGGGCGTCCGGGCGGCCGGTCACCGTCCGTACGGTGGCGGGGCAGGGCCGTACAGCCGTACGGAGAGGCGGAACGGGACACGGCCCCGGCGCTCCGGACCGGAGCGGCCGTCACTGTCCGTCGCCACCCCACGACGGAGGGGCGAGTTTACCCGCCCCCGGGATCCGCTACTCGCTCCTCGCCGCCCTTTCTTACGCCTTTCGGGCTGAAGTTTTGTTGATCGCCGGGCAGCCGCCCCCTCCGAGGGCCTACCCTTCAACAGGTGAACCAGTTGATGTCCCGCGAGTCCGAAGCCGATGCCGACCAGTCCGGAGAGTCCAGCGCGACGGCGCTGCCCGGCACGCTGCCCGAAGCGCTGCGTACCGAGCTGATCGCCTTCCGCAGAGACATGCACATGCACCCGGAGCTGGGCAACCAGGAGTTCCGTACCACCGCCGCGCTCAAGCGCCGCCTGGAGCAGGCCGGTCTCACCCCGCGCGTTCTCAACACCGGCACCGGACTCTTCTGCGACATCGGCACCCACGACGGGGCCACCGGCGCCCGCCCCATGCTCGCGCTGCGCGCGGACATCGACGCCCTGCCGATCCCGGACACCAAGGCCGGGGTCGCGTACCGCTCCACCGTGCCCGACCGCGCGCACGCCTGCGGTCACGACGTCCACACCACCGCCGTCCTCGGCGCCGGTCTCGTCCTGGCCGAGCTGGCCCGCGAGGGCCGGCTGCCCCAGCCGGTGCGGCTGATCTTCCAGCCCGCCGAGGAGGTGCTGCCCGGCGGCGCCCTCGACGCGATCGAGTCCGGTGTCCTGGAGGGCGTCGGCAAGATCGTCGCCGTGCACTGCGACCCGCGTGTGGACGTCGGCACCATCGGCCTGCGTACCGGCCCCATCACCTCCGCCTGCGACCGGCTGGAGGTCTCCCTCGACGGCCCCGGCGGCCACACAGCCCGCCCGCACCTGACCACCGACCTGGTCACCGCCGCCGCCAAGGTCGCCACCGAGGTGCCCGCGCTGCTGGCCCGCCGCGTCGACGCCCGCGCCGGACTCGCGCTCACCTGGGGCCGGATCGCCGCCGGTCACGCGTGCAACGTCATCCCGCAGCACGCCGAACTCTCCGGCACCGTCCGCTGCCTGGACCTGAAGTCCTGGCGCGAGGCGCCGGACCTGGTGCACGCGGCGATCGACGAGATCTCCGCGCTCTACCACGCCAAGTCGCAGATCAACTACGTGCGCGGGGTGCCGCCTGTCGTCAACGATCTGATGGTGGCGGAGCTGCTGCGGGACGCGCAGACCGCCCGGCGCGGTGTCCAGTCGATCGAGGACACCGAACAGAGCCTGGGCGGCGAGGACTTCTCCTGGTACCTGGAGCAGGTGCCCGGCGCGATGGCCCGGCTCGGTGTCCGGATTCCGGGGGACACCGCCCGGCGGGACCTGCACCGGGGCGATTTCGACGTGGACGAACGGGCGATTCAGGTCGGTGTGGAGCTTTTCACCGCCGCCGCGCTGATTGACGGCGACCGTTCGTAACCGGATATGTCGTTTCCCGTTATCGGAGGTTTCGTATCCTGTTCGCGACGATCCGATAACGGCTTCCGTACAGGGCTTTATCTGACATCTACGCGCGTTACGATCGGCGCGAAACCAGCGCCGAGCAGAGGCGCTTTTTGGTCGCCTTGAAGGAGCCCTCCCTTGCGCCGGATCACCAGGATCGCAACCGTGGGCGTCGCGTCCGCGGCGCTCGCGCTGACCGCCACCGCGTGTGGCAACACCTCCTCCTCGGACGCCGCGTCCGACTCCAAGGAGAAAAGCGTCGCCCTCGCCTACGACATCGGTGGTCGCGGCGACCAGTCGTTCAACGACGCCGCGTACGCGGGTCTGGCCAAGGCCGAGAAGGAACTCAAGGTCAAGGGCCACGACGCCGAGCCCTCCGACGGTGAGGCCGACGCGGACAAGATCCAGCGTCTGACCGAGCTGGCCCGCGCGGGCAACAACCCGGTGATCGGCGTGGGCTTCGCCTACGCGCCGGCCATCAAGAAGGTCGCCCCGAAGTTCCCGAAGACCACCTTCGGCATCATCGACGACGCCTCCGTGACCGGCGCGAACATCGCCAACATGGTCTTCAACGAGGAGCAGGGCTCGTACCTCGCCGGTGTCGCGGCGGCCAAGGCCAGCAAGTCCAAGACCGTCGGCTTCATCGGCGGCGTCGAGACCCCGCTGATCAAGAAGTTCGAGGCGGGCTACGCGCAGGGCGTCAAGGACACCGACCCCTCGGTGAAGGTGCTCACCCAGTACCTGACCCAGCCGCCGAACTTCGACGGCTTCTCCAAGCCCGACCTCGGCAAGGCCGCCGCCCAGGGCCAGCTCGACAAGAAGGCCGACGTGATCTACGCGGCGGCCGGTCTGGCCGGCTCCGGTTCCATCGAGGCGGTCTCCGCCGCGGGCAAGTGGAACATCGGCGTCGACTCCGACCAGTACAAGCAGGCCGGTCTCGCGCAGTACAAGGACAGCATCCTCACCTCGGTCACCAAGGACATCGCCGACGCGGTGTTCAACCTGATCAAGTCGGTCGAGGACGGCAGCCCGCAGAACGGCGAGATCCGCTACGGCCTCGACAAGGACGGCGTCGGCCTCACCGACTCCAACCCGGCCTACACCAAGATGGCCGAGGTCACCGCGGCCGTGGACAAGGCCAAGCAGGGCATCATCGACGGTTCCATCACCGTCAAGACCGCTCCGTAGTCACGTAACGACCGCGGCCGGCGGCCACGCCGTACGAGAGACACGGACGACGTCACCGAACCGCGGGCCCGGAGCGACGGCGCGAGCCGCCGCCGCTCCGGGCCCCGGTCACGAGAACCGGCCCCGGTCGTGGTCACGGCCCCGGTCGTGGTCGCGGTCGCGAGGACCGGGACCCGGTCGGTCACGGCGACCGCAGGGGTCACGGCGACCGGCCCGATCGGTCGCCGGATTCCGGTCCCGATCGGTCACGAGATCCGGGCCGGTCACCGGAAACGGCCCCCTTCTCCGCAAGATCTACGCTCACGATTCGGCAGCGCTACGCGTGTAGATGCCTCTCCGGCGCGATAGCTTCACCCCCGCCCTGCCCTCCGCCCCGCCCCCGCTCCTGGCCAAGGAGAGTGCGTCATCAACGCGTCCAGCAGTCCCCCCGCCGTCGAACTGCACGGCATCACCAAGCGGTTCCCCGGCGTCGTCGCCAACCACGACATCGCCCTCACCGTCCGCAAGGGCACCGTGCACGCCCTCGTCGGTGAGAACGGCGCCGGCAAGTCGACCCTGATGAAGATCCTCTACGGCATGCAGAAGCCCGACGAGGGAACCATCACCGTCGACGGCCGGCCGGTCACCTTCACCAGCCCCGCCGACGCCATCGCGCGCGGCATCGGCATGGTGCACCAGCACTTCATGCTCGCCGACAACCTCACCGTCCTGGAGAACGTCGTCCTCGGCGCCGAGAAGCTGCACGGCATCGGCCAGGGCGCCCGCCGGAAGATCACCGAGATCTCCGACGCGTACGGCCTCGGGGTCCGCCCCGACGCCCTCGTCGAGGACCTCGGGGTCGCCGACCGCCAGCGCGTGGAGATCCTCAAGGTCCTCTACCGGGGTGCCCGGATACTCATCCTGGACGAGCCCACCGCGGTTCTCGTCCCCCAGGAGGTCGACGCGCTCTTCGACAACCTGCGCGAGCTCAAGGCCGAGGGCCTCACCGTCATCTTCATCTCGCACAAGCTGGGCGAGGTGCTGTCCGTCGCGGACGACATCACCGTCATCCGGCGCGGTACGACGGTGGGCACGGCCGACCCCGCGCACACCACGACCAAGCAGCTCGCCGAGCTGATGGTCGGCAGCGAACTCCCCTCGCCCGAGACCCGCGAGTCGACCGTCACCGACGTCCCCGTGCTCACCGTCACGGACCTGCGGCTCACCGCGACCGACCCCGACGGTGTCGTCCGCGAGGTGCTCGCCGAGATCGGCCTCACCATCCACCGCGGCGAGATCCTCGGCATCGCGGGCGTCGAGGGCAACGGCCAGACCGAGCTGATCGAGACCCTGATGGGCCTGCGCGACCCGGACGGCGGCGTGATAGCGCTCGACGGCGCCGACATCTCGCACGCGCCCACCCGCACCCGCCGGGAGAGCGGCATCGGCTACATCCCCGAGGACCGGCACCGGCACGGACTCCTGCTGGACGCGCCGCTCTGGGAGAACCGCATCCTCGGCCACGTCACCGAGCGGCCCAACAGCCGCCGCGGACTCCTCGACCCCAAGGCGGCGCGCACCGACACCAAGCGCATCGTGGTCGAGTACGACGTCCGCACGCCCGGCATCGACGTCACGGCCGCCTCCCTGTCCGGCGGAAACCAGCAGAAGCTGATCGTCGGCCGCGAGATGAGCCACGCCCCGAAGCTGCTGATCGCCGCGCACCCGACACGCGGTGTCGACGTCGGCGCGCAGGCCCAGATCTGGGACCAGATCAAGGCCGCCCGCCGGGACGGACTCGCGGTGCTGCTGATCTCCGCCGACCTGGACGAGCTGATCGGTCTCTCCGACACCCTGCGCGTGATGTACCGCGGCCGGCTCGTCGCCGACGCGGACCCCGCGACCATCACCCCGGAGGAACTGGGCACCGCCATGACCGGCGCCGCCACCGGACACCTGGCAGCCCCGGAGGACGAGGCCCGATGAAGAAGTTCGACAAGGACCGGCTGATCCTGGGCCTGGCCGGCCCGGTACTCGCACTGGTCGTCGCCATCGCCCTCACCACGGTGGTGCTGCTCGTCTCGGGCACCAACCCGTGGGAGCCGTACCGGATCATGTTCCAGTCGGCGAGCTACGTCGACGTCCAGGTCCTGATCGTCAACCAGGCCGGTACGTACTATCTCGCCGCGCTCGCCGTCGCCGTCGGCTTCCGGATGAACCTGTTCAACATCGGGGTCGACGGCCAGTACCGGCTCGCCGCGATGATGGCCGCGCTCGTCGGTGCCAGCGTCAGCCTGCCCGGCCCGCTCCAGATCGCCCTCATCGTCGTCACGGCGATGCTCGTCGGCGCCTTCTGGTCCGGTATCGCGGGCATCCTCAAGACCACGCGCGGGGTGAGCGAGGTCGTCTCCACGATCATGCTCAACTCCATCGCCACCAGCCTCGTCGCCTGGCTGATCCTGCCGAAGAACTTCGGCGAGCAGCCCGCCGGGTCCAACAACCTGACGACGGGCGAGATCCCGGAGTCCGGCTGGTTCCCCGGCCTGTCCATGGGCGCCGAGGCCGGTGAGATCTACGGCTTCACGTTCGTCGCCGCGCTCTGCGGTGTCATCTACTGGTTCGTCCTCGGCCGCACCCGCTTCGGCTTCGACCTGCGCGCCACGGGCGCCAGCGAGAGCGCCGCGCAGGCGTCCGGTGTCGACGCCAAGAAGATGGTCCTCACCTCGATGCTGATCTCGGGCGCGGTCGCGGGCCTGGTCGGTATGCCGACACTGCTCGGCGACAGCCACACGTACAGCCTCGACTTCCCCACCGGTATCGGCTTCACCGGCATCACCATCGCGCTGCTGGGCCGCAACCACCCGGTGGGCATAGCCTTCAGCGCCCTGCTGATCGCCTTCCTCGACAAGTCGTCCGCCTCTCTCGACCAGCACGGGTACGAGAAGGAAATCGCGACGATCATGCAGGGCCTGATCGTGATCTCCGTCGTGGTCAGCTACGAACTGGTCCGCCGTTACGGCCTCCGCCGCCAGCAGCAGAAGGTCGGCGAGGAACTCGCGGCGGGCGGCGCGATCCGCACCGAGGCCGACTCCGGGCCACCCGGTCCCGGCTCCGACGGCCCCGGCACCGGCTCGGGTTCCGACGGCCCCGGTCCTGGTTCCGACGGCCCCGGCTCCGATTCCGTGTCCAAGAACGACAAGGGGGCTGCCCTGTGAGTACCAGCACCGTCACCGCGACGAGCGCGGCTCCCAAGAAGGGCGGGGGCCGGCGCAAGCTGACCCTGCCCGTCGTCCTGCTGATCATCGCGGGCGGACTGGCCCTGATCTCCCTGGTGCGGCTGATCAGCGGCGCCGACGACATCACCTCCGTCGGCCAGGTGGCCGGCGCGCTCGAACTCGCCGTCCCCATCGGCCTCGCCGGACTCGGCGGCCTGTGGGCGGAGCGCGCGGGCGTCATCAACATCGGCCTCGAAGGGATGATGGTCCTCGGCACCTGGTTCGGCGCCTGGGCCGGATTCCAGTGGGGCCCCTGGGTCGGTGTCCTCTTCGGCATCCTCGGCGGCGCGCTCGGCGGACTGCTGCACGCGATCATCACCGTCACCTTCGGCGTCAACCACATCGTCTCCGGTGTGGCCATCAACATCCTCGCCGTGGGCGTGACCCGCTACCTCTCCAACTTCACCTTCGCCACCGAGCCCGGCGGCTCCTCCAAGCAGTCGCCACGCATCGACTCGATCACCGAGATCACCATCCCCGGACTCGCCGACGGGCTGGCGGATCTCCAGCAGAAACACTGGTTCCTGATCTCCGACATCGCCGGGGTCCTCGGCGGACTGGTGACCGGCCTGTCGCTGCTGACGATCGTCGCCCTGCTGCTGATCCCCGGCACCTGGTGGATCCTGTGGCGTACGTCCTTCGGGCTGCGGCTGCGCTCCTGCGGCGAGAACCCGATCGCCGCCGAGACGCTGGGCGTCAACGTCTACAAGTACAAGTACATCGCCGTCACCGTCTCCGGCGGCCTCGCCGGCCTCGCCGGTGCCTTCCTGGCCATCGTCGCCACCGGCATCTACCAGGAGAACCAGACCGGCGGGCGCGGTTACATCGGTCTCGCCGCGATGATCTTCGGCAACTGGATGCCGGGCGGCATGGCGCTGGGCGCCGGGCTGTTCGGCTTCACCGACAGCCTCAAGCTGCGCGGCGGCGCGGAGAACGTGCACGCCATGCTGCTCCTGCTGGCGATCCTGCTGGTGCTCGTCGTGGGCTGGCAGCTCTACAAGCGCAAGTACGTCTCCGCCGGGATCTCGGCGGCCGTCGCCGCGGTGCTGTTCCTCTGGTACGGGCTGACGGACCAGGTCCCGAGCCAGTTCGTGGACGCCGCCCCGTACGTGACGACCCTGCTCGTCCTCGCCCTGTCCGCACAGCGGCTGCGCATGCCGAAGGCCAACGGCATGACGTACCGCAGAGGCCAGGGCACATGACGGGCGCCGCCACCGACGCCGGTGTCGACTGGGAGGCCCTGCGCGCGGCGGCCCGGGACGCCATGTCCCGCGCGTACGCCCCGTACTCGGGCTTCCCGGTCGGCGCCGCCGCCCTGGTGGACGACGGCCGCACCGTCACCGGCTGCAACGTGGAGAACGCCTCGTACGGCCTCGGCCTGTGCGCCGAGTGCGGGCTGGTCTCCGCGCTGCACAGTACGGGCGGCGGCCGGCTCACCCACTTCACGTGCGTCGACGGCGCGGGCGCGCCGCTCGTGCCGTGCGGCCGGTGCCGTCAGCTGCTGTACGAGTGCGGCGGGCCCGGCCTGCTGCTGGACACCCCGGCGGGCATCGTCACGCTCGCCGACATGCTTCCGCAGGCGTTCGGCCCGCAGCACCTCGCGTAACTCCGGTTCGCGCGGCTCCCGTTCGCGCCGGCCCCGTTCGCGCCGGCCCCGTTCACGCCACACCCGTTCGCTCCCGCCGTAAGGAACACCATGGACGTCATCTCCGTCATCCGCACCAAGCGGGACCGCGGCGAGCTGAGCCCCGAGCAGATCGACTGGGTCATCGACGCCTACACGCGCGGTGACGTCGCCGACGAGCAGATGTCCGCCCTCGCCATGGCGATCCTGCTCAACGGCATGAACCGGGCGGAGATCGCCCGCTGGACCGCCGCCATGATCAACTCCGGCGAACGCATGGACTTCTCCTCGCTGTCCCGCCCCACCGCCGACAAGCACTCCACGGGCGGCGTCGGCGACAAGATCACACTGCCGCTCGCGCCGCTGGTCGCCGCGTGCGGCGCGGCCGTGCCGCAGCTCAGCGGGCGCGGCCTCGGCCACACCGGCGGCACCCTCGACAAGCTGGAGTCCATCCCCGGCTGGCGGGCCCGGATCTCCAACGCCGAGATGCTGGACGTGCTCGGCTCCGCCGGCGCCGTGATCTGCGCCGCCGGGGACGGTCTGGCCCCGGCCGACAAGAAGCTGTACGCGCTGCGCGACGTCACCGGCACCGTCGAGGCGATCCCGCTCATCGCCTCCTCGATCATGTCCAAGAAGATCGCCGAGGGCACCGGCTCGCTCGTCCTGGACGTCAAGGTCGGCTCCGGCGCCTTCATGAAGACCGTCGAGGACGCGCGTGAACTCGCCGCGACGATGGTCGGCCTCGGCACCGACCACGGCGTACGGACCGTGGCGCTGCTCACCGAGATGGCCACCCCGCTCGGTCTCACCGCGGGCAACGCCCTGGAGGTACGGGAGTCGGTCGAGGTCCTGGCGGGCGGCGGCCCGGCGGACGTGGTCGCGCTGACGCTGGCCCTGGCCCGCGAGATGCTGGACGCCGCCGGTCTGCCGGACGCCGACCCCGCCGGTGCGCTGGCCGACGGCTCCGCCATGGACGTCTGGCGCCGGATGATCGCGGCCCAGGGCGGCGACCCGGACGCGGCGCTGCCCGAGGCCCGGGAGCACGAGGTGATCACGGCGCCGACCTCCGGGGTGCTGACCCGGCTCGACGCGTACGACATCGGCGTCGCCGCCTGGCGGCTCGGCGCGGGCCGGGCCCGCAAGGAGGACGCGGTGCAGGCGGGCGCGGGCGTCGAACTGCACGCCAAGCCGGGCGACACCGTGACGGCGGGCCAGCCGCTGCTCACGCTGCACACCGACACCCCGTCGAGGTTCGACTACGCGCGGGAGACGCTGACGTCGGCGTACGACATCGCCCCGGCCGGGACCGCGTTCACCGCGTCCCCGATCGTGCTCGACCGGATCGCCTGACGCTCCCCTCCCGGCGGTCCGTACGCGTCCTGTACGAGTCCGCTGCGGGGCCTCCGCGGGGGACCCGCGCGGGACTCGTACGGACCGTGTCCGGGGCGCTGCGATGAGTTCCGGCCCCGGGGCCGGTCTCATCGGGTGTGGAAGCCATCAAGACGATCCTTGTCGGCCTGCGCGGACCGGTCACCGCGGCGGACGTCCCCCAGCTCTGCGACCAGCTGGCCGCGCGGCTGAGGGACAGCGGGGCCACCGACGCCGTGTGCGACGTCGCCGCCCTCGGCCGCCCGACCGCGGTGACCGTGGACGCCCTGGCCCGGCTGCACCTCGTCGCCCGCCGGCACGGCTGCCGGATGCGGCTGCGGGGCGCGTGCCCCGAACTGCTCCTGCTGCTGAACCTGACGGGCCTGACGGAGGTCCTGCGGCCCGAGGGAACCACCCGCGACGGCGGCTCCGACGCGGGCCGGGGACCCCCGGGGCACCCGGACCGGCGGAACGGGCGGGCGGGTCCTACCCGGCGTCCTACTCCAGCCGCGCCGGGAGGTCGAACAGCGGGAACCAACGCTCCGTGTCCAGGAACGAGTTGATCCCCGTGATCCGGCCGTCCGCGATCTCGATGACCATGAGCGCCCACGCCGTGTACCCGTCGCCGTCCGGGCTCGGGTGGTAGTGCGCGAACGCGGGCGTGCCGTTGGCCACCGTCGGGACCAGCCGGGAGCCCCGGCAGACCTCGCCGACCCCGAGCATCCAGCCCACGATGTTGTCGTGGCCGCGCAGCCACAGGTCGTACGGGGGCATGGAGAGCGTCGCGTCCTCATGGAGGAGGGCGGTCAGCGCCTTCATGTCGTAGCCCTCGAACGCGGCCACATACCGCTCCAGAAGCTCCTTCTGCTCCTCGTCCAGCGGGTCCGCCGCGTCGGTCGCGGCCGGCGCGGACTCGGCGATCGTCGCGCGGGCCCGCTGGAGCGCGCTGTTGACCGAGGCGACCGTCGTCCCCAGCAACTCGGCGACCTCGCTGGCCTTCCAGGCCAGCACCTCGCGCAGGATCAGCACGGCGCGCTGCTTCGGCGGCAGATGCTGGAGCGCGGCGACGAAGGCCAGCCGGATCGTCTCCCGCTCCACCGCCGTCTCCGCCGGGTCCACCACGGAGGGCAGCACCCGCCCGTCGGGCACCGGCTCCAGCCAGGTGACCTCCGGACGTGAGTTCAGCTTCGCCTGGGACACCGGGGTCGCCTCCGAGAGATCCATCGGCCTCGCCCGTCGATTGCCCGCGTTGAGCATGTCGAGGCACACGTTCGTCGCGATGCGGTAGAGCCAGGACCGCAGCGAGGAGCGGCCCTCGAACTTGTCGAAGCTCCGCCAGGCCCGCACCATCGTGTCCTGCACGGCGTCCTCGGCCTCGAAGGCCGAGCCCAGCATGCGGTAGCAGTAGCCGGTCAGCTCCGTCCGGTGCTTCTCCAGCCGTGAATCAAGATCCTCTGTTGTCGCCAGATCACTCATCGGGTCACCCCAGTCGCCCCCTATGGAACCGTCCCTCGGAAGCTACCTCAGCCCACTGACAATCGCCCCGCTACAGGCGAAAGTCCCAGGTCCCCGGGGCGTACGTACTTTCGGCGGCCCGTCCTGCTCCGGCGGCGCGTGCCTCCGCGTGCCCGGTGGCGCGTACGTCCGGGTGGCGGGTGGCGGGTGGCGGGTGGCGGGTGGCGGGTGGCGGGTGGCGCGTGCCTCTGCCCGGCGGCTCGTACGTCCCGGTGGCCCGCCCGATCGGCGACCCGCCCCGTTCAGCGCCCCGCCACCACCGGGGCCCGCCGCTCCACGCGGGCCGCGTGCGTCCCGTACAGCGTCACCGAGACCACCCCGAGCACCGCGAGCAGCCCCAGCGCGGCCGTCGCGTTCCAGCCGCCCGCGTGGAACGCCACCGCGCCCAGCGTGCCGCCCGCGCTGCTGCCCATGTAGTAGGCGCTCTGGTAGAGCGCCGACGCCTGTGCGCGGCCCGTCCTGGCCGTCCGGCTCACCGCCGACGAGGCGACCGCGTGGCCCGCGAAGAAGCCCGCCGTGATCAGGACCAGCCCGGACAGTACGGCCACGAGCGAGTCCGTCAGCGACAGCAGCAGCCCCGCCGTCGTCGTCCCGACCGCCAGGTACAGCGCGCCGCGCCGCCCCAGCCGCCCCACCAGCCGCCCGGCCGCCGCCGAGGAGACCGTACCGACGAGATAGACCAGGAAGACGGAACCGATCACGCCCTGCGGCAGGCCGAACGGCGCCTCCGCGAGCCGGAATCCGATCGCCGTGTAGACCGCGCCGAACACCGTCATGAAGAGGGCGCCGATCGCGTACAGCCGGCGCAGCAGCGGGTCGGCCAGATGACCGCCGACGGTCCGCGCCAGCGTGCGCGGGTCGAGCGTGCCCGGCGTGAAGTGGCGCGGCCTCGGCAGCAGGACCCGGAACACCACCACGCACACCAGCGCGAGCAGCCCGATCGCCGCGAGCCCGGCGCGCCAGCCCCACACCTGGCTGATCCAGCCCGCCACGATCCGGCCGCTCATGCCGCCGACACTGTTGCCGGCCACGAACAGCCCGATCGCGCCCACCAGCGCCCTCGGCGGTACCTCCTCCGCGAGATACGCCATCGCGGAGGCGGGCAGCCCGGCCAGTGCCGCGCCCTGGACCGCGCGCAGCGCGATCAGCCACTCCAGGTTCGGCGCGAACGGCACGAGCAGTCCGACGGCCACCGCGACCGTCAGCGAGACGGTCATCAGCGTGCGCCGGCCGAAGCGTTCGGACAGGGCGCTGAGCGGCAGGACGAACAGGGCGAGCGCGCCCGTGGCGGCCGACACCGTCCAACTCGCCTGCCCCGCCGTGACCCCGAGGTCGGCGGCGACGGCGGGCAGCAGTGCCTGGGTCGAGTAGAGCAGGGCGAAGGCCGCGATCCCGGCGGCGAAGAGGGCGAGGCTCATCCGGCGTTGGCCAAGGCGGCCGGGAGCCGGGGCGGAGGTGTCGGCGGTTGTTCCGGTGGACGCGGAGGTGAGGGCACCCGTGCGGACGGGCGCCTCTGTACTGAGGTCGGGCATACGACGAACGTACGGAGCCTTCTCTCATGCGTCCAATGCATGGAATCGCCATAATCGTTCCCATGGCGCATCAACGCAGGTCCGACCCCCGGCCGTCATCGAGCGGTTACGTACACGACACCGCACCGTCGAGCCGGCCGCCCGCCCCGCCACCCACGGCGGACCTCGACCCCGCGTCCTGGTCCGCGCTGCTGGCCCCGCGCCTCGCCCAGTTCGCGGGCGTCGCCCGCCACGAACACGTCACCCGCGCCGCGCAGGACATGAACGTCCCGCAGTCCACGCTCTCCCGCGCCATGGTCCGGCTCGAACAGGACCTGGGCGTCGCCCTGTTCGCGCGCACCGGCCGAACCGTCTCGCTCACCCCCGCCGGCCGTGCCTTCCTCACCTCCGTGGAAGGCGCCCTCGCGGAGGTGGAACGGGCGGCGGAGTCCGTACGCGCCGACGCCGACCCCGCCTCGGGCAAGGTCGCCTTCGGCTTCCTGCACACGATGGGCTCCGAGACCGTCCCCGAACTGATCCGCGCCTTCCGCGCCGACCACCCCCGGATCCGCTTCCAACTCGTCCAGAACTACGGCGAGGCGATGCTGGAACGCCTGCGCGCGGGCGACCTGGACCTCTGCCTCACCTCCCCGGTCCCCGAGGCCCCCGACCTCGTCGCCCGCCGCCTCGACGAACAGCGGCTGCTCCTCGTCGTCCCCGACGACCACCGGCTGGCCACCCGCCGCCGGGTCCGGCTCGCCGAGGCGGCGGACGAGACGTTCGTGACCCTCGAACCGGGTTACGGGCTGCGCCGCATCACCGACGACCTGTGCGAGGCGGCCGGGTTCCGCCCCCGGGTCGCCTTCGAGGGCGAGGAGGCCGAGACCCTGCGCGGCCTGGTCGCGGCGGGCCTCGGCGTCGCGCTGCTGCCGCCCCCGGCGGTGGCCCGCCCCGGCGTCGTGGAACTGACCGTCACGGCGCCCCGCGCCGTCCGCGAGGTGGGTGTCGCCTGGCTCGACGGCCACCCCGACACGCCGCCGGTGGCGGCCTTCAAACGCTTCCTGCTCTCCCGCCGGGGCCGCCTGCTGCCGTAGGGCTCGCGGCACCCGGCACGCGCCGGCCGGGGCACCCGCCGCGTCACCGTCGCAGCGACCGCCCGAAGCCCGCCGCCAGCGGCATCCGCAGGCCCAGCGGCGGCGGCGCCGCCAGGGCGTCGGCGACCGGGCGCGAGTAGGTGCGCGACAGCAGCGCCCCCAGGACGAAGTCCGTCGCCAGCGCCAGGACCTCGCCGTGGTGCTGGCGCAGCGCGTGCCCGTCCGAGTGAACCTCGAAGCGGCAGGTGTGCCGGTTCGCCTTCCGGGCACGTTCCGCCAGCCGGTAGGAGAGCGTGGGGTCGCTGCGCTCGTCGTTGGTGCCGTGCACGATCAGCACCTGCCGCCCCGCCAGCTGCGTCACCGGCTCCGGCTCACCGCCCGCCGGCCCGTCGGGCAGCCAGGGCGCCAGCGCCAGTACGGAGCTGACCGCCGGGTGACCGGCGGCGCGCAGGGCCGCGCGTCCGCCCATGCCGTGCCCGGCCAGACAGACCGGCACGTCGCCGTAGCGCCGTACGACCTCGTCCGCCGCCCACAGGGCGTCCGCCGAGAGCTGCGCGTCGGCGCCGTTCCACCCGCGCGAGCGGTAGCGCACCATGTGCACCAGCAGCCCCTCGGGCGCTCCCGCGCGGGCCAGTGCCCGCGCGAGCGGCAGCATCGAGGCCCAGGCCACGGCGGAGGGCCCCCGCGCGGACGTCTGCTCGCCCGGCGGCAGCACGAGCACCACCCCGCCCACCTCAGGAGGCGGGGTCGGGGCGGAGACCGCCCGTCCCAGCCTCGCCCGTGACTCCGTACGACGTCCACGCACCCCCGTGCCACGCCCCGGCGCGCGCCCGCCGGGGCCGGGAACCGCCCGCTGTCCCATAACAGAACAGTCTCAGAAGGTGAGGTGTACGTCAGCCGTACCCGTGGTCACCGTTGGGTATCGGCGACGAGTGATCTACGCGCGTAGGCGTTAGGCTGGCGACATGACGAGCCAGACCCGCCGGCCGCCCACGGCCGACCAGATCCGCCGCGCCCCCAAGGTGCTTCTGCACGACCATCTCGACGGGGGCCTGCGCCCCGCCACGATCGTCGAACTCGCCCGTGAGAACGGCTACGACGGCCTTCCCGAGACCGATCCCGACAAGCTCGGCCTCTGGTTCCGCGAGGCGGCCGACTCCGGCTCGCTGGAGCGGTATCTGGAGACCTTCGCGCACACCTGCGCCGTCATGCAGACCCGCGACGCGCTGTTCCGGGTCGCCGCCGAGTGCGCCGAGGACCTGGCGCGGGACGGTGTCGTGTACGCGGAGGTGCGCTACGCCCCCGAGCAGCACCTGGAGGCCGGGCTCACCCTCGAAGAGGTCGTGGAGGCCGTCAACGAGGGCTTCAAGGAGGGCGAGCGGCGGGCCCGCGCGGCCGGCCACCGGATCCGCGTCGGCGCCCTGCTGACCGCGATGCGGCACGCCGCCCGCGCGCTGGAGATCGCCGAACTGGCCAACCGCTACCGGGACTCGGGCGTCGTCGGCTTCGACATCGCGGGCGCGGAGGCGGGCTTCCCGCCCACCCGCCACCTCGACGCCTTCGAGTTCCTGAAGCGCGAGAACAACCACTTCACCATCCACGCGGGCGAGGCGTTCGGCCTGCCCTCGATCTGGCAGGCGCTCCAGTGGTGCGGCGCCGACCGGCTGGGCCACGGCGTACGCATCATCGACGACATCGAGGTCGCCGAGGACGGCTCGGTCACGCTGGGACGGCTCGCCTCCTACGTACGCGACAAGCGGATCCCGCTGGAGCTGTGCCCCAGCTCCAACCTCCAGACGGGCGCCGCCGCGTCGATCGCCGAACACCCCATCGGCCTGCTGCGCCGGCTCCACTTCCGTGCGACGGTCAACACCGACAACCGGCTGATGAGCGGCACGAGCATGAGCCGTGAATTCGAGCTGCTGACCGAGGCGTTCGACTACACGCTCGACGACATGCAGTGGTTCTCCGTCAATGCGATGAAATCAGCATTCATTCCTTTCGATGAACGACTGGCCATGATCAACGACGTGATCAAGCCCGGATATGCCGAGCTGAAATCCGAATGGCTGTTCACGCAGACCGCCACGACCAGCGATTCTCTGGGCTGAGCAGCACGATCGACGTGCCGCCGGAGCGGACCGGGACACGCGTCCCGGTCCGCTCCGGGGTGTTTGCGGACGGAGTGCGGCCATGGCTAGCTTGCGGGGCCGCTCGTATTCCATTTCCGTCGCTTTCCCCCATTCCCCAAGGGACGTCATTCCTCATGAAGCACTCCGCCGCCAAGACTCTCGGTGTCGCCGCCCTCGGCGCCGCCTTCGCCGCCACCGCCGCGGGTAACGCGTCCGCCGCGACCCCCGCCGTCCCGGACGCCGGTGCCGCCCTCGGCGGCGTCACCAAGACCCTCCCGACGGAGTCCCTCACCGCGAACCTCCCCGACGGCACCTCCGAGGGTGTGACCGCCGCCCAGAGCGCCCTCGGCAGCGGCGTCGGCACGGTCAGCCACACGGCCCCCACGGCCCTCTCCGCCGTCACGGCGGCCAACCCCCTCACGGGCCTGCTGGGCGGCCTCCCGATCGGCGCCCTGGGCAAGTAGCAGGACGGCCCCGGGCCACGCACCACGACGGCGGGGTCCTCCCGAAACTCCTGGGGGACCCTGCCGTGCGGTCGTCGCCGCCCGTCTACCAGGCGGAGGTCGTCGCGTGCTTCTCGCTCGGCAGGAATGCCCAGAGCGCCAGGTACAGCAGCACCTGGGGGCCGGGCAGCAGGCAGGAGACCAGGAAGATCACGCGCATCGTCGTCGCGGAGGTGCCGAAGCGCCTGGCCAGCGCCGCGCACACTCCACCGATCATGCGTCCCTCGCTCGGGCGGACAATCGTGGACATGTCGGTCTCCTTCGTGAGTCCTGGGCGGGAGCTTCTCGTGCGCTCCCCATGACTCCATGGTGCTCCCGAAGTCCGGACAAAGCATCGCTCTACGGGGCGATGCCGACCCTGGTAATCGTCGGGGTCGTGCCCTGAGACGACGGAGACGACGCCTCACGCCGGGCGCGGCCCTCGTCGCGCGCCTCGGACACCCCGCGTCCCACGCCCCGGCCGCGCCGCAGCCACGCCCGGCCCGCCGGGACGACCAGCAGGTGCGCGAGCGCCACGCCGACCGTGTTGAGCAGCAGCGAGTCCACGTCCACGACCTGCCCGGGGATCCCGGTCTGGAGCAGTTCGATCGCCAGGGAGATCAACGCCCCGGCCGCCGACGTACGGGCCAGCGAGGCCAGCGGCGAGACGGTCAGCCTGCCCCCCGCCGCGGGGAGGAGAACCCCGAGCGGGGCCAGCAGGAGCAACCCCTCGCTGATCCGCCGGAACGCCTGGAGCGGCCCGAGGGCGAGATCGGCCTTGATGCCCGCGAGCGGTTCGAAGTTGGCCGCGGTCATCCACATCACGTCCAGCGGGCGCAACGTCAGCCACGCGACGAGCAGCAGATGCGCGAGGAGGAGGATGACCCCCGCCACGCGGAAGCGGAAAGCGGCACTGCCGCCGGGACCTTGGCGCTGCACGACCCCCAAGACGCGGCCGTCGCCGCCAACGGTTCCGGGCCGTTCCAAATGGAGGCCCGCGTGAGACCGGTGTCACTCCCGGGCGGCCGACGGCCCCGGCCGCCCGGCCCGCACGTCCGCGCGGCGCGCCCTCTTCAGGAGGCGGCGGTTCGGGGAGGCGGAAGGCGCGCCAAGCGGACCCGTCGTGCGGCACGCCCTCCTCAGGAGGCGGACGACGCTCCGGAGGACGTAAGGCTCCGGAAGCGGACGCTCCACGAGGTGGCGGGGCGGCGGGGCGCCGGGGCGCCAGAACCGACGCTCGGCGAGGCGGCGGCTCAGGAGGCCGGCGCCCGCGGGCCCGTCGTCGGGACGGGCGCGTCCGGGTGGCGCTTGGTGTCGTCGTCGCAGCGGTAGCCGCGCGCGCCGTACGCGCCCGGCCCGCCCAGCACCACCGAGCCGTCCGTCCAGGCGGCCTCGGTCAGCGTGCACACGATCTGCGCCAGGGCCGCCGTCTGGAGGTCCTCCGGCTGCCGGCTCAGCCGCAGCGTGCCCGCCGGGTCGCCGTCGCGCGCCTCCGAGACGTGCAGCGGGCCCCGTACGTACGTCGTGAAGCCCGCCTCCTGCTCCGTGGCGGACGTCCGCTCCCGCAGCTCGTTCACGAGCGCCTGAGCCATCCGTACGCGCTCCCCGGTCGCCTTCTCGGTCGGCAGCGACGCCGCGCGCTCCACCGGGACCAGCTTGGACCCGCACACCAGATAGACCCGCACCGCGAGCCCCGGCCCGCCCTGGGTGGTCAGATTCCCCCCGGCCACCTCGCACGGCACCCGTGAGGGCGCCGGGCCCGCGTTCACCGGTACCGCCGTCGTCCTGATGCCGCAGCCGCCCGCGGTGCCCGCCAGCGCCAGCGCGCCCGCCAGTACGGCGAGGGACCGGCCGGACGATGTCCTCGACCTCACTGCGCCTCGTCTCCCTCTCCGCGTATCTCCCCGGCTCCCCGGACGCCCCCGGCGCCGTCGTCGCCGAACTCCGCCGGGGCGTCCTCCGACTCGCCGTCCGGCAGCCGCAGTACGAACACCGCGCCGCCGCCGGGGGCGTTGGCCGCGGTGATGTCCCCTCCGTGGATGTGCGCGTTCTCCATGGCGATGGACAGCCCCAGACCGCTGCCCTCCGACCGGGGGCGGGACGCGCTCGCCTTGTAGAAGCGGTCGAAGACGTGCGGCAGTACGGCCTCCGGGATGCCCGGCCCGTTGTCCCGTACCTCGATCACCAGCTCCGGGCCGACCCGGCGCACCGAGACCCGTACCGGCGAACCGCCGTGCTTCAGCGCGTTGCCGATCAGATTCGCCAGGATCACGTCGAGCCGGCGCGGATCGAGGCGGGCCATCATGCCGCGCTCGGCGTCCAGCTCCACCGCGTCCAGCCAGGCCCGCGCGTCGATGCAGGCGGTCACCTGGTCGGCCACGTCGACGTCGTCCAGGACGAGCCGCGCGGTGCCCGCGTCGAAGCGGGTCACCTCCATCAGGTTCTCCACCAGGACGTTGAGCCGGCGGGTCTCGCTGACCACCAGCGTCACGGCGGGCGCGATCATCGGGTCCAGCGTGTCCGCCTCGTCCTCCAGCACCTCCGTGACGGCGGTCAGCGCGGTCAGCGGCGTACGCAGTTCGTGCGACAT
The DNA here is from genome assembly GCF_036327775.1 of Streptomyces sp. NBC_01498. Lineage (NCBI taxonomy): Bacteria > Bacillati > Actinomycetota > Actinomycetes > Kitasatosporales > Streptomycetaceae > Streptomyces > Streptomyces sp. NBC_01498. The sequence continues at coordinate 2,514,489 of NZ_CP109598.1, read as the reverse complement.
GTCGGCGACGAAGCGGCGGCTCGACTCCTCCCGCGCGCTCATGTCGTCGATCTTCTTCTGGAGGGAGGCGGCGGCGTTGTTGAACGTCCGCGACAGATCGGCCAGTTCGTCCGTCCCCGACACCCGCAGCCGGGTGTCCAGCTTGCCCTCGCCGAGCCTGCGCGCCGCGTCCCCCAGCCGCTGCACCGGTTTCAGTACGGTGCTGGCCGCCGCCTGCGCGAGCAGCGCCGAACCGATCAGCGCCAGCCCCGTGGCGATCGCCAGCGACCAGGCCAGCGCGTTGAGGTCCTCCCGCTCCTGCTCCAGCGACAGGAGGACATAACCGGTCGGCCCGCCGCCGTTGACGCGGCTGCCGCCGACCAGATACGGCGTCTTGCCGCGCTGGGTGCGCTGCCAGAAGACCTGGTACGGCGCGGAGTTGCGCGAGGTGACCTTCTGCTTGTCGTTCACCGCCGTCCGCAGCGACACCGGTACGTCCTCCAGCGTGAACGTGTCCTGGTCGGACACCCCCGCCACCGGCTTGCCCTCGGCGCGCTCACCGATCAGCACCACACTGAACCCGGCGCTGCTCCGGGCCATCTGCCGCGCGGTGAACTCCAGTTCGGCCTGCGTCGGGCGCAGCGGCAACTGCGCCGCCCGGTCCCGCATCTCCTGCTTGAACTGGTCCAGCGCGGCCGTCTGCGTACGGGAGAGCACCGACTCGCGGTTGAGCCAGTACGCGATGCCGGACGCCGAGACGGCGGCGGTCAGCGCGACCGCGCCGAAGACGACGACCAGGCGCAGCCGCAGACTCGTCCAGCGCAGCCCGGCGAGAAAGGCCCGCTTGCGGGTGCGGGGGCGGTCCGTGCCGTCCGCCGGGCGCCCGGCGGAGCCGGTGTCTCCGTCCGGGGCGCCGGGCCCGCCGGCGGTGGGGTGCTCGTCGGTCACGAAGGCGCGTCCAGCCGGTAGCCCACGCCCCGCACGGTACGGATCAGGGTCGGCGACGACGGTACGTCCTCCACCTTCGCGCGCAGCCGCTGCACACAGGCGTCGACCAGCCGCGAGTCGCCGAGATAGTCGTGCTCCCACACCAGCCGCAGCAACTGCTGCCGGGACAGCGCCTGGCCGGGCCGCCGGCTCAGCTCCAGCAGCAGCCGCAGCTCGGTCGGCGTCAGCTGGAGGTCGTCACCGTTCTTCGTCACGGTCATCGCCGAACGGTCGATGACCAGGCTGCCGAAGGTCGCCGAGTCGGTCGCCTCCCGCTCCCCGCGCCGCAGGACGGCCCGGATACGGGCGTCCAGCACCCGGCCCTGCACGGGTTTGACCACATAGTCGTCCGCGCCGGACTCCAGCCCGACGACCACGTCGATGTCGTCGCTGCGCGCGGTCAGCAGAATGATCGGCAACTGGTCGGTCCGCCTGATCCGACGGCACACTTCGAAACCGTCGATACCGGGCAGCATCACGTCCAGAACGATCAGATCCGGGCGTTGTTCTCGCAGCAGATTCAGGCCGTCCTCTCCCGTCGCCGCAGTGGCCACCCGGTGGCCCTGGCGTGACAACGAGAGTTCGAGGGCCGTGCGGATGGCGTCGTCGTCCTCGATCAGCAACAGGAAAGGCACGGAGGTCATTCTGGCCCATGGGGGGACCACAGTTCGACAGTTGGAGCGCTCCCACCCATACCGCATATCCCACGCCAAGATCAACAACCCCTGTGACACGGCTGTGACAGTCGGCAGACAGCCCCATGAAACTGGCCCGGCAATCTCTTGGTCAGACGGAAAGAGCACACAGAAAAACAGACTCCAGCCGACGGGGGGCGCGAGATGAACTCAACTCACAGCACGGCCTCGAGCGCAGTGGTCACGCGTCTCCACGACGTCGCACGGAGCACCGAGAAGTCCGGCGCCGTGAACGGGCGGGGGTGCGTTCGCGGCGCCGGGCGTCCGTACCGGCCGCCGTACATCGCGGTGGTCGAAACGGCGCCGAAGCCCGCGGGGGAGAACCCGGGCCGGGAGACCGGTCGGGAGAAGGCCGGTCGTGAGCAGGCCGGGCGGGGGAACGAGGGCACGGCGTACGGGAAGGTCACGGGGGAGCGCACCGTACGGACGGAGGCCACGGACGCCGAGACGGCGTTCACCGCCTACGTCCAGGAGCGCCGGGCCTCCCTGTACGCCACCGCCTACCACCTCACGGGCGACCGCTTCGAGGCCGAGGACCTGCTCCAGAGCGCGCTGTTCTCCACCTACCGCGCCTGGGACCGGATCAGCGACAAGGCGGCCGTCGGCGGCTATCTCCGCCGCACCATGACCAACCTGCACATCAGCGCGTGGCGCAGGCGCAAGCTCAACGAGTACCCGACGGAGGAGCTGCCGGAGACGGCGGGCGACACCGACGCGATGCGCGGCACGGAGCTGCGCACGGTGCTCTGGCAGGCGCTCTCGCGCCTTCCCGAGACGCAGCGCACGATGCTGGTGCTGCGCTACTACGAGGGCCGGACCGATCCCGAGATCGCGGACATCCTCAACATCAGTGTCGGCACGGTGAAGTCGAGCATCTGGCGGTCGCTCCGCCGGCTGCGCGAGGACGAGGTCCTCAGCTTCGGACGTGACGAGGAAGAGTCCTTCGGCGAGCTGGTGGCCTGAAGGCAGCGGGGGGAAACACCCTGGGGGGAGCAACACCGGGGGGACATGGGGAAAGTGGGGGAGCGGCCGGCGTCTCTGGGGGAGACGGCGGAAGCGAACCCGGGGGCACGGGGGTGCACCGAAGCAGGACCGGACAGGCTGGGGGGCCTGTCCGGTCTTTGCGCGTTCCGGGGCCGTCGGAGGGGGCCGGTGGCCGTCGGGAGGGCGAGGGCGGGCGTCGGGGCGCGGGCCCGGCCCGCTCAGCGACCGCTGTTCGCGGGGCGGACGGGCGCGGACGGGCCGTGCGACGCGGACGGGCCGTGGGGCGAGGACGGACCATGGGTTGCGCGTGGGCCGTGCGATACGGATGCGCCGTGAGACACGGACGGGCCGCAGGACACGGACGATCCGTGGGGTGCGGACAGGCCGACGGATGCGGACGGGCTGTGGGGTGAGGGCGGGCCGACGGACACGGACGTGTCGTCCGTCGTCGCCGTACGGGGACGGTCGCCGTCCGCGAGGGCGTCGGCGATCCGGGCCAGCGCCTCCGTCTTGGCGCACGGGTGCGCCCCCAGCGCGGTCTGCCGGGCGACGATGCCCCGTTCCGCGCGCATCAGCCGCCAGCCGCGCCGCAGCAGGAACGGCACCGACTTCCGGCCCTCGCGCAGATCCCGCAGCAGCCTGCGCCGGAACGTCGTCGACGGGCGGCCCCGCAGACACAGCGCGTCGGCCAGCACCCCCAACTCGGCGCAGCGCGCGACCACATCGGCCGCGAAGATGCCCTCGGCGACGAACAGCGGCGTACGGCCGATGCCGAGCGCCTCGGTGCCGGTGCGGGAACTGGTGGCGATCGAGTACACCGGGACGGTCGTACGGCCCGTACGGCACAGCTCCAGGATCGCCGCGACCGCCGCGTCCGCGTCCCAGGACAGCGCGGAGTCCCAGTCGATGTCCGAACTGCCCGCGACGAGCGGCAGCGTCGGATCGTCGCCCTCCTTGTAGAAGTCGTCGAGACGGAGCACGGGAAGGCCCGCGCGGGCGGCGAGCGACGACTTGCCGGAGCCGGAGGGGCCCGCGAGCAGGACGACACGCGCGGAGGCGGTTCGGTGGAGACTCACGGGACACCAGTGTGAGGCATACACCCGCACGTGGGATCCCCGGCGACGGCGTTGGTATCGAGGGTCACACCTCAACTACTCTGCGTGCCGTCTCCCTTACACTTCACCGGCGCGCAGACAGGACTTCCATGGCACGTCATTCAGCTCCCCCCTCCCGGCGCCGCGCGCTGCTGCGCGCCGGGCTGACCCTCACGGCCGCAGGCGCGGCGATCGGGCTCGGCGGCGCCGCCGCACAGGCGGCCCCGGCGGCCCCGGTGCCCGCGTCCGGCCCGGACAGCGCGCTCGCCGAGGCCGGGAAGGCGGCCGGCGCGGGCCTCGCGGGCGGGCTCGGGCACGGCCTGGCCGGGGCCCTCGGGCCGGTCAAGGACCTTCAGCTCAACCCGCTCGCCAAGACGGGAGTCGACCCGCTGGACAACGCGGTGGGCACGCAGGTCGCCGACTTCAAGCCGCTGTCGACGGCGGTCCTGACGGAATCGGTCACCGAGGGCGGCGGCCTGGAGGACCTGCCGCTGGTCGGGCCGGCGACGGGGCTGCTGCCCGGCTGATCGGCTCGGTGACAGGACCGCCGCCCGGCTGAGGTGGGCGGCGCGCGTGCGGGTGCGGGGGCGCACCAGAGGCGGTGCCCGCGCGAGGCGCCGAGTGGGCCGTGTGCGCGTGCCTGTGCCCGCGCGGCCCCGGGGCGGACTCGCGTACGAGGGGCGCGTGGGGGCCGCGTACGAGAACTCGCGGGAACGAGGCCTCCTGTACCCGCCTACGTACAGCGGCCCGGCCGAGCGGGGTGCGTGACGGATCCGTCGGCCGCCGTCGGCCGCCGCGCGCAGATTCGGCACGGGTGCCGCAAACGCTGCGGCGGTGCCCGCGTGAGGCGCCGAGTGGGCCGTGTGGGCGTGCCTGTACCCGCGCGGCCCCGGGGCGGACTCGCGTACGAGGGGCGCGTGGGGGCCGCGTACGAGAACTCGCGGGAACGAGGCCTCCTGTACCCGCCTACGTACAGAGGCCCGGCCGAGCGGGGTGCGTGACGGATCCGTCGGCCGCCGCGCGCAGATTCGGCACGGGTGCCGCAAACGCTGCGGCGGTGCCCGCGTGAGGCGCCGTGTGGGCCGTGTGGGCGTGCCTGTGCCCGCGTGGCCCCGGGGCGGACTCGCGTACGAGGAGCGCCCGGGGGCCCGCCCACGAGTACCCGCGCGTGCGCGACGCCGCCCACGTACAGAGGCCCCGCCCGAGCCCGCCCACGTACAGAGGCCCCGCCCGAGCCCGCCTACGTACCCAGGCCCGCCCGCGCCCGCCTCGGTACAGAGGCCCGCCGGAGCCAGCCCGCCTACGGACAGAGGCGGGGTCGAACTCACCTGCCTACTCACCTACGTAAGGAGGCCCGGCCGTCACGACGACGGCCGGGCCTCCTTGCGTGAGGGCGGGGACGGGTCAGTAGCCGGAGCCCGACGCGCCCAGGCTGCCCGTCGGGTGCCACACGGTCTTCGTCTCCAGGAACGCCGTCAGCCGTCCCGTGCCGGGGTCGGCCGTGAAGTCCACCGGGTACGGGCGCACCACCCGCTTGAGGTTGTCCGCCGCCGCGATCTCCAGCTCCTTCGCCAACTCCTCGTCGGCGCCGCACAGATCGATGCCGTTGACGTCCTGGTGCGCCGCGAGCGGGGCGCCCAGCTCCGCCGTACGGCCCGAGAGGACGTTGACGACGCCGCCCGGCAGGTCGGAGGTGGCCAGTACCTCGCCCAGCGACAGGGCGGGCAGCGGGACGCACTCGCCGGCCACGACGACCGCCGTGTTGCCGGTGGCGATCACCGGGGCGACGACCGAGACCAGGCCGAGGAACGACGACTCCCGCGGCGCGAGGACGACCACCACGCCGGAGGGCTCCGGGGTGGACAGGTTGAAGTACGGTCCGGCCACCGGGTTGGCGCCGCCCGTCACCTGGCCGATCTTGTCGGTCCAGCCCGCGTACCAGACCCAGCGGTCGATGGTCGCGTCCACCACGGACGCCGCCTTCGACTTGGACAGGCCCTCGGCGGCGGCCACCTCGGCGGTGAACTGCGCGCGGCGGCCCTCCAGCATCTCGGCGACGCGGTAGAGCACCTGGCCCCTGTTGTACGCCGTGGCGCCCGACCAGCCGCCGAACGCCTTGCGGGCGGCGGAGACCGCGTCACGGGCGTCCTTGCGGGAGGACTGGGGCGCGTTGGCGAGCCACCGTCCCTTCGAGTCGCTCACCTCGTACACCCGGCCGCTCTCGGAGCGGGGGAACTTGCCCCCGACGTACAGCTTGTAGGTCTTGAAGACGGACAGCCGCTCGGACCGCCGTTCCGACTGCCGTTCCGACTGCCGGTCGGACTGTCGCTCGGACTCAGACATCGAGATACGCCTCCAGGCCGTGGCGACCGCCCTCGCGGCCGTAGCCCGACTCCTTGTAGCCGCCGAAGGGCGAGGTCGGGTCGAACTTGTTGAACGTGTTGGCCCACACCACACCCGCGCGGAGCTTGCTCGCCACGGCGAGGATGCGGGAGCCCTTCTCCGTCCAGATACCGGCGGAGAGGCCGTACTGCGTGTTGTTGGCCTTGGCGACCGCCTCGTCCGGTGTGCGGAACGTCAGGACGGAGAGCACCGGGCCGAAGATCTCGTCGCGCGCGACGGTGTGCGCCTGCGTGACGTTGGTGAAGAGGGTCGGTGCGAACCAGTAGCCGGACGACGGGAGTTCGCACGCGGGCGACCAGCGGTCGGCGCCCTCCGCCTCGCCCGCGTCGGCCAGCGTACGGATCCGGGAGAGCTGCTCGGCGGAGTTGATCGCGCCCATGTCCGTGTTCTTGTCCAGCGGGTCGCCGACCCGCAGCGTGGACAGCCGCCGCTTCAGCGAGTCCAGCAGTTCGTCCTGGACGGACTCCTGGACCAGCAGCCGCGATCCGGCGCAGCAGACCTGGCCCTGGTTGAAGAAGATGCCGGTGACGATGCCCTCGACGGCCTGGTCGATCGGGGCGTCGTCGAAGACGATGTTGGCGCCTTTGCCGCCGAGTTCGAGCGTGACCTTCTTGTCCGTGCCCGCGACCTGCCGGGCGATGGCCTTGCCGACGGCGGTCGAACCGGTGAAGGCGACCTTGTTGACGTCCTCGTGCGCGACGAGGGCGGCGCCCGCGTCGCCGTACCCGGGAAGGATGTTGACGACTCCGCGCGGCAGACCGGCCTGGCGGCAGATGTCGGCGAAGAACAGCGCGCTGAGCGGGGTGGTCTCGGCGGGCTTGAGGACCACGGTGTTGCCGGTGGCGAGCGCCGGGGCGATCTTCCACGCGAGCATCAGCAGCGGGAAGTTCCACGGGATGACCTGGCCGGCGACGCCCAGCGGGCGCGGCCCGCCGTGTCCGTCCGCCGTCCTCCGGCCGAAACCGGCGTGGTCGAGCTTGTCGGCCCAGCCCGCGTAGTAGAAGAAGTGCGCGGCGACCAGCGGGAGGTCGGCGTCGCGGGTCTCGCGGATCGGCTTGCCGTTGTCGAGGGTCTCCAGGACGGCCAGTTCGCGCGAACGCTCCTGGATGATCCGGGCGATCCGGAAGAGGTACTTGGCGCGCTCGGCGCCCGGCAGGGCCGACCACTTCACGAACGCCCTGCGGGCCGCCTTCACGGCCCGGTCGACGTCCTCGGCGCCCGCGCGGGCGACCTCGGAGAGGACCTCCTCGGTCGCGGGGGAGACCGTCTTGAAGACCTTGCCGTCGGCGGCGTCGGTGAACTCGCCGTCGATGAACAGGCCGTAGCTCGGCGCGATGTCGACGACCGAGCGCGACTCGGGGGCCGGTGCGTATTCGAAAGCCATCGTGTATCAGTCCACTGTGACGTAGTCGGGGCCGGAGTAGCGGCCGGTGGAGAGCTTCTGGCGCTGCATCAGCAGGTCGTTGAGAAGGCTGGACGCGCCGAAGCGGAACCAGTGGTTGTCCAGCCAGTCCTCGCCGACGGTCTCGTTGACCAGCACCAGGAACTTGATCGCGTCCTTGCTGGTCCGGATGCCTCCGGCGGGCTTCACGCCGACCTGGACACCGGTGAGGGCACGGAAGTCGCGTACGGCCTCCAGCATCAGCAGTGTGTTGGCGGGGGTGGCGTTGACGGCGACCTTGCCGGTCGACGTCTTGATGAAGTCCGCGCCGGCGGCCATGCCGAGCCAGGAGGCGCGGCGGATGTTGTCGTACGTGGACAGCTCACCGTTCTCGAAGATCACTTTGAGCCGGGCGGTCCCGCACTCCGCCTTCACGGCGGCGATCTCCTCGTAGACCTTCAGGTAGTGACCCCCGAGGAACGCGCCCCGGTCGATCACCATGTCGACCTCGTCGGCACCGGCGGCGACCGCGTCCCGTACGTCGGCGAGCTTCACCGCGAGGGCGGCGCGGCCCGCCGGGAAGGCGGTCGCGACGGAGGCGACCTTCACGTCGCTCCCGGCGAGCGCGGCGACGGCGGTCTCCACCATGTCCGGGTAGACGCAGAGCGCGGCCGTCGTCGGGACGGTGCGGTCGGTCGGGTCCGGGTGCAGGGCCTTGGCGGCGAGCGACCGGACCTTGCCCGGGGTGTCGGCGCCTTCGAGGGTCGTCAGGTCGATCATCGAGATGGCCAGGTCGATGGCGTACGCCTTGGCCGTCGTCTTGATCGAACGCGTACCGAGCGAGGCGGCGCGTGCCTCCAGGCCGACGGCGTCGACGCCGGGCAGGCCGTGGAGGAACCGGCGCAGCGAACTGTCGGACGCGGTCACGTCGGCGAGGGGGGCACCGCCCACGGCGAAGCCTGTGGGCGAGGGTGCAGTCGTGGGCATGGTCACCACATGAGCATATCTACGCGCGTAGCAGCATGTACAGGGGGTGGGGTTACGGGGGAGCCGCTGTGACGTGGAGCTACGTCACACGGGGGAGAGGGCGGCGCGGAGGCGGTGAGAGGACGGCGCGGGGGGCGATGAAGAGGTCGGTGGGGGTGCTGCGGGGGCGGCGCGGGAGCGATGAGAGGACGACGGTGGGGGAGCGGTGCTGGGTGGTGCGCGGGCGTTACGGGAGCGGTGCCGGGGCGCTGTCGGGCCGGTGCCGGGGCGGTGCGGCGACGGAGCCGAGGCCGGTATGTCCGCGGCGTACGGCAGAATCGACAGCATGACGAGTTCCGAACAGCCCTCCGAGCCGACCTACGCGGAGCGTGTCTTCCGGTCGCCCGCCGGTATCGCCGGCGGTGTGCTGCTGCTCGCGCTCGGGGCGTGGTTCGGGATCGACGCCGTGGTCCGGGGCCACGGCCGGACACCCTGGCTGGCGCTCGCGGGCCTGCTGTTCGCCGTGCCGCTCGTGGTGGCCTTCACGATGCGGCCGGCGGTGTTCGCGGGCGACGACCGGCTGCGGATCAGGAATCCGTTCCGCACGATCGTGCTGCCGTGGGCGTCCGTGTCCGACGTACGGGCCGGTTATTCGAGCGAGGTGTTCACCGAGGGCGGTACGAAATACCAGCTCTGGGCGGTGCCCGTCTCGCTGCGCAAGCGCAAGCGCGCGATGCGCCGCCCGCCGTCGCGCCGCCGCGGGTCGCCGGCCGCGGACCTGACCGAGGCGCCGCCGCACACCCCGGACGCGGACCACGCGGTCGCCGAGCTGCGCACCCAGGCGGAACGCTGCGCGCCCCGCCCGACGGCGCAGGGCGAGCCACGGGTGCGCTGGGCGTACGAGATCCTGGCCCCGACCCTGGCGGGCCTGCTGGTCCTGGTGATCCTGCTCGCGACGGGGTGACGCGGGGTTCCGCGCGCGTTCCGGAGGTTTCGCGGGGGGCGGGTACGGCGGGCGGGCTCCGGGGTGCGTACGGCGCGCGCTGCGAGCGTGCCGACGGCCGGGGAAAATCGCTGTCCGGCCGCCGGAGCACGGTGATAGACAGCCCGCGTGGAGAAGACCCTGGAGTTCCCTGTCCTGCTGCGGATGATCGACGAGCGAGCGGTCGTGTTCCGGGCCGCCGTCGCCTCCGCGCCCAGCCTCGACGTACGGGTGCCGACCTGCCCCGAGTGGACGCTGCTGGACCTGGTCCGGCATCTGGGCGAGGTGCACCGCCACTGGGCCGACGTCGTCACCGCGGGGCTCACCGAGGGTTCCCCGGCCGACCCGGCATCCAACAGCGACCCTGAGACCGCACTCGACGCCGGACCCGTCAGCGACCCCGAGGCCCATCCCGGGACCGCCCCCGGCACCGCACCCGACAGCGACCCCCAGGCCCATCCCGGTACCGCCCCCGGAACCGAATCCGACCCCGCGCCCGACGTCGCGGCGGGGGCCGCCCCGGCCGTGCCCGGTGAGCCCGCGGCCCTGCTGGCCTGGTCGGCCGGGTCCACGGAGCGGTTGCTGGGCGCGCTGCGGGAGTCCGGCCCGGACCGGGGCTGCCGGACGTGGTGGGGCGGGTCGCAGTCGCCGCAGACCAGCGGTGCCGTCGCCCGGCACCAGGTCCAGGAAGCCGCGGTGCACACCTACGACGCCCGGATCACCGTGGGCGCCCCGCAGCCGCTGCCGGACGACGCGGCGCTCGACGGGGTCGACGAGTTCCTCTCCACCTGCTGCGGAGGCTTCGCGTGGCCGTACGAGCCCTCCGTGATCGACTTCCACGCCACCGAGGGCGCGTCCTGGCGCCTCTCGCTCCCCACCGGCCGGGCGCGGCTCACCCGCCTTCCCGTGCCGGGTACGGGGCCCGAGGCCGCCACCGCCGCCGACGACCCGGACGTGGCGTACGCCTCCGCCCGGGGCACGGCCGCCGAACTGGTGCTGGTTCTGTACGGCCGTGTTCCGCTGGACTCGCTCACGCTGGGCGGCGAACGGCGCCTCTTCGACCTGCTGGAGGCGTGGGACCCGGAGGAGTAGGCCGTGGCCAGGTACTCCCTCGTACGCCGTGAAGGCACCGTACGGGGACCGAGTCCGGCCGGGCGCGCTCCGCCGGGAATCCCCCGGGAGCGCGCCCGTCCGAGGGCTCAGATGCCCGCCGCCTCCGACAGGTCCCGCTTCAGGGCCGACAGCAGCTCCGCGCCCCGTGCGCGGGCCGCCGGCAGGCCGGAGGCGTCCGTGACCGGGATCACCGCCTCCAGGTAGCACTTCAGCTTCGGTTCCGTACCGCTCGGGCGGACGATCACCCGGGCCCGGTACGCGCCCTCCAGGTGGTAGCGCAGCCCGTCCGTCGGCGGGAGCCCGCCCGCGCCCGCCGAGAGGTCCTCCGCCGAGACCACCGTCAGACCGGCCAGCTCCGTCGGCGGCTCGTCGCGCAGCCGGTCCATGGCCCGTGCGATCAGCGACAGGTCCCGTACCCGCACCGACAGCTGGTCCGTGGCGTGCAGGCCGTGCGCCAGCGCCAGATCGTCCAGCAGGTCCGTCAGGCCCCGGCCCTTCTCCTTCAGCGCGGACGCCAGTTCCGCGACGAGCAGCGCCGCCGTGATGCCGTCCTTGTCGCGTACGCCGCCGGGGTCGACGCAGTAGCCGAGCGCCTCCTCGTACCCGTACCGCAGACCCTCCACGCGGGCGATCCACTTGAAGCCGGTGAGCGTCTCCTCGTACCCGACGCCCGCCGCCTCCGCGATCCGCCCGAGCAGCGACGACGACACGATCGACTCGGCGAACACGCCCGTCGCGCCCTTGCTCACCAGGTGCGCGGCCAGCAGCGCGCCCACCTCGTCGCCGCGCAGCATCCGCCAGCCGCTCGCCGCCTCCGCGTCCGGTACGGCCACCGCGCAGCGGTCCGCGTCCGGGTCGTTGGCGATGACGATGTCCGGGGCGGCGCGCCGGGCCGCGGCGAACGCCAGGTCCATCGCGCCCGGCTCCTCCGGGTTCGGGAACGCGACGGTGGGGAAGTCCGGGTCGGGCGCGGCCTGTTCGGCCACCGCCACGGGCGCGGGGAAACCGGCCCGCGCGAAGGCGGCGTTCAGGGTCTCCGTACCGACGCCGTGCAGCGCCGTGTGGACGACACGGGCGGTACGGGGCGAGCCGGGGCTCAGGACGGTCAGCGCGCGCTCCAGATAGGCCGTCAGCACCTCGTCGCCGAGGACCTCCCAGCCGTCCTCCGGGCGCGGCACCGTCGCCAGCGGGCCGACCGCGTCGATCTCCGCCGCGATGGACGCGTCCACGGGCGACACGATCTGGGAGCCGTCGCCGAGATAGACCTTGTAGCCGTTGTCACGCGGCGGGTTGTGGCTGGCGGTGACCTCCACCCCGGCCACGGCGCCCAAGTGCCGTATGGCGAAGGCCAGTACGGGGGTCGGCAGCGGACGCGGCAGGACAGCGGCGCGCAGCCCCGCCCCGGTCATGACGGCCGCCGTGTCGCGCGCGAAGTCGGCGGACTTGTGGCGGGCGTCGTAGCCGACGACGACGAGTCCGTCGCCCTGGCCCGTGGACCTGAGGTACGCGGCGAGCCCGGCGGCGGCGCGGATGACCACCGGGCGGTTCATCCGCATCGGCCCGGCGCCCAGTTCGCCCCGGAGCCCGGCCGTGCCGAACTGGAGCGTGCCGGCGAACCGTTCGGCCAGCGCGTCCGGGTCACCGGAGTCGAGGAGCTTCCGCAGCTCGTCCCGCGTGTCCCCGTCCGGGTCCTCGGCCAGCCACGCCTCGGCGCGCGCGATGAGGTCCTGCTGCACTGTGGATTCCCTTCCTGAGTCCCGGGGTCGGCTGCGCCGCGCGGTGGGTCACCCGGGTCGGACCGGTTCTGCGTCTGCGCCTGTGTCTGCCGTACGTCGGTGCTCACGTTTGGTGCTCAGCGTTTGGTGCTCAGCGTCTGGTGCTCGGTGCTCGGTGCTCGGTGCTCGGTGCTCGGTGCTCGGTGCTCGGTGCTCGGTGCTCGGTGCTCGGTCGCCGGTGGCGCGGGCGTCGGTGGCGGTCTGTGGCCCGTGAGGGTACGCCCGCCCGGCCGTCCCGGCCGGTCGTCCCGCCCCCGCATCCCTCAGATGCGTTCCAGCACCCGCGCGAGCAGCGCGCCCATCTGCGTCGCCGAGTCCCGCCCCGCCTGGAGCACTTCCTCGTGGTTCAGCGGCTCGCCCGACAGGCCCGCCGCCAGGTTCGTGACCAGCGAGATGCCCAGGACCTCGGCCCCCGCCTCCCGTGCCGCGATGGCCTCCAGCACGGTCGACATGCCGACCAGGTCGCCGCCGAGCACCCGGACCATGTTGATCTCGGCGGGCGTCTCGTAGTGCGGGCCGGGGAACTGGACGTACACGCCCTCCTCCAGACCCGGGTCCACCTCTTTGCACAGCGCCCGCAGCCGGGGCGAGTACAGGTCGGTGAGGTCCACGAAGTTGGGGCCGACGATCGGCGAGGCCGCCGTCAGGTTGATGTGGTCGCTGATCAGCACCGGCTGGCCAGGCCGCATGCCCTCGCGCAGCCCGCCGCAGCCGTTCGTCAGCACGATGGTCTTGCAGCCGGAGGCGACGGCCGTACGGACGCCGTGCGCGACCGCCGCGACGCCGCGGCCCTCGTAGTAGTGCGTACGGCCCAGGAAGACCAGCGCGCGCTTGTCGGCGATCGCGTAGGAGCGGATCGTCCCGCCGTGGCCGGCGACGACCGGCGGGGGAAAGCCCGGCAGTTCGGTCACCGGGAACTCGGCCTCGGGTGCTCCCAGCGCGGCGACGGCGGGTGCCCAGCCGGAGCCCATCACCAGGGCCACGTCGTGGGTCTCGGCGCCGGTGAGCTCGCGCAGGCGCACCGCGGCGGCGGAGGCGGCGGCGTGGGGGTCGGCGGATCCGTCGGCCGTGGCCGGGATAACAGATGCGTTCACGCGGATGAGCGTAACCGTTCAGGCCCTACGCGCGTAGATGCCCCCGAGCGCGGTCGCCGGATCGTTGTGCGGTCGTTTCCGGCAAACACGCAAGTCAGCCGCGTGCGGGGGTCGCCGGGACCGTGACCGGCATCACCGTGCGGATCGGGTGCCGGTTCAGCACGCGCGCTTCCGCAGTTCCATCACATAGTCGTGCGGGGCCCCGGCCGACTCGGCGGCCTCGGCCAGTTCGCCGAGATAACGCGCCGACGGCAGGCCGCCCTCGTACCCGTTGAGGACGTACAGCCAGGCCGGCTCCTTGCCGTCCAGCGTGTCCACGCGCACCCGCATACGCCGGTAGATGTCGAGCCCGACACCTTCCCAGCGGTCCATCGAGTCCTCGTCCATCGGCGCGATGTCGTACAGCGCGACGAAGACCTGCGAGCGGGGCGCCTCCACGAGGGTGGCCAGCGCGCCCTCCCAGCCCATCTGCTCTCCGCCGAACGTGAGCCGCCAGCCGTTGAGCCAGCCGGTGCCGCGCAGTGGGGAGTGCGGGGCGCGGCGGGACATCAGCCGCGCGTCGAGGTTGCCGGCGTACGCGGCGTAGAGCGACATGGGGACGAGGGTACGGGAGGTACGCGCGTGCCCGGTGAATGCCCGGCACCCGGTCGGTTCCGGTCGCCGCCCGGTCGCCGCCCGGTCGCCGCCGGGCCGCTGTCGGCTCGCCGCCGGGTTGTCGCCGGGTAGTCGTCCCTCCGCCGTCGGGCCGGGCTTCGGTCCGCTGTCCGGTCGTTGTCCTTCCGAGTGCTTCCGTCGTCGGGTCGTCGTCGGGTCGTCGTCGGGTCGCGGTCGGTTCGCTGTGGGTCCCCGTCGGCTCGACCCGCGGCCCGCTTCCCGCACCCGCGCCGGGACGGTGCCGGGCCCGTATCCGGGCGCGCGTCCGGCCCTCTTCCGTGCGGTTTCCGGGCCGCGCGGGGACCCGGGGCGAAGCATCGTGACGCGTGCGGGACAATGGCGTACGTACTGCATCCTCCGGGGACTCCCCGGACTCCCGGCCGGGACGGCAGACGGGTCGGGTCGACAACGCGAGGCGGACTTTTCGTGACCCGGATCGTGATCATCGGTGGCGGACCCGGCGGGTACGAGGCGGCCCTGGTGGCCGCGCAGCTCGGCGCCGAGGTGACCGTCGTGGACTGCGACGGTCTCGGCGGGGCCTCCGTGCTCACCGACTGCGTGCCCTCCAAGACCCTCATCGCGACGGCCGAGGTGATGACCACCTTCGACTCCTCGTACGAGGAACTGGGCATCATCGTCGCCGACGACACCCCGCCCCTCGAACAGGCCGCCCGCGTCGTGGGGGTCGACCTCGGCAAGGTCAACCGGCGTGTCAAGCGCCTCGCGCTCGCCCAGTCGCACGACATCACCGCGTCCGTCACCCGGGCCGGCGCCCGCGTGGTGCGCGGCCGGGGCCGGCTGCACGGCCAGCAGGCCACCGACGGCTCCCGCAAGGTGATCGTGACCTCGGCCGACGGCGCCGAGGACACCCTGACCGCCGACGCCGTGCTCATCGCCACCGGCGCGCACCCGCGTGAGATCCCCGACGCGCTGCCCGACGGCGAGCGGATCCTCAACTGGACGCAGGTGTACGACCTGACGGAGCTGCCCGAGGAACTGATCGTCGTCGGCTCCGGCGTCACCGGCGCCGAGTTCGCCGGCGCCTACCAGGCGCTCGGCTCGCGCGTCACGCTCGTCTCCTCCCGCGACCGAGTGCTGCCCGGCGAGGACCCGGACGCCGCCGCCGTCCTGGAGGACGTCTTCCGCCGCCGGGGCATGAACGTGATGTCGCGCTCCCGCGCCGCGTCCGCCAAGCGCGCGGGCGACCGCGTCGAGGTCACGCTGGACGACGGCCGGGTCATCTCCGGCACGCACTGTCTGATGGCGGTCGGCGCGATCCCCAACGCCGAGGGCATGGGCCTGGAGGACGCCGGGGTCCGGGTCAAGGACTCGGGCCACATCTGGACCGACCGGGTCTCGCGTACGTCCGCACCCGGCGTCTACGCGGCGGGTGACGTGACCGGCATCTTCGCGCTCGCCTCGGTGGCGGCGATGCAGGGCCGGATCGCCATGTACCACTTCCTCGGCGACGCCGTCGCCCCGCTCAACCTCAAGACGGTCTCGTCCAACGTCTTCACGGACCCGGAGATCGCGACCGTCGGCTACAGCCAGTCGGACGTGGACAGCGGGAAGATCGACGCACGGGTCGTCAAGCTGCCGCTGCTGCGTAACCCTCGCGCCAAGATGCAGGGCA
This sequence comes from Streptomyces sp. NBC_01498, assembly GCF_036327775.1. NCBI lineage: Bacteria > Bacillati > Actinomycetota > Actinomycetes > Kitasatosporales > Streptomycetaceae > Streptomyces > Streptomyces sp. NBC_01498. The sequence goes on along the minus strand of NZ_CP109598.1, from coordinate 2,498,749 downwards.
TCCGGGACGGTTTCGTCAAAATACTGTGCCGTCCGGGCACCGGGATCGTCGTCGGCGGTGTGGTGGTGTCGCCGCGTGCCAGCGAGCTGATTCACCCCATCTCGATCGCGGTCGACAACAATCTGACCGTGGAACAGATCGCAAACGCTTTCACTGTGTACCCCTCTCTGTCGGGCTCGATCGCCGAGGTGGCGCGACAACTGCACAGCCGCCAGGGCGGGGACGAGGGTTGACGCAGGTCATGGGCGTGCGCGGGCCCCGGGCCCGCCCACCCATACCACGTGTCACCGTCCCATACGTACACCTTCCGATTTTCGGCGCGAAGCTCTGAAAACGGACGGCCGTTGGGGTTACTGTCAGTTTCGTGTTCGCTGCAGAACGTCGTCAGTTAATCCTTGAAATGGTGCGCGCCAACGGAGCCGTGTCGCTCCGGGAGCTCGCCCGCGTCGTCCAGACCTCCGAAGTGACCGTACGGCGGGACGTGCGGGCGCTGGAGGCCGAAGGACTCCTCGACCGCCGGCACGGCGGTGCGGTACTGCCGGGCGGATTCACGCGAGAATCCGGCTTTCCGCAAAAATCCCATCTCGCCACGGCGGAGAAGACGGCCATCGCCGATCTCGCCGCGAGTCTCGTCGAAGAGGGCGAGGCCGTGGTGGTCGGCGCCGGTACGACCACGCAGGAGCTGGCCCGCCGGCTCGCGCGGATTCCCGGTCTGACCGTCGTCACCAACTCGCTGCTCGTCGCGCAGGCGTTGGCCCATGCCAACCGGGTCGAGGTCGTCATGACCGGCGGCACCCTGCGTGGCTCCAACTACGCGCTGGTCGGCAGCGGTGCCGAACAGTCGCTCCAGGGGCTGCGGGTCTCCCGCGCGTTCCTGTCCGGGAGCGGGCTCACCGCGGAGCGCGGCCTGTCCACCTCCAACATGCTCTCCGCCAGCGTCGACCGCGCGCTGGTGCAGGCGGCGGCCGAGGTCGTGGTGCTCGCCGACCACACGAAACTCGGCACCGACACCATGTTCCAGACGGTGCCGACGGACGTGATCACCCGGCTGGTCACCGACGACCCGCCCGCCCACGACGACCGCGCCGGTACGGAACTCCAGGCGCTCGCCGACCAGGGCGTGCAGATCACGGTCACGGGCGGCGCCGCCGGGACGGGCCCCGGCGGCCCGGGAGGCGGCGGCGAGGCCCTCCCGCCCCCGCCGGGCCGCCAGGCCCGCCGGGACACCCCGCTGCCGGGCCAGCGCCGTACGCACGGGGGTGGCGGGCCGGGCCCGCAGCCACTGCGGGGCGCGACGTCGGGCTCGGCGGGCACCCTCGCCGACCAGCCCCCGGACCGCGCCCGGGTGTCGGACCTGCGCCGCCGGTAGGCGTGGTGGCGGGGGCGCACCTCGGGTGTCGGTGGGTGCGGCGGCCAAGTCGCCGGGCGGCCGCGTCATCGGTGGGCGCGATGGCCGGGCGACGGGCCTCCGCCGGGTGAGCCTCAGCCGCGCGGGGGACCTCCGCCGCCGGCAACGCGGCGGCGGCATCCGAACCCCCGCCACCGGCGGGCGCCGTGGCCGGTCTGCGGATCTCCGCCAGGTCGGCCGTGCCCGGCGGGGTGCCGCGTTCCTGTCCGGGCGGCAGGGAGGGTGATCCCTCGGTTGTCGCAGCCGACCGGGCGCGTCCCGTACGGGCTCCGAAGCCGACGTCACCCCGGGGGACACCCGGGCACCCGCCCGGCGGGTGACCGGGTAGGCGAAGGCCCGCAAGACCGGCCGGGGGCGCCAGCCCCGCCCCCACAACGTGCCCCGCACGTCAGCTCAAGCCGTCCCCGCCCCCGTAAAGCCCACCCCGCTCGTCCGCTCGGTCCGCCCCCGCCCCGGCACTCGGAGTGCTCAGGCAGACCCGCCCGGGGCCGCCCCCTCCGGAGCGCGTAGCCCCGTCAGCGTCAGGGTCAGCAGCCGGTCGGCCAGTTCCGGGTCGTCCGGGGTCTGTTCGGCGGCGAGGGCGATCGCGTTCGTCAGTTGCATCAGGTCGTCGATGGACACGTCCGCGCGTACGGCACCGCTCAGCCGCGCCCGTACGAGCAGCCGTTCGCCCGCCGCGCGGAGCCCGGAACTGCACTGCGTCAGAGCCGAACTCTCGTCGTGCGACGCCGACATGAGCGCCCGCGACAGCCCCCGGTACTCACCCGCGTGAGTGATCAGCGCACGCAGCCAGGCCACCAGCGCCTGGCACGGCCGCTCGGCGCCGGCCAGTTCGCGCGAGCGGTCGAGCAGATCGGCGAGGGCCTCCTGGAAGACCGCGTTCATCAGCGCGTGGCGGGTCGGGAAGTGCCGGTACAGCGTGCCGATGCCCACCCCCGCCCGCCGCGCCACGTCCTCCAGCGAGGCGTCCGTGCCGTGCGCGGCGAAGGCGGAACGGGCCTCGCCCAGCAACCGCTCGTAGTTGCGGCGCGCGTCGGCGCGCATGGGCCGGGGCGGCGCGTCGCTGCTGCTCGCCATCGCGGTCCTCCTGTCGCTGCGGGGGCCTGAGCCGTACGGCGGCGGTCCGGGTCTCCAGCATGCCACCGCGCCCGCGCGCCCCATGCCCGTGCGTCCCTGCGCCTCCACGCCCCGTACGCGCTCCACGCCCCGCGCCCGCACGCCCTGCGCCTCATGCCGTACGTCCCGCACCCGTACGTCCCGCACCCGTACGTCCCGCACCCGTACGCCGACGGCCCCGCCGGTCGTACCGGGCGGGGCCGTCGTAGCGCGTAAGGCGAGCGGGTCAGTCCTTGATCTCGCAGATCAGCGCGCCCGAGGTGAGCGACGCGCCGACCTCGGCGGTCAGGCCCTTGATGGTGCCGGACCGGTGGGCGTTGAGGGGCTGTTCCATCTTCATGGCCTCCAGGACGACGACCAGGTCACCCTCCTCGACCCGCTGGCCCTCCTCGACCGCCACCTTCACGATCGTGCCCTGCATCGGCGAGGCGAGGCTGTCGCCGGACGCCGCCGAGCCCGCCTTCTTCGTCGCGCGCCGCTTGGGCCGGGCACCGGCGGCCAGCCCCGTACGGGCCAGGCTCATGCCGAGGCTGGACGGCAGCGAGACCTCCAGGCGCTTGCCGCCGACCTCCACGACCACCGTCTCGCGGCCGGGCTCGTCCTCGGTGTCCGCGTCCGCCGGGGCGGCGAACGGCGCGATGGTGTTGACGAACTCGGTCTCGATCCACCGGGTGTGGATCGTGAACGGGTCGGCGGTGAACGCCGGGTCGGTGACGACGGCCCGGTGGAACGGGATCGCCGTGGCCATGCCCTCGACCCGGAACTCGCCCAGCGCGCGCGACGCGCGCTGCAACGCCTGCTCACGCGTGGCACCGGTGACGATCAGTTTGGCCAGCAGCGAGTCCCAGGCCGGGCCGATGACCGACCCGGTCTCCACCCCGGCGTCCAGGCGCACGCCCGGCCCGGTCGGCGGACGGAAGAGGCTGACGGTGCCCGGCGCGGGCAGGAAGCCCCGCCCGGGGTCCTCGCCGTTGATACGGAACTCGATCGAGTGGCCCCGCACCGGCGGGTCGTCGTAACCCAGCTCCTCGCCGTCGGCGATGCGGAACATCTCCCGTACCAGGTCGATGCCCGTGACCTCCTCGGTCACCGGGTGCTCCACCTGGAGACGGGTGTTGACCTCCAGGAACGAGATCGTGCCGTCCGTCCCGACGAGGAACTCGACCGTGCCGGCGCCGACGTAGCCGGCCTCCTTCAGGATCGCCTTCGACGCCGCGTACAGCTCGTCGTTCTGCTCCTGGCTCAGGAACGGCGCCGGGGCCTCCTCCACCAGCTTCTGGTGGCGGCGCTGGAGCGAGCAGTCACGGGTGGAGACGACGACCACGTTGCCGTGCGTGTCGGCCAGGCACTGGGTCTCCACGTGCCGCGGCTTGTCGAGGTACCGCTCCACGAAGCACTCGCCGCGCCCGAAGGCCGCGACCGCCTCGCGGACGGCGGAGTCGTACAGCTCGGGGACCTCCTCCAGCGTGCGGGCGACCTTCAGCCCGCGCCCGCCACCGCCGAAGGCGGCCTTGATGGCGATGGGCAGACCGTGTTCACGGGCGAACGCGACGACCTCGTCGGCGCCCGACACCGGGTCGGGGGTGCCAGCGACCAGCGGGGCACCGGCGCGCTGCGCGATGTGCCGGGCGGCGACCTTGTCGCCGAGGTCGCGGATCGCCTGCGGCGGCGGACCGATCCAGGTCAGCCCCGCGTCCAGCACCGCCTGCGCGAACTCGGCGTTCTCGGACAGGAATCCGTAGCCCGGGTGGATCGCGTCCGCGCCGGAGTCCTTCGCGGCCTGGAGGACCTTGGCCATGTCGAGATAGCTGGCGGCGGGGGTGTCACCACCCAGCGCGAACGCCTCGTCGGCCGCGCGCACATGCGACGCGTCCCGGTCGGGATCGGCGTACACAGCCACCGAGCCGATCCCGGCGTCCCGGCACGCACGAGCAACACGGACAGCGATTTCGCCACGGTTGGCGATGAGCACCTTGCGCACGATGGCTCCCTCCTGGAAACAAGCTGAGTTTAGGGACTGCCGACACGCACGATCGACCCGTCCCCAGTGGTGATCTTCCCCACACGCAGTGTGATCCGAGGCCCGCCCACATCGCGAAATCCCTTGTGACGCCAGGGTACGCCGGGACTCCGAGCCGCACAGTAATCGGCTTACGCGGCTCTGGTCTCTGTCAGAGCACCCCGGCGCGTCTCGTGAATCTTTGTTGAGTCCCCACTAACGGCTTCCTGTTTCTTTGCCTCGGTCCGGGCCCTTGTCCGGGGGTTTACCGGTCAGTAGCCTTCCCGATGCCGAACGTACTTGAGGTAACAGCCGGGATGACAGGGGGACGAGATGGGTGCCGTGGTGCGCAGACCGGTGGCGGGGGTGGCCGCGCTCGTCCTGCTCGTGGAGGCGGTCGGCTTCGTCTTCCTCAACGGGGTGATGGCCACCGTCGTCGACAACCAGCAGATGTCACTCGCCGGACTCCACCCCGACGCCATGTCCACCGGCGCCTGGGCGGCGGGCGCCGCCCTCGGCCTCTTCCTCGCGCTGTGCGCGCTCCCGCCGGCCCGCGCGGCGCTCACGGACCGCGGCTTCGGCCGGGTGGCGCGCCCCGTGCTGGTCGTCTGCGCGATCCTGCACGCCGTGCTCGGCGCGCTGGCGGTGGGGCTGGTGGGGTGGACGGCGTTCCTGTACCTGATGGTGGTGCTGGGGCTGATCGTGCTGACCCTGGTGGCGTACGAGGGCCGCCCGGCGCCGGGCGCGGTGACCGCGCCGACCGGGACCGACCCCACCGCGGTCTGAACTCACCGCACCTGAACTCGCTTTGGGCCCACGGGAATTCAGGTCCAGAGGTCCGTGATCGCCACACCGTGCTGGGCCAGCAGGCCGCGCAGCAGGGGCAGGGAGAGACCGAGCACGTTCCCGTGGCTGCCCTCGATCGCCTCCACGAACGGCGCCCCGTACCCGTCCAGCGTGAACGCGCCCGCCACATGCAGGGGTTCGCCCGTCGCGACGTACGCCGCGATCTCCTCGTCCGTCGGCTCCCCGAACCGGACCGCCGTCGAACCGGTCGCCGACACGCTGCGCCCGGAGACGGTGTCGATGACGCAGTGCCCGGTCTGGAGCACACCCGCCCGGCCGCGGATCTGCTTCCAGCGCGTGGTGGCGGTCTCGGCGTCACCGGGCTTGCCGTACGCCGCGCCGTCCAGCTCCAGCACCGAGTCACAGCCGACGACCAGCGCGCCGGCGGCTTCCGGGAGCGCGGCCACGACGGTGGCCTTGGCCTCGGCGAGCACCCGTGCCAGATCGGCGGGCGTGGCGGCGGACAGGGCGTCCTCGTCCACCCCACTGACAATCACTTCGGGCGCGAACCCGGCCTGCCGCAGCAGTCCGAGACGAGCGGGCGACGCGGAGGCGAGTACGAGACGACGGCGCTGATCGGTCATGACGAGCAGGGTAGCCACCCGGGGACGGCTTCGGCGCGGGGCCCTGTCGGCCACGGGGGAGGGGGCTCGTCGATCACTGGCAGGACGCCGCGCAGCGTCCGTAACCGGTACGACTCGTCAACCGCGGTGGAACGCCAGGTCATTGACCACGTCGGTAGGGGTCCGCGTACGGCTCCATGGACTGGCGCACCTCTTCGCGGACCGGGTCCATGAGGGGGCCGGGGGCGTAGTGGCGGGCCCGGGCCCTGCCGTGGGGGACGAGCCAGCCACGGGCGACGAGTTCTCGGATGTCGCGGATGGCCTGCTGGTCGCTGAGGTCGGCGTCCTGCTGGTACACGGTGCGGCGGACCTTCGCGTCGGAGAAGGCGGGGAGGAGGGCGTGGACGACTCGTTCGTCCATGCCGGCCGCTTCGACGCCGTCGGCCAGGCGGGTCCAGGCCCGCGACATGACATCGAAGCGCCGCCGGGCCTGCTGGGCCTGGCGGTGGTGTGCCGTCAGGCAGAACCGGATCCAGGGCCGGGTGTCCCGCTCCGGACTCCAGTGCGGGCCGCCCACGTCCTCCAGGATCTGGTAGTACGCGTAGGTGTTCTGCCCCCGGCCGAGCCACTCCTCGATGGAGGAGAACTCGGGCGGTATCAGGGCCTCGCGGGAGAACACCAGGGTGGACAGGGCGCGGGACATGCGTCCGTTGCCGTCCTTCCACGGGTGGATCTTGACGAGGTTGAGATGGGCCATGGAGGCGCGGACGTGGACGGGGGCGTCGAGGTCGCCCTGGTTGAGCCAGTCGATGAACTCCGACATCAGAGGGGGGATGTCCGCCTGGTCGGGTGCGGTGTACGCGGGGACGAGGGGGTCGTCGGGGCTGGTGACGTAGACCGGGCCGTCGCGCCGGCGGCCGGGGCGCTTGTCGAGGTGGTGGCCCTGGAGCATGAAGTGCAGTCCGTTGAGCAGGCCGGCGTCGTACCGGAAGTCGTCTCCGGCGTCGGCGAGGGCCTGGATGTAGGTCATGGCGCGCTGGTAGCCCTCCAGCTCGGCGCGCGTCCTGTCCCCGGTCTCCAGGGGTTCCTCGCCGGACATGAGGGCTTCCACGTCGTCGACCGTCGCGGCGTATCCCTCGATGGTGTTCGATCCGGCGATCGCGCGGGCGGTGAGGTTGCGGCGCAGCTGGCGGGTCCAGCGGGGGGTGGCCCGGAGCATGTGGCGCAGGGAACGGCGCATGCTCTCGATCTCGTCGAGCGCCCGCCGGTCGTCGGCGTCCAGTGAGGGAGTCGCGTACAGCATGACTCCATGACACGATAATTGTGTCATGGAGTCAAACGTGGAGGGCGGATACGGATCACCGTGGCCGGAGCGCTCCGGCCACGGTGGACAGATCGTGGACGCGCCGCGGCGCCGCCCGCGCGTGCGGACGGTGGTGTCGGCGTTCTCCTCGTGGAGGGCCGTCCGCACACGACCGCGCCGCCCGCCCGGCGCCCCGCCGTCTCGTCAGCGCATGCCGGAGACGATCATCGCGAGCACCATCGCCAGGGCGAGGACCACGCCCGCGCGGCTCATCATCGCCTGCATGTCCCGCATGTCCTCGGGGGGTTCGTTCTCAGGATCGGACCACAGCATGCCTTCGATCCTGCGCGTGCGGCGGGCGGGACGCCTGAGTACTCGTACTCAAGCCTCCCGCCCGTTTCGTCGGGCGCCGGCCGGTGGGGTCGGCCCGCTCAGCCCGGCCAGTACGTGCGCGCCCACGCCGTCGGACCCGGGCGGCGGGTCTCGCGGCGGGCGATGCGCGCCGGGTCCGACCAGCCCGGCGGGGGCTGCTCGGCGCCCGGCGCGGGTTCGGCGCCGGCCGCCGCGCGGGCCCGGACCACCGCGAGTGCGGCGGCCAGTTCCTCGGGGGTCGGGTTGCCCCGTACGACCTTGATCATCGCGTCCTCCTACAGAGGGATGTTGCCGTGCTTCTTCGGGGGCAGGCTCTCCCGCTTGGTCCGCAACTGCCGCAGCCCCTTCACCAGATGCGCCCGTGTGTCCGACGGAAGGATCACCGCGTCGACGTAACCGCGCTCGGCCGCCACGTACGGGTTGAGCAGCGCGTCCTCGTACTCCGTGATCAGCCGGGCGCGCGTCGCCTCCTGGTCGTCGGCGGCGGCGATCGTCCGCCGGTGCAGGATGTTGACCGCGCCCTGCGCGCCCATCACCGCGATCTGCGCCGTCGGCCAGGCCAGATTCAGGTCGGCGCCCAGATGCTTGGAGCCCATCACGTCGTACGCGCCGCCGAACGCCTTCCGGGTGATCACCGTGATCAGCGGGACGGTCGCCTCCGCGTACGCGTAGATCAGCTTGGCGCCGCGCCGGATGATGCCGCCGTACTCCTGGTCGACGCCCGGCAGGAAGCCCGGTACGTCCACGAAGGTCAGCACCGGGATGTTGAAGGCGTCGCAGGTGCGGACGAAGCGCGCCGCCTTCTCGGAGGCGTTGATGTCCAGACAACCCGCGAACTGCATCGGCTGGTTGGCGACGACGCCGACCGGATAGCCCTCCACCCGGCCGAAGCCGGTGATGATGTTCGGCGCGAACAGCGCCTGCGTCTCCAGGAATTCGGCGTCGTCCAGCACGTGCTCGATCGCGGTGTGCATGTCGTACGGCTGGTTCGCCGAGTCCGGGATGAGGGTGTCCAGCGCCAAGTCCTCCGCCGTGGGCGCCAGTTCGGCCTCCTCGGGGAAGGCGGGCGGCTCGGAGAGGTTGTTCGACGGCAGATAGGAGAGCAGCGACTTCACGTACTCGACGGCGTCCTTCTCGTCGCCCGCCATGTGGTGCGCCACGCCCGACGTCGTGTTGTGCGTACGCGCGCCGCCCAGCTCCTCGAAGCCGACGTCCTCACCGGTGACGGTCTTGATCACATCGGGACCGGTGATGAACATGTGCGACGTCTGGTCGACCATCACCGTGAAGTCGGTGATCGCGGGGGAGTAGACGGCGCCGCCCGCGCACGGCCCCACGATGAGGCTGATCTGCGGGACGACCCCCGACGCGTGCACGTTGCGGCGGAAGATCTCGGCGAACAGGCCGAGCGCGGCCACGCCCTCCTGGATACGGGCGCCGCCGCCGTCGTTGATGCCGATGACCGGGCAGCCGGTCTTCAGCGCGAAGTCCATGACCTTGACGATCTTCTCGCCGTAGACCTCGCCGAGCGAGCCGCCGAAGATCGTGAAGTCCTGCGAGTAGACGCAGACCGGGCGGCCGTCGACCGTGCCGTAACCGGTCACCACACCGTCCCCGTAAGGACGGTTCTTCTCGATCCCGAAATTGGTGGAACGGTGCCGGGCGAACTCGTCCAGTTCGACGAACGACCCCTCGTCCAGCAGGAGGTCGATCCGCTCGCGGGCCGTCAGTTTGCCCTTGGCGTGCTGTTTCTCCACCGCCCGCGCGGAGCCCGCGTGCGTGGCCTCCTCGATCCGGCGCTGGAGGTCCGCGATCTTGCCCGCGGTGGTGTGGCTGTGCTCTGTTCCGCGGGCGGTTTCCGGCTCGGACATGGGGATGCGGCTCCCTGCGGGTGTGGCGGTCTGGCTGCCTGACGGTCTGGCGGTTCCGAGGCCCGGTCGGTCCTGGGCCCGGTCGGCTGTGATGCTCGGTCGGCTCTTGGGCGTGCGGTCGGATCCGGCGTGCGGTGGTGCGTGCCGTGGTGCGTGCCGTGGTGCGTTCGGCGGGACATGGGGTGGGACATGCGGTCGTGCGTCCGGTGGTCGGCGGTTCGGCGCGTGACGGCTCTGCGTGCGCAGCGTCGGCGCGCGGCTACTGATCCGTAGCGTATCGGCGGGCCCCGCATTCGGCAGTGCGTCGTTGGCCACACCTACGCTTGCCCCCATGACCGAGCACAATGCCGCGGGCAGCCGCTGGAACGACCTCGAACGACCCCCACTGAACCCCACCGCCCTGCGCCGGGGGCTGATCGGGCCGGGGCGCCTCTGGACCTCGCTCGACGTCGTCACCGAGACCGGGTCGACCAACTCCGACCTCGCCGCCCGCGCCGACGGCCTCCCGGAGGGCGCGGTGCTCGTCGCCGAGGAGCAGACACGGGGGCGCGGGCGGCTGGACCGTGCGTGGTCGGCGCCCGCCCGTTCCGGGCTGTTCCTCTCCGTACTCCTGCGGCCCGGACCGGCCGTGCCCGTGGCCCGCTGGGGGTGGCTGCCGCTGCTCACCGGTGTCGCGGTGGCGACGGCCGTCTCGCGCGCGGCCGGTGTGGACACGGCGCTGAAGTGGCCCAACGACCTCCTGGTGACCGTCGGCGGCAAACAGGGCGACGAGCACGCCAAGGAGGAACGCAAGGCGGGCGGCATCCTCGCGGAGCGCGCGGGCGAGGACGCCGTGGTCGTCGGCATCGGCCTGAACGTCAGCCTCACCGAGGCGGAGCTGCCCGTCCCCGGCGCGGGCTCGCTGGCCCTCGCCGATGCCGTGTCCGTCGACCGCGACCCGCTCCTGCGGGCCGTGCTGCGCGGACTGGAGCGGTGGTACGGCACCTGGCGGGACGCCGCGGGGGACCCGGCCGCGTCCGGTCTCCAGGAGGCGTACGTGGCGGGCTGCGCGACACTCGGCCGTGCGGTGCGCGCGGACCTGCCGGGGGAGCGTCAACTGGTCGGCGACGCCGTCGCCGTCGACGGCGACGGGCGCCTGGTGATCGCCACCGAGGGCGGCGGCCGGGAAGCGGTGGGCGCGGGCGACGTGGTGCACCTGCGGGCGGTGTAGGGCCGGGGTGGTGGTGTGCAGGGCCCGTGGTGGCGCGCGGGGACTGGGAGCGGTGCGGTGCGGTGCGGGGCTGGGCGGTCCGGGACCGGTGAGGAGCGAGGGCCTGGTACGTGTACGCCCGGCGCGTCATGCGGGCCCGGGGGGGGTGCGGAGGGTGCCCTTGTACGCGTACGCCCTGCGGGCGGTGCGGGCCCGCGCGTGGTGCGGGCCGGGGGTGGGGCCGGTGGGGAGCGGAGGGCCCTTGTAGGCGTACGCCCGGCGCGTCATGCGGGCCCGGGGGGTGCGGAGGGTGCCGTCGTACGCGTACGCCCTGCACGCGGTGCGGGACCCGTGAGGAGCAGAGGGTCTCGTACGCGTACCCCCGCCCTGATCCCGGCCGCAGCCACCCGCCCTCACCCGGGCTGGCGCTTCCCCGTACGCCGTGATCCACGGTGGCTCCCCGGACCGCCTCCCCGCCCCCGGGCGCCCCCTCCGCGAGCCCCCTTCCGCCCGCCCGTGGCAACTACCCGCAACGTCGACCCCGACAGCTCCGACCTGCCGTATCGTTGAGGCGACCCACGACAGATCGGCAGGGCAGTGCGCAGGGAACGGGCAGGAGGCGGCTGGTGACGGTCGACGACACGACCTCCGGTGGGGACGAAAAGCCACCGTCGGACTCCTCCGGTCACCCCACCCCGCACCACGCCGTCGACCACACGGCCGAGCCCACCGACGACCCCCTCGCCATCCGGCTCGAACAGCTGATCCTCGGCGCCGAGCGCCGCTACACCCCGTTCCAGGCCGCCCGCACCGCCGGGGTCTCGATGGACCTCGCCTCCCGCTTCTGGCGCGCCATGGGCTTCGCCGACATCGGCCAGGCCCGCGCCCTCACCGAGGCCGACGTCCTCGCGCTGCGCCGCCTCGCCGGTCTGGTCGAGGCCGGGCTGCTGAGCGAGCCGATGGCGATCCAGGTCGCCCGGTCGACCGGGCAGACGACCGCCCGGCTGGCCGAGTGGCAGATCGATTCCTTCCTCGCCGGGCTCACCGAGCCGCCGGAGCCCGGCATGACGCGGACCGAGGTCACGTACCCCCTGGTCGAGCTGTTGCTGCCGGAGCTGGAGGAGTTCCTGGTGTACGTGTGGCGGCGCCAGCTCGCCGCCGCCACCGGGCGCGTCGTCCAGGCCGCCGACGACGAGGAGATGGTCGACCGCCGGCTCGCCGTCGGCTTCGCGGACCTTGTCGGCTTCACCCGCCTCACCCGCCGCCTGGAGGAGGAGGAACTGGGCGAGCTGGTCGAGGCGTTCGAGACGACCTGCGCCGATCTGGTCGCCGCGCACGGCGGCCGGCTCATCAAGACCCTCGGCGACGAGGTCCTGTACGCCGCCGACGACGCGGGTACGGCCGCCGAGATCGCCCTGCGGCTCATCGAGACCATGACGCACGACACGTCGATGCCCGCGCTGCGGGTGGGCATCGCGTTCGGCACGGTCACCACGCGGATGGGCGACGTCTTCGGCAACACCGTCAACCTCGCGAGCCGCCTCACCTCGATAGCCCCCAAGGACGCCGTCCTGGTCGACGGCGCCCTCGCCGAGGAACTGATCCGCACCGGTGACACCCCCGTGTCCGAGGCCGAGGCGGCGAAACAGGCGACGGAGGCGGAGAAGGCGGGCGAGGAGCCCCCCGTGTACCGCTTCGGCATACAGCCCATGTGGCAGCGGCCGGTGCGCGGTCTGGGCGTCGTCGAGCCGTGGCTGCTCACGCGACGCCCCAAGCCCGAGAACTGACCCGGGCGGACCGGGCTGCCCCACGGACGAACCGCCCGCCCGACCGGCCGGGCGGCCCGGCCCGGCGCTGAACCGACCGACCGGGCCGGCCGATGGACGAACCGGCCGAACCGCCTCGCCCGACCGACCCCTGCCGAACGCGTCGGCCACCCCCGTCGAACTGCATCGGCCGCCCCCGCCAAGCCCCCGCTGCACCGCTCCCGCCACCCCCCCCGCCAAGCCCCCGCCGAACCGCGCCCAACCGGCGGATCCTGGCCGATCCCGGCGCCCCCCTCCGCGCCCGCGCGGACGCCGCCTATGATCCCGGTCAACGATCGTTAACCGGGAAGCGGGTGGGTGCGGTGGGTGCGGTGGGCGCGGAGAGCACGCGGGGCACGGAGGGCGACGACCGCCGGTTCGGGGAGTACGTCGCGGTGCGGCGGCACGGCCATGTGGCTGAGCTGGTGCTCGACCGGCCCAAGGCCATGAACGCGGTCTCGACGGAGATGGCGCGTTCCATCGGCGCGGCCTGCGCCGCGCTGGGCGCGGACCGGGACGTACGCGTCACCGTCCTCACCTCCACCCACGAACGCGCGTTCTGCGTCGGCGCGGACCTCAAGGAGCGGAACTCGCTGACCGACGCCGAGCTGGTACGGCAGCGGCCGACCGCCCGCGCCGCGTACACCGGCGTTCTGGAACTCCCGATGCCCACCATCGCCGCCGTGCACGGCTTCGCCCTCGGCGGCGGCTTCGAGCTGGCGCTGTCCTGCGACCTGATCGTCGCCGACCCGACCGCCGTCGTCGGACTCCCCGAGGTGTCGGTGGGCGTGATCCCCGGCGGCGGCGGTACGCAGCTGCTGCCCCGCCGTGTCGGCGCCGCCCGCGCCGCCGAACTGATCTTCACCGCCCGGCGGTTGACCGCTCCCGAGGCGCTTGGGCTGGGCCTGGTCGACCAGCTCGCGGGCGAGGCGGCCGACCGCGACGAGGCCCTGGCGCTGGCCTCCCGGATCGCCGCGAACTCGCCGGTCGGACTCCGGGCGGCCAAGCGCGCCCTGCGGCTCGGGCACGGCCTCGACCTGCGGGCGGGACTGGAGGTCGAGGACGCGGCGTGGCGGTCGGTGGCCTTCTCCGGGGACCGCGCGGAGGGTGTCGCCGCGTTCAACGAGAAGCGCACGCCGGAGTGGCCCGGCGAGTAGCGGCGCCGCCGCCGTACCGCCCCGCACCCCCACCCGATGGTGGACGGAGAGTGACGATCACTTGCTCCGAGTGATCGAATCCCCCCGAAGCGCCCTAAGGTGGAGTGATGGGAGAGGACGTACGGCTGCGCGCCGTCGTGGAACTCGCGCAGAACATGGCCTCGGCGCACACCCCGCACGAGTCCTGGCTGGCCGCCGCGCTGGGCGCGCGGGACGCGCTGGCCGGCAGCTTCGCCGCGCTGTCCGTCTGGGAACGGGACCTGGGGCAGCTCAAGGTCCTGGTGAACGCGGGGGAGCTGGCCGAGGGGGAGGAGGAGTTCCCCGAGGACGAGTCGTATCCGGTGCACCGCTTCCCCGAGATCGCGGAGTTTCTGCACGAACGGTGGGCGGGCGGCGGCGAGCCCAACGCGTGGGTCGAGACCGCCGACGGCCCGGCCGCCGAGTCCGGTGAACCGGGCTACTGCCACCAGCGGGTCGCCGCCCTGCGCAGACGCGGCCGGGGCTGCTGCGTCGTCGCGCCGATCGTGCTGCACGGGCGGGCGTGGGGCGAGCTGTACGTGGCGAGGCCGCTCGGCGTCCCGGTCTTCGCGCGCGCCGACGCCGACTTCGCGACCGTCATCGCGTCCGTCGTGGCATCGGGGATCGCCCAGACGGAACGGCTCGAAGAGGTCCGGCGGCTGGCCTTCACCGACCCGCTGACCGGGCTGGCGAACCGCCGCGCGGTCGACTCCCGTCTGGACGAGGCGATCGCGCTGCACCGTACGGACGGTTCGGTCGTCAGCCTCGTCGTCTGCGACCTCAACGGCCTCAAGCGGGTCAACGACACCCAGGGTCACGCGGTCGGCGACCGGCTGCTGGAACGCTTCGGCTCGCTGCTCTCCGTCTGTGGGGCCCGGCTGCCCGGGGCGCTGGCGGCGCGGCTGGGCGGCGACGAGTTCTGTCTCCTCACGGTGGGGCCCCGCGCGGACGCCGTGATCGGGGTCGCCGACGAACTGTGCCGCCGGGCCGCCGAGTTGGAGCTGGGCGAGGGGGTGGCGTGCGGTGTCGCGTCGACCGGGGACGCGATCGGGCCGCTGAGGTCGGCTCGCCGTCTGTTCCGCCTCGCGGACGCGGCGCAGTACCGCGCGAAGGCGGCGCGGGCGGCGGGCCCGGTGGTGGCGGGCCGGGACGGCGAAGTCGTCCGCCTGGCGGACGAGCCGCCCCGTCCCCCGGCGCCGGGGGAGCGCCGGCGGTTCCGGGGCACCCCGCGTACTCCGCCCGGAGGGGCGTCGTCGGGCTGAGGAGCGGCGCCGCCGGTCCGCTGCGGGAAGCCGGGGCCGCCCCGCCCCGCCCCGACGCGGCCTCGCCACCCCCCTAGTGACACGTTGAGTTTCAGTCCGTACGCTCCTGAATATGGATATGCACACTGTCGTCGTGGGGACGTCCGGCACCACCGCCGAAGACGTCGTCGCCGTCGCCCGCGGCAACGCCCGTGTCGAGCTCTCCGCCGACGCCCTCTCCGCGCTCGCCGCCGCCCGCGAGATCATCGAGTCGCTCGCCGCCAAGCCCGAGCCCGTGTACGGCGTCTCCACCGGCTTCGGCGCGCTCGCCAGCCGGCACATCGGCCCCGACCTGCGCGCGCGGCTCCAGCGGAACATCGTCCGCTCGCACGCCGCCGGCATGGGCCCCCGCGTCGAGCGCGAGGTCGTGCGCGCCCTGATGTTCCTGCGGCTGAAGACCCTCGCGTCCGGGCACACCGGCGTGCGCCCCGAGGTCGCGCTGACCATGGCGGACATCCTCAACGCGGGCATCACACCCGTCGTCCACGAGTACGGCTCCCTCGGCTGCTCCGGCGACCTCGCGCCGCTCTCGCACTGCGCGCTGACGCTGATGGGCGAGGGCGACGCCGAGGGCCCCGACGGCGTCCTGCGGCCCGCCGGCGAACTGCTCGCCGCGCACGGCATCACGCCCGTAGAGCTGCGCGAGAAGGAGGGCCTGGCGCTCCTCAACGGCACCGACGGCATGCTCGGCATGCTCGTCATGGCCCTCGCCGACCTCCAGCGTCTCTACACCTCCGCCGACATCACCGCCGCGCTGACCCTGGAGGCCCTGCTCGGCACCGACCGGGTCCTCGCCCCCGAGCTGCACGCCATCCGCCCGCACCCCGGCCAGGGCGTCAGCGCCGACAACATGCTGCGGGTGCTCGCCGGGTCCGGGCTGACCGGGCACTTCCAGGAGGACGAGGCACCCCGCGTCCAGGACGCGTACTCGGTGCGCTGCGCCCCCCAGGTCGCGGGCGCGGGCCGGGACACCCTCGCGTACGCCCGGATCGTCGCCGACCGCGAACTGGCCTCCGCCGTGGACAACCCGGTGGTGCTGGCGGACGGCCGCGTCGAGTCCAACGGCAACTTCCACGGCGCCCCCGTCGCCTACGTCCTCGACTTCCTCGCGATCGTCGCCGCCGACCTCGGCTCCATCGCCGAGCGCCGCACGGACCGGCTGCTCGACAAGAACCGCTCGCACGGCCTGCCCGCGTTCCTCGCGGACGACCCCGGTGTCGACTCGGGCCTGATGATCGCCCAGTACACGCAGGCCGCGCTGGTCAGCGAGATGAAGCGGCTCGCCGTCCCGGCCTCCGTCGACTCCATCCCGTCCTCGGCGATGCAGGAGGACCACGTGTCGATGGGCTGGTCGGCGGCGCGCAAGCTCCGTACCGCCGTCGGCCATCTGACCCGGATCGTGGCGGTCGAGCTGTACGCGGCGACCCGGGCGATCGAACTGCGTACCGGCCTGACGCCCGCGCCCGCCTCACGGGCCGCCGTCGACGCGGTGCGCGCGGCGGGGATCGAGGGGGCCGGGCCCGACCGGTTCCTGGCGCCGGATCTCGCGGCGGCGGAGGAGTTCGTACGGGAGGGCCTGCTGGTGGCGGCGGTGGAACCGGTGACCGGCCCGCTGGCGTGAACCCGCCGGCCCGACGGCACGTGGAAGGGCCGCCCGACAGCCCGGCGGCCCCCTCCTCGTACCGCGAGGCGTACTGCTGGGCGTAACCGACGCCTCAGAGCGCGCCGGCCGCGTCCCGGCGTACCGAGTGCGCGACGAAAGCCGCGCCCAGGAGCAGGAACGCCGTCCCGCCGACGAGATACGGCGTGGTGTCCACGCCGCTTCCGGTGTCGGCGAGAGCGAGCTCCGCGGAGGATCCCGCCGGGGACTCCGCGGCGGAGCCCGCCGCGGGCTCGGCCGAGTCCTTCGGGGCGGTGCTGGTGGACTGCCGCTGACCTGGGCCCTGCTCGTTCGTGGCGTTCGCCGAGGGGACGAACCACAGGGCGCAGAGCAGGATGCCGGCGGCTATGGCCGTCAGCAGCGGTCGGCGTACGGAGACGTACACGAAATCGATCTCCCTTGGGAACACGCTTGGGAAAACGCCGAATTGGCCGGCTGCGCCGATGCTAGTGAAAGCAGCGGGTCGCAGGAAAGTCGCGTGAGCCCGGAAGCCTACTCTCCAGTTATGAGTACTTCGGAGACATCCCGTTTTGTCCGGCTGCACGTGGAACTGGTGCTGGAGATCACCGACCCGGAAGAGCTGACCGCCGCCGCGCTGACCCGTGTGGAATCGGACGATTCCCTGCCCGACGAGGAACGCGCGCATGCCCGCTCCGCCGTACGGGAAGACGAGGCGGAGGCCCTCGCGTACCTGGTGGAACCGTCCGAGCTGATCGGCGAGGTGCCCGGGGTGGAACTGACCCAGGCGTCCTGGAGCAGCGAGGAGATCGACTACGACCCGGAATCCGTGGAGTGGGCCATGGAGGGAGAGGCCGACGACGAGGACAGGGACGGCGAGGACGGCGACCGCGAGGACGGTGACGGCGGCGCCGGCCGGTGACCAGGGGTACCGGAACGGCCACGGCTGCGGAATCGGACGGCACCTCGGCTCCGTTCGGTCCGCGGGCGTGACACCCTTGGGCCCCGGGACGCCGTCGAACGCGGCCCGGGGCTTTCGCACGCGCTTTCCGTGTAGTCCCGGAGCGCGAGTGGTGTTGCCCACATCTTCGTCCGAGAGGGAACCGGACGAACCGGTACGGGTGTTCTTAAAGGTCATAGGCAGGGAATCGGCGACGATGGAGAAGCGTGTGATGACGAACGGCAAGCGGCGCAAGGGCCTCGCGGCCGCGTCCGCACTGCTCGGCGGAGTGCTTGTGCTCTCGGCGTGCAGTACCGGCGACGGCGGGAAGGACGAACCCGGAGCCGAGCGTTCGAAGGATGCGCAGGCGCAGGTGGACGAGGCGGCGGCCAAGGAGACTTCCGAGGCCCAGATAACCATCTCGCCCAAGAACGGCGCCGACAACGCGGGCATCAACGACGACGCGAAGGTCACCGTCACCAAGGGCACGCTCGTCAACGTCGAGATGACGGCCGCCGACGGCACCGCCGTCAAGGGCACGATGGCCGGCGACGCGAAGAGCTGGAAGCCGGACGGCCAGCTGGAGCGCTCCACCACGTACAAGATCGTCGCGTCGGCGAAGGACGGCAAGGGCCGTGAGGCCCACGAGAACTCCTCCTTCACCACCGTCTCGCCGAACAACAGCTTCATCGGCAACTTCACGCCCGAGGACGGTTCGACGGTCGGCGTCGGCATGCCGGTCTCGCTCAACTTCGACAAGGGCATCACCAACAAGGCCGACGTGCAGCGCGGGATCACCGTCACGTCGAGCAGCGGCCAGGAAGTCGTCGGTCACTGGTTCAACGAGCAGCGGCTCGACTTCCGCCCCGAGCAGTACTGGCAGGGCGGCTCCACCGTCACCCTGAAGCTGGCGCTCGACGGGGTCGAGGGCGCGGACGGTGTCTTCGGCGTCCAGCAGAAGACGGTCACCTTCACGATCGGCCGCAACCAGGTCTCCACGGTCGACACCAAGGCCAAGACCATGGTCGTCGAGCGGGACGGCAAGACGATCAAGACCATCCCGATCTCCGCCGGCTCCCCGGAGAACCCCACGTACAACGGTCAGATGGTGATCTCCGAGCAGTTCAAGGAGACCCGGATGAACGGCGCCACGGTCGGCTTCACCGACGACGACGGCAAGGGTGAGTACGACATCAAGGACGTGCCGCACGCGCAGCGGCTGTCCACGTCGGGCACCTTCATCCACGGCAACTACTGGGGCAACGACTCGGTCTTCGGTTCGACCAACACCAGCCACGGCTGCATCGGTCTGAACGACGTGAAGGGCGCGGGCGACAAGAACCAGCCGGCCGCCTGGTTCTTCGACAACTCGATGGTCGGTGACGTGGTCGTCGTCAAGAACTCCCCGGACAAGACCATCCAGCCCGACAACGGCCTCAACGGCTGGAACCTGAGCTGGGCGGACTGGAAGGCCGGCTCCGCCGCCTGATCCCTGTCCACTGTCCCGAACGCGTACGGCGGCGGCACCCGGTCCCGGGCGCCGCCGCCGTACGCGTTCGCGGGCCCGGTGCCCGCCCGGGGGTGCCGCTCCCGCAGGGGCTCCCGCCCCGGGGGTGCCGCTCCCTCCCGTACGCCTGCCCGCCCCGGGGGTGCCGCTCCCTCCCGTACGCGTGCCCGCCCCGCGTGTTGCTCGCGTACGGGGTCCGGCCCGGGGTTCCGCTCCGGTACGGGTGCCCGCTCGGGGGTGCCGCTCCCTCCCGTACGCCTCTCGGCCCCGCATCTCGCTCGCGTACGGGTCCCCGAGCCCCGTGTCCGCCGGGACTCCTGAGGTTTCTGTGTCCTCCCGGGCAACCAATGGCGTCGTCCGTCCGTCTCACTGACCGGAAGCCCGCACAACTCGGGGGCGCGAGCCGGGCAGTGAGCGTAGGTTCGGATCATGCTGAAGACTCTGAGAACCCCGCCGTCGGAGGCGGAGACAGACGCCTGGCATGACGTGATCGCGGCTGCCCATCTCCACGACGTGCCCGCGTCCGTACCGGAACCGGGCCGCACCGAGACGGCCGGAAAGCTGCGCGTGCAGTCGCCCAACGGGCGCGTGCGGCACCTCGTGCGGGCCGCCCCCGACGGATCGTACGACGGCGTCGCCGCGCTGCTGCTCTTCACCGAGGAGAGCAACCGGCACACCGCCTTCCTCGACGCCCTGGTCGTCCGCCCCGAGGCGCGGCGGCGCGGTGTCGGCGCCGAACTGTGGAGCGCGATACGGGCCGAACTGACCGCCGACGGGCGCAGTTCGGTCTCCGCCATGCTCGAACTGGGCGGCGCGGGCGAGGCGTTCGTCGACGGGCTCGGCTTCACGAAGGTGCTGCCGCTGGCCTGGTACGTCCAGCGCGTCCGGGAGGCCGACGCGCGGCTGCCGGAGGCCCAACTGCCCGACGGCTACCGGTTCGCGGCATGGGACGGCGTCGTGCCCGACGCGCTCGCCGACGAGTTCGCGCGGGCGCACGACGCGATGGAGGACGCGCCCGCCGGCGGCATGGACGAGCGGACGCCGCGCTGGGACGCGGAGCGCGTACGGAACGCGGCCCGGCTCGTCGACGACCGCGGCGGCGTCATCCTGACCTCGGTGGTGCTCGCCTCGGCGGACGGCGCGGGCCGGGGCACCGACCGGGTCGCCGCGTACACCGAGGTCGTACTGCGCGATCCGTCGCACGCCCGCGCGCTCCAGTACGACACGGTGGTCGTCCCGGAGCACCGCGGCCGCGGACTCGGCCGCGCCGTCAAACGCCATCTGCTCGCCACGCTCGCCGAACTCCACCCGGGCGTACGGGAGATCAGCACCAGCGTCGCCGACGACAACGCGCCGATGCTGGCCGTGAACGCGGCACTCGGCTACCGGCGCGAACGCCCGGCCGGCATCTTCCAGGCCAAGCTGTAGCCGAGCCGAGCCGAGCCGTCGCCGCACGTCGACGCCCCCGTCTCCCGTTCTCACGTCTTCCGCTCTCCCGACGTCCGCTCGCGGGTTCTCCGCACCACGCTCACCTCACCTCACCACGCTCACGACTCACAACTGCGAGGCCAGTGCGAAGGCATGGGCCGAGACCCAGGTGTACGCCGCCCGTATCTCGTCCACCACGCCGCGCGCACGCAGCTCCACCATGGCCGGATCCCCCCGCTCGGCCGCCGCCTCGATCCCCCGCCAACTGCGGTCCTGCCACCAGAGAATCGTCCGGACGATGCCGTCCCGGTCGTCCAGCCCGTACGCGTCGCAGACCAGCGTGATCCGGCGGGCGGCGTAGGCCACGTCGGGCACGCGCGGGCCGAGATCCAGGAATCGCCAGCACAGCTGTGCCACGTCGTGGATCCGCTCGCCGGGAGCCGCAAGGTCCCAGTCGATCAGAGCCACGGGCAGCGGTTCACCGCCGTCCGGCGCCGCGTAGACGGTGTTCCGGGGGGACAGGTCGTTGTGGCAGACCACCTGGTGCCACCCGCCCGGCGAGGACCCGGCCGTCAGATCGTGAAACTCCCGTACGAGCTCCGCGACCCGCACCAGCCGCGCGTCCGACACCGGCAGATCCGTCAGCCCCTCGATGTGGTCGAGAACCTCCCGCCCCCGCTCGTCCACACCCCGGAACCTCGGCGCCCCGTGCCAGCCCCGCTCCTCGAAGTCCGTCAGCAACTGCCGTACGTACGCGGCACGATGCTCCGGCACGGTGGAAGAACGCCGCACGGTGTCCCCGACCCGTACGACCCGATCGATGAACCCGCCCGGCAGAGGAGTCTCGTCCATGCCCCCACGATGCCAGGACCGGCGCCCCGTGGACGAGGGCCGGGGGAGGTCACGCGCCCTTGCGGATACGGGCGCGCGCCTCGGTCCCCCGGACCGCCGTCGTCCGGGTCGTCGTGTAGAACTCCACCGGGTCGCGGCGGGTGCGCCAGGGAAGCGCGTTCACATAGCCGTCGACCAGACGGAACTGCTCCAGGGCCTCCTCGTGCCGGGACTGGCGCGTCAGGAAGTACGCCAGCAGATGCCGCACCTCCGGCAGCCGGGGATGGTCCGGGGACGCCGCCGCCGTGTCCACCAGGGCCGCGTCCACCAGCGCGGTCAGCGCCGGATCCGTGTAGTCGCGCGTGGTCGCGGAGGCGTCGTGGTGGTCGAACCAGGCGATCAGCGGGAACGCCGACATCAGCGTGCCGGGGGGCGCGTCGGCCGTCGCCTGGGCGGCGAACTCCTCGGCCAGCTGCGCCGATCCGTGCCACCGCTCACCCCAGTACTGGAGGGCGGCCTCGTGCGCCCGGTACAGCGGCGCCGACGTCGGGTGCGGCGTACGGGCCGTGATCTCCGCCCACAACTCCCGCATCTTCTCGGGGCCGTAGCCGAAACCCAGCGCCGTACGGATCTCCACGATGTACGGCGTCGGATCCTCCGGGCCCAGCGCCGCCGCGCGGGCGGTCTCCTCACGGGCCTCCGGCAGCAGCTCGTGGAACCGGTCCGCCTGCTCCGGCGTGGCGTGCCCGACGTACGGCGAGCGCCGCAGCAGCCACGCCCGGCAGAGTGTCGCCGACGCCTGGACCAGCTCCGCGTCCGCGTCCGGGGAGCCCTGGCCGCGCGCCGCCCGCCAGGCCCGCAGCCACGCGTCGTCCAGCGCCGCCGCCTCCCCGAGCACCCGTGTGTACAGCGCCCGCCGCTCCCAGTCCCGGTCCTTCCCGGTCCTGGCCATCACCTCGGCCCCGGCCTCCCACCGCCCCGCCCGCGCCTCCGCGAGCGCGTGCTCCAGCGCGTGGTCCGGCCCGGCCAGATCCGTGTTCTGCCGGTCCCGGGGCAGCAGCCCCAGCTCCGCCTCGGTCCCGAACAGCGAGGACACGGTCCGGCGGGCCCTCAGCCAGAACCAGATACCGATCGCGAAGAGGACAAAGGGCAGAACACGTGCCATCGGTGGCCCCCAGGGACTAGGGAGAAACAGGTGAAGATACGTTGTGGGGGAGATGTGAAGTATGCACGACCGCAGGTCAGGGGGGCAATGGTGCCTGGCGGAACCCGGTCCTTCCGCTTCCCGGTGTGCGCGGCGCCCGCGCCGTCCGGCCCGCCCGTGAAGCTGCGGCGGCCCGGACGGCGCGGGCATGTCGGTTCAGCCGGTTCAGCCGTGGTACGGCGCGGCGACGTCGAGCACCCAGGTGACACCGAAGCGGTCGGTGAGCATGCCGTACAACGGCGCCCACTTCGCGGGCTCCAGCGGACTCACGACGGTCGCGCCCTCGGCGAGCTTCTCCCACAGGGCGCTGATCTCCTCGGCCCGGTCGCCGCGCACGGAGACGAAGAACGAGTTCTCGCCCCGGTTCCAGGGCTGCTGCGAGGGCACGTCGTAGGCCATGACGTGAAAACCGTCGTCACCGGCCACCTCGCCCCACATCACCCGGTCCGCCTCGCTCTCGTCCCGTACGGCGCCCGCGTCCCGGTAGGTGACCACGACGATGCGTCCGCCGAAGACGGACTGGTAGAAGCCCAGCGCCTCACGCGCGGTGCCCCGGAAGTTCAGGTGAGTGGTGGTCGTGACGGACATGACCTGCTCCTTGCCTCGGTGTGACCCATGTGTGCCGCCGCCCCTCCCTGCCGAGCGGCGGCTGCCGTGACCAGGGGGTATGCCTCCCGGGCGGCTCGTATGCCACGGTGGCGGAGGTATAGGACGGGGAGTGTCCGGTACTCCGGGAAGGACGGCGAACCTCACCTACGAGAGAGCGAATCCTTCTGGGCCTTCGCCGCGATCGAGGTCCTGCGCGACGAAGAAGTCCAGGTCCGGGGTGAAGTACCGGCAACTCGGCCGTCCACTGTCCACCTCGGCATGCCCGACATCCGCCGCGACACCGGACGCGGCAGCACCGAGGAGAGATCTTCCATCGGTCCTAAGCTTCGCGGATGACCTACGAAGAGCTGTGCTGGGAACCGACAGCGGCGCTTCCAGAAGGCGAGCCCGAGACGTCCTTCGGCGGGCGTTGGGAGGACCGGCTCTGGTTGAACGTTCCTGGCCCTTTCTACACCGGCATCGCCGACAACTGTTGGACGGGCCGACCGCACGCATCGCGTCATGTGCTCTACGGCGGCGAGTACTTCGGTGAATATGTGTATCGCCAGCCGACGACCACGGTCGAGGTCCTGAACCTGGTGAAAGCGGCCCAGGAAGATCCGTACCGCGGCTATGCCTGCGACGGCGACAGCCGATGGACACCGGAGGCTGTTCGGGACTGGTGGCGCGACCGTGGGCGGGTCACCGAGTATCTGGAGTCCCTTCTGCCCAGATGGTCGTCCAGCGACAGGCCTGGCGAGCGGGAAGCCGCAGAGGGGCTGAGGGACTTTGCCGCCTACATCACTGAAGGGCTCGGCGCGGACCTCCGGAAGTACCTCTTCCGGCTTGAAGAGGGCTGCTACCCGAAGAACTCCGGACCACTGCCTGAGCTCCGATAAGCAATGACGGCCATGGGGTGCTTGGCGCGCTCGCACCTGGACAGCCGTGGAGTGGACGCGGGTGCGAGATGGCGCGACCTCGCGGCCCGACACAGCACCGTCCATCTCAGCTGGCCCGATTTCCGCGGCATCGTCGCGCGCACCGACTCCGAGGAGCCAAACGAAGGTGCGAAGCAGCAGCCCTGAGGACTACAACGAGGAGATGACCGTCTTCCTCTGCTCCAAGTGCGGCACCGCGATCACGCCGGAGCTGGCCGAGCTGGCCGCCGTCCCCGGCCCCTCCGGCGACGAACAAGACCGGGACAAGGAGACACGCCGGGCACCCTCCACTGTTCCGCGAGGCCGCTACGCGATCGATCCCGAGCCCTGGGGACCTCCCTACGTCGTGCAGGACGATCAGGAGGACCCGAAGCCGGCTCAGTCCCGGGGGCCGCTGGTCTGCCGCGAGGGGGGCTTCGTCATCTCGGAGGGCGTCCCGGGCACGGTGCTGATGCACCCTGAGGACGCCCCCGGCCTTCAACCGCTGCCTGACTGGGACAACAGCACCGGCTGCTGCGGGCCGACGGGTGACGAAGGACTCAACCGCGCCTGTCCCTGCGGCTCCCCGGTCGCGACGCTCGCGGCAGACTGCTTCGGGCCCTACGAACTGCACCTCGACCCCGTCCGAACCTACGCGTTCTCCCAGTAGCCACGTTGAACTGCCGCCCTGGAATGCGGACACGCTGGGGACGGCCTCTTGCCCGGCGACTTCACTACTACTTTCCGTTGCGAAAGCACTGTGATGACGAGCTGAGCGTCGAGATGGGCTGGTCCGGACAAGCCTGTGTCAGATGCTCGCTCCTTCGGCCTGATCCGGCCCAACGGCCACGGCCGACTGGCATCCGCTACAACCTGATCGCCCGGATCGCCGAGGCGGAGCGGGAAGGATGGCTGGGCGAAGTCGAGGGCCTCCAGGTCGGCCTCGCTGGCGCGCAGGGCAGCCTGGACGAGCTCGATGCCGAAGCAGCCCGCCGACCCGCCACAGTCGATCTCGGCATGCCGACCTTCGCAGACATCGTCGACCGCACCACCACGTCGACGGATCAGCACTGCCCTATCCTTGGCCCACCAAGTCAGTCCGGGACAGTCAGGATGATCGGATTGCTGAGTGCCGCCATGTGCCCGTCGGGATGACGTACCTCGATACGTACGAACGCCGAATCTGCCGCACTGGTGTGCCACTCCACGACATCCGATCCCGAGTCGGGAAGTGGCACACGGTGCACTTCTCCTCGCTCGGTGTGAAAGCTGACAATGCCCGACTGAACGCCGCGTATTTCCACCCTCGCCACGGCCGGCTCACCGCCGGTCTGCAACCGTTCACCGATCCCGGCGCTCTGAGCACCCGCAGAGATCGTGAACAACAACTCGACTGCGGCCGATTCGGCTGTCCAGCTCCGGCCCGCACGGATCCCGGCGAGGATTTCGCCGGGACTCAGATCCTCGGCCAGTACGACAGTGTGCGGGACGCCGATCTGGTCCTTGAGGTGGGTGTCGCTGTTGCCCATCGCCGGCCGCCACGGTCCCTGTCGGATGTCCGCAGTCAGACTCCGCCCCCAATCGGCCAGGGCCGCCTCATTGTCCGCCTGCCACGGCACGTCCGAACTCCACGGCCCGTTCCACACCTCAACCGCATCGAATCCCTGGTACGGGTACATGAAGGTGCCAGAGGGGTAGGGCGCGTGCGGGTGGGCCACGACACAGAGCCCACCGGCTCGGTGGACCTCGTCCAGATGCCGATCGATCGCGCTGTCCTCCACGCCGTAGCGCCAGTCGACCACCTGACCTGAGGGGACACCCAAAGCGAGCCAGTGCCCGGTTCGGGTGGTGACCTCTTGACCCAGGATCACCAGCGGATCGTCGTCGGCGTCCCGACTCCAGGCGTTGTGCGTCTCGGACGTGTTGTGCTCGGTGGCTGCGAGGAAATCCAGCCCAGCCGCGCGGGCATCAGCCACAAGCTGGGCCGGCGTCAGCTCGCCGCCGCTCGACGCCAGCGAGTGCACATGGCAGTCACCTCGGTACCAGCCGCGCCCCCCGCCAGCCATCTGCGGCGGAGAGGTTTCCAACTCCGACATCCATTTCCCCCACTTGACCCATTGAGAATCTCGAAGCTCAGAGCCGCCCACCGGGATTCCACTCCGCGACGTCGTTCCCGGTACCGATGTCGCATCTGTGGCTCAGCCCGGTATCGGTGCCGCGATCTGGCTCCACGCCACCGACGTTCAGGCCATTCACGATGCTCTCGCCGCCGACGGTCGCACCATCGTCTCCGCACCGGTCGACGGCCCCTTCGGTCGGGCCTTCGCCTTCGCCGACCCCGACGGCTACCACATCACGCTCCACGACCGCGCCTGACAGGCCGAACGCGCCCGTGATCAGCTGTCCGGCTCACGTTCTCGGTCCGGGGTGTGCAGCCCGTCCCACAGGCCGGGAGCAAGCCGACGGGCCATGCGCGGGCCGGCCAGCCGTGACCTGTGGATCGATCACACGGAATCGATCCCGGCGAAGGCACCGGCAGACACCTCCGCCGGCGGTGCGGCCTCAAACCACCCGTGAGAGGGAAACAGCACCTGAGACGGAGCAGGGTCAGCGGCAACTCCAGCCGGGACGGCGGTCCGGGCCTGCCCAGGTCAGGAGTGTGAGGGCGGAGAACCCGGGCACTGGGCGGAGCCGTTCCCGCCGCCGAGCGGGAACGCCCTCGCGGAGCACCTCGTCACCCTTTCTCCGAGCTGCGGTGATGTCCCACAACCGGAGCCGGTGGCGTTCTGACGGTCTGGTTCGCGGCCCGAATCGCGGTTGCCGACCGGATCACTCCGTTACGGGCAGGCACTCGGTGAGCAGGTCGATGACGTCGTGCCAGGCGCGTTGCGCGTGCCGTGGGTGGTAGGCGACACCGGGGACCGTGGGGTGGTCGACCGGCGGGTGGTGGAAGGCGTGCAAGGCGCCGCCGTAGACCACGAGGCGCCAGTCGACGCCCGCGGCCTGCATCTCGGCGGTGAACGCGTCCCGTTGAGCGGGCGGCATGATCGGGTCTTCCGACCCGACCCCGGCCCATACCGGGCAGCGGATGCGCGCCGTCTCGCCCGGTCGGCCCGTGGTCAGTGCGTTGACTGTGCCGATCGCCCGCAGGTTGACGCCGTCGCGCCCGAGTTCCAGAGCGATGGCGCCGCCGGTGCCGTAGCCGACGGCGGCGATCCGGTCGGGGTCGGTGCGTGGTTCGGCGCGCAGCACGTCGAGCGCCGCGTGGCCGATGCCCCGCATCCGGTCGGGGTCGGCGAGCAGCGGCATGCAACGGGCCAGCATCTCGGCCGGGTCGCCCAGATGGCGCCCGCCGTGGATGTCGAAGGCCAGCGCCACGTATCCCCGTTCGGCGAGCGCGTCGGCCCGGCGGCGCTCGACGTCGCTGAGCCCCGGGCCCTCCGGTCCGAGCAGCACGGCGGGCCGGCGGTCGGCGCCGGCCGGGAGCGCGAGGTGCCCGATCATCGTCAGGCCGTCGGCCGGGTACTCGACCGTGCGCGTGGTGATCGTCGTCACGAGCGTCGTCATGAGACTGGACCGTAGTGACCGTCGAGCCCGGTCGGGCCGGTGTTCTGCCACTGGCAGAACGGCGCGGGCGTGACAACAGGAGACAGGAAACAGGTTCCCTACCTGGCTCCTGCCCGCCCGACCGCCCGACCGCCCGACCGCCCGACCGACGGCCCCACCGCACCGGCGCCCCTACCGCGGCAGCGTCGCCGGGTTGCCGCCGTTCGCCTCGTAGCCCGCCACCGCCAGGGCCCGGTGCAGGGTGTACTCCGCCGCCGGGTCCTCGCTGAGGGTCCACGGGAGCGCGCCGACGTGGCCGTCCACCAGGACGAACTGGTGCATCGCCTCCGACCACCGCTCGCCCCGCACCAGGAAGAGCAGCAGCAGATGCCGCACGTGCGCGAGCATCGGGTCGTCGGGGCGGGCCGCGTGGACCGCGAACAGCGCGCCCTCCATGGCCTTCGACACCACCTCGCTGCGGTAGAAGTCCCGTACGAGCGTGATCTCCGGCAGATGCTCGAACACCGCGAACAGCGGCAGCGCCGCCAGCAGCGACCCCTGCGGGGCCCGCGCCGCCGAGGCCGTGGCGAAGCGGTCCGCCTCCTGGCGGGAGCCGTGCCACTTCTCGCACCAGTAGTGCAGGGCCGCCAGATGAGCCCCCATGTGGTCCGGCGCGCGGTCGATGATCTTCGCCCAGAGCTGGTCGAACCGCTCGTGCGGATAACCGAGCCCGCGCGCCACGGCCAGTTCCACGATGTACGGCACCGGATCGCCGGGCGCCAGCAGCGCCGCCTCGTCGCAGACCGAACGCGCCTCCTCCAGGATGATCCGGAAGTCGTCCGTGCCCGCCGCCGAGGAGCGCCACGCCTGCTGCACCAGGAACTCCGCGTGCACCTGCGCCCCGCCCGCGTCCTTCGGCGACTCCGACCGCCACGCCCGCAGCCACGCCCCGCCGACGCCCGGCTTCTGCCGCAGCTCCAGCGACGCCGCGCCCGCGAACGCCTGCACCCGCTGCCAGCGCACCTCGCCCTCCTTGGGCGTCCCCGCGAGGAGCTGCGCCGCCGCCCGCCAGTCCTGGGTGCGCTGGACCACGTCGAGTACGTCGAGCAGGTCCTGGTCCGGGCCGGGCAGCCGCAGGTCCAGCTCCTCCTGCCGTACGAACGCGTACGCGTCCGGGTCTGCGGCGTCCGGCGAGCCGGGCTCGACCTGGTGGATGCCGCTCCGGCGGCGCCGGGCGAGCGGGCCGACGGCGGCCACGACCAGGCCCGTCGCGATCAGGAACCAGAGAATCTCCATGCGTCCCATTGTCCCGGACCCCGCACGCACTCCGAGCCCGGACCCCGCACGCACTCCGAGCCCGGACCCGGCAGGCGCTCCGAGCCCGGACCCGGTCCCGTCCGGCGGGGAGGTCCCGGCCGCCCCTCGGACCTGTCCGGCGGAGAGCCCCCGGCCCCGCTACCCTCGGGGCTCATGAGCGACCAGCACAGCTTCGAGACCATCGCCATCCACGCGGGGAACACGCCTGATTCCCTCACCGGCGCGGTCGTACCCCCCATCTATCAGGTGTCCACGTACAAGCAGGACGGCGTGGGCGGACTGCGCGGCGGCTACGAGTACAGCCGCAGCGCCAACCCCACGCGCTCCGCCCTGGAGGAGAACCTGGCGGCCCTGGAGGGCGGCCGGCGTGGCCTCGCCTTCGCGTCGGGCCTCGCCGCCGAGGACTGCCTCCTCCGTACGCTGCTGTCCCCGGGCGACCACGTCGTGATCCCCGACGACGCGTACGGCGGCACCTTCCGGCTCTTCGCCAAGGTCGTCTCGCGCTGGGGCGTGGAGTGGTCGGTGGCCGACACCTCGGACCCGGTGGCGGTACGGGCGGCCCTGCGCCCCCGTACGAAGGCGATCTGGGTCGAGACCCCGTCCAACCCGCTCCTGGGCATCAGCGACATCCAGGCCCTCGCCGACATCGCCCGCACGGCCGGCGCGAAGCTCGTCGTGGACAACACCTTCGCGAGCCCCTACCTCCAGCAGCCGCTCGCCCTCGGCGCCGATGTCGTCGTGCACTCGACGACCAAGTACATGGGCGGTCACTCGGACGTCGTCGGCGGCGCGCTCGTCACCTCCGACGACACGCTGGGCGACGAACTCGCCTACCACCAGAACGCGATGGGCGCGATCGCAGGCCCCTTCGACTCGTGGCTGGTGCTGCGCGGTGTGAAGACCCTCGCCGTACGGATGGACCGGCACGGCGAGAACGCGGCGCGCGTCGCCGAGATGCTGGTGCGGCACCCGAAGGTCACCCAGGTGTACTACCCGGGCCTGCCCGAGCACCCCGGCCACGAGGTGGCCGCCAAGCAGATGAAGTCCTTCGGCGGCATGGTGTCCTTCCGGGTCGCCGGCGGCGAGCAGGCGGCGATCGAGGTCTGCGGCCGGGCGAAGGTCTTCACCCTGGGGGAGTCCCTCGGCGGGGTCGAGTCGCTGATCGAGCACCCCGGACGCATGACGCACGCCTCCGTGGCGGGGTCCGCGCTGGAGGTGCCGGACGACCTGGTGCGGCTGTCGGTCGGCATCGAGTCCGGCGACGACCTGCTGACGGATCTTCAGCAGGCCCTCGCGTAAGACTCGCGTAGGAGAAGTCCCCCCGTATCAGGGCCGGTCGGGCCGACGGGGGAGAGACGGGCCGGCGCGGGCCGGGAGAGCGGTGACCACCGCCCGCGCACCGGGCCGGAGTTCAGGACGCCGGTGGAAGCTCCGTACCGGAAGGGGCGTCCACCGGGGTCCGCTGTCCGGCCTGTTCGGCCGGCGCGGGCCCCGACTGCCGTGCCGACAGGGCGGAGTTGAACCGGGTGAGGAGCGTGCAGAACGACTCCCGCTCGTCCTCCGTCCAGCCCTCCGTGACCTTCGACATCAACTCCCGCCGCGAGGAACGGACTTCTTCGAGGCGGCTCATCCCGCGCACGGAGAGTTCCAGGACGACGGCACGGCCGTCCTCCGGGTGCGACGTGCGCTTGACCAGGCCGGTGTCGACCAGCGGCGCGACCTGGCGGGTGACGGTGGAGGAGTCGATGCCCATCCCCGCGGCGAGCGCCTTGACGCCCATCGGCCCTTCCGAGTCGAGCCGGTTGAGCAACAGATAGGCGGCGCGGTCCATGGAGTTGCGCACCTGGCCGACACCGCCGAGGCGGGTCTGTTCCGCCCGTCGGGCGAAGACGGCCACCTGGTGCTGGAGGGAGTCGAGCAGTGCGGCGACATCGCCCGGCATGCCGTCGTCGGAGACGGCGTCGTTCACCGCGGCGTCGTTCGAGCCGATGTTTTTCGACGCGGTGTGGTGGGAGCCGATGTCGCGGGAGGCGATGTCGTCGGACACGCCGTCTGTTGAGGCGGTGTCAGCCGCGCGGGTGGATTCGGTACCGGCGGACGACGCCGGTGCGGACTCTAAAGGTGCGGAGCCGGAAGGTTCGGAACCGGAGGATTCGGAGCCGGAGCCCGGGGAGGCCGACACAGCGGAAGTCATGTCCTGAGTAGGGGGCATGGCTGGGGCTCTCTCGTGCGGTGGTCGATTGGTGGGGGACAGAGTACGCGGCTGTGTGCCTGGCCGTACGGGCCCCGCGTAAACCGGTGGCGACCCCGGGGGCGGGCCGGCCGGCGGGTCCGGCGCCGGGCGGCCGGCCGCTCGTTGAGCTGCGAGACTGGCGGTCATGACCTTCGGTACGTCTCGTTCCTCCGGATCATTCACCTCCGCCTCCCCGTACCGCTCCGTGCCCGCCCCGATCCTCGACGACATCCGCGGCGCCCGGAAGATGCTCGCCGGTGTGGCCCGGACGACCGCGCTGGAGGGCAGCCGGCATCTGACAGGTCTGGTCGGCGCCCCGGTCCTGCTCAAGTGCGAGAACCTCCAGCGGACCGGATCGTTCAAGCTGCGCGGCGCGTACGTGCGGATCGCCGGGCTCTCCCCGGAGGAGCGCGCGGCCGGGGTCGTCGCCGCCAGCGCGGGCAACCACGCGCAGGGCGTCGCGCTCGCCTCCACCCTCCTGGGTGTCCGCTCCACCGTGTTCATGCCGGTCGCGGCGCCACTGCCGAAGGTCGCCGCCACCCGCGAGTACGGCGCCGAGGTACGGCTGCACGGCCAGGTCGTGGACGAGACCCTGGCCGCCGCGCAGGAGTACGCGCGGGAGACCGGCGCGGTCTTCATCCATCCCTTCGACCACCCGGACATCATCGCGGGACAGGGCACGGTGGGCCTGGAGATCCTGGAGCAGTGCCCCGAGGTGAGGACGATCCTCGTCGGTCTCGGCGGCGGTGGTCTCGCCGCGGGCATCGCCCTCGCGGTCAAGGCGGTACGGCCGGACGTCCGGGTCGTCGGCGTCCAGGCGGCGGGCGCCGCCGCGTACCCGCCCTCGCTGCGCGCCGGCCACCCGACCTCCGTCCACGAGCCGAGCACCATGGCGGACGGCATCAAGGTGGGGCGGCCGGGCGAGATCACGTTCCCGATGATCCGGGACCTGGTGGACGAGGTGCGTACGGTCTCCGAGGACGAGCTGGCCGGGGCGCTGCTGCTCTGTCTGGAGCGGGCGAAGCTGGTCGTGGAGCCGGCCGGGGCGAGCCCGGTCGCCGCGCTGCTGAGCACCCCGCGCGATTTCCGCGGGCCGGTGGTCGCCGTCCTGTCGGGCGGCAACGTGGACCCGCTGCTGATGCAGCGCATCCTGCGGCACGGGATGGCGGCGTCGGGGCGGTACCTGGGGCTGCGGGTACGGATCACCGACCGGCCGGGGGCGCTCGCGACGCTGCTCGGGGTGCTGTCGGTGGCCGACGCGAACGTGCTGGACGTGAGCCACGTACGGACCGACCCCCGGCTCGGCCTGACGGAGGCGGACGTGGAACTGCATCTGGAGACCAAGGGCCCGGAGCACTGCCGGGACGTCGCGACGGCACTGCGTGAGGCGGGCTACCCGATCCTCGACTGAGCGCGGCGGGATCGTCCGAGCACTGCTGACGCGGCGGGACGGTCGCGACAACGCCGAGCGCGGCGGGACCGTCAGCGCGCCGCTGACCACGAAGGGATGGTCCGAGCACCGTCGGACCCCGATCGTCCCGTCATAGCGACAGCGCCTCTCCCTTCACAGGACCCCGCCCGTCCCTTTACGTCGCTTTACATCCCTTTACGCAGAACTGACACAACTCCCTTGTTGCTCGCGATGTATCGCGTTAGCGTCAGGGCCCTCCCCTGTCGGCTTAAGCTGGCCGATGGCACGGATCGTCCTGTTTGACAGCGTTTACATCACTCCGGGAGTACCTCTATGCCAGGCGCCATCTACGCCGAAGCCCTGGTCAAGACGTTCGGCGACGTACGAGCACTGGACGGCGTCGACCTCGACGTCCCCGAAGGCACGGTCCTGGGCCTGCTCGGCCCCAACGGCGCGGGCAAGACCACCGCGGTCCGGGTGCTGACCACCCTCCTCGAACCCGACAGCGGAAAGGCCGTCGTCGCGGGCATCGACGTGCTCAAGCACCCCAACGAGGTGCGCAGGAACATCGGTCTCTCCGGCCAGTTCGCCGCGGTCGACGAATATCTGACGGGCCGTGAGAACCTCCGGATGGTCGGCCGGCTCTACCAGCTCGGTGCCCGCGAGGCGAAGGTCCGGGCCACCCAACTGCTCGAACGCTTCCATCTCACCGACGCCGCCGACCGCACCACCAAGACCTACTCGGG
Source organism: Streptomyces sp. NBC_01498 (assembly GCF_036327775.1). NCBI lineage: Bacteria > Bacillati > Actinomycetota > Actinomycetes > Kitasatosporales > Streptomycetaceae > Streptomyces > Streptomyces sp. NBC_01498. The sequence continues at coordinate 2,465,515 of NZ_CP109598.1, read as the reverse complement.
CGGCATGCGCAGACGCCTGGACCTCGCGGCGGCGCTCGTCGTCTCCCCGCCGGTGATGTTCATGGACGAGCCGACCACCGGCCTCGACCCGCGCAACCGTCAGCAACTCTGGTCCATCATCGAGGAGTTGGTCGCGGGCGGTACGACGCTGCTGCTCACCACCCAGTACCTCGAAGAGGCCGACCACCTCGCCGACGACATCTGCGTCATCGACCACGGCAAGGTGATCGCCCGGGGCACCGCCGACGAACTCAAGGCCCGTACCGGCGGCGAACGGGTCGAGGTCGTCGTCCACGAACGCGACCAGATCACCCCCACCCGCGACGTGCTGGCCCGCCTCGGAAAGGGCGAGGTGATGGTCGCCGACCACACCCGCAAGCTGACCGTCCCGGTCACCGGCGGGGCGAAGCTGCTCGCCGAGATCATCAGGGAACTCGACGCCCGGGGCGTCGAGATCGACGACATCGGACTGCGCCGCCCGACTCTCGACGACGTGTTCATCTCCCTCACCGGCCACGCCGCCGAGGACGCCAGGAACGCCGAGAACGCCGAGAACGCCGACAACGCCGACAACGACAACGACAACGCCGACGACGCGGCGAACGCGGCCCCGGACAAGAAGGACGCGGGCACCTCCGACGAGCCCGGCACCACGGACCCGAAGGAGAACACCAAGTGAGCACCGTGACCGACTCCCTGGTGATCGCGCGGCGGAACCTGATCCGCATGACCCGGATCCCCGAGATGCTGCTCTTCGGGATCATCCAGCCGGTGATGTTCGTGGTGCTGTTCACGTACGTCTTCGGCGGCTCCATCAAGGTCGGCGGCAACACCAACCCCGACGTCTACAAGAACTTCCTGATGGCCGGCATCTTCGCGCAGACCGTCACGTTCGCCACCGCCGGATCGGGCGCGGGCATCGCCGACGACATGCAGAAGGGGCTCATCGACCGCTTCCGCTCGCTGCCGATGGCCCGGGGCGCCGTCCTCACCGGCCGTACCGTGGCCGACCTCGTACAGACCGCCATCACCCTGCTCGTCCTCGCCATCGTCGCGCTGATCGTGGGCTGGCGTCCCGGCACGGCCGAACCCACCAACATCGGGAAGATCCTGGCCGGCTTCGGTCTGCTGCTTCTGCTGGGGTACGCCTTCACCTGGATCGGCGCGCTGATCGGTCTGTCCGTACGCACACCGGAGGCGGCGACCTCGGGCGGGATCATCTGGCTGTTCCCCGTGACGTTCGTCTCGAACGCCTTCGTGGACTCCAGCCAGATGACGCCCTGGCTGCGCCACATCGCCGAGTGGAACCCCTTCAGCGCGACGGTGCAGGCGTGCCGGCAGCTCTTCGGCGATCCCGGCCTGTCCCGGTCCAGCGCGTGGCCCATGGAGTACCCGGTGTGGGCGTCGCTGATCTACTCGATCGTGATCGTGGTCGTCTTCCGCGTCCTCGCGATCCGCAAGTACCGCAAGGCGGCCAGCTGACCCCGCCCCACGACCACGACCGTGTCACCCACACCCACACCCACGCCCGCACCCACGCCCGCACCCGCATCCGCACCCGCACTCACCCGACGTACGTACGCGGACGGCCCCCGCCCATGAGAACTCACATGGGGCCGGGGGCCGTCGACGCGTGTCGGGACCATGAGCCGGGGGACCGGCCCGGGTACGGCGATCAGCCCTGGTACGGCTTGGCGGCCAGGATCTTCACGGACGCCTTCTTGCCGTTCGGCAGTTCGTACTCCGCCTCGTCGCCGACCTTCTTGCCGTTCACACCCGTACCCAGCGGCGACTGCGGCGAGTACGTCTCGATGTCGCTGCTCGCGTACTCCCGCGAGGCCATCAGGAACGTCAGGGTGTCGTCCTCGTCGCCGTCGAAGGCGATGGTCACGACCATGCCCGGCTCGACGATCCCGTTGTCGGCCGGAGCCTCGCCCACCTTGGCGTTCTGGAGGAGCTGGGTGAGCTGGCGCACCCGCAGCTCCTGCTTGCCCTGCTCCTCCTTGGCCGCGTGATACCCGCCGTTCTCCTTCAGGTCCCCCTCCTCGCGGGCGGCCTCGATCTTCTGGGCGATCTCGACGCGCGCGGGACCAGACAGGTAGTCCAGCTCGGCCTTGAGCTGGTTGTACGCCGCCTGGGTGAGCCAGGTGACGTTCTCGCTGGTCTGGGTCACAGGTGCTCCTCGTAGGTACTGGGGATACAAAGCATCGCCCTACCCAGAAGCATGTGCCTTCTCGGGTGGGCGAAACCACGAGCCTAACAATTCCGCGCCGTCAGGGCAGGACGAAAGGCACCAGAATCACATTCTCGCAGATCAGCGACGTGAAACCGAAGGTGATCCGGGCGGGGCCGGGGCCGTACCGGGCCTGGACCACCCGCTCCGGCGGGCGGCTCAGCCGCCGTCGGCCGTGCAGCCGACCAGCTCCGCGCTCGTCGCGCCCGCCGTCGTACGGACGGTGACGACCCGGTCGATCCGCGTCTGCGGCCCCTCGAAACGGACGTCCTTGCGACCCACCTCGGCGCCGTCCTCCGAGCGGGAACGGAGTGTGCACGTCCCGGCAGCGTCGCGGTCCTTGCGGACCTCCAGATGCACCTCGACCTCGGAGTCCGAGACGAGCTTGAATTTGATGAGCTCGCCCGAGACACTCTGGCCAGCCACATAGTCGTACCCGAACCAGCCCACGAGCGCGAGCAGGCCGACACCGAGCACCGAGCCGACGATCCTGAGGCCGCGGTCCGCGCGCTCGTCCGACGAGCGGCCGTAGCGGCCCTCGGGAAGAACCGGTGGGCGTACCGCGGTCATCGATGATTCCTCTCCGGAATTTTCCGTGTCCCGATTCCGTCACTATAGAAGCCGCCCGTTGCGACATATCACCGAGGACCGAGTCTTGACTGACCAGCTGCGTTTGATGGCCGTGCACGCCCACCCCGACGACGAGTCGAGCAAGGGCGCGGCCACCATGGCCAAGTACGTATCCGAGGGGGTGGACGTGCTGGTCGTGACCTGCACCGGAGGCGAGCGCGGCTCCATCCTCAACCCCAAGCTCCAGGGCGACGCCTACATCGAGGCGAACATCCACGAGGTGCGCCGGAAGGAGATGGACGAGGCCCGCGAGATCCTCGGCATCCGCCAGGCGTGGCTCGGTTACGTCGACTCCGGCCTGCCCGAGGGCGACCCGCTGCCGCCGCTGCCCGAGGGGTGCTTCGCGCTGGAGGACGTCGACGAGGCGGCCGGCCGGCTGGTCAGGATGATCCGCGAGCAGAGGCCGCAGGTCGTCACGACGTACGACGAGAACGGCGGCTACCCGCACCCCGACCACATCATGACCCACAAGATCACGATGGTGGCCTTCGAGGGGGCGGCCGACGCCGTGAAGTACCCCGAGGCCGAGTTCGGACCGGTGTGGCAGCCGCGGAAGCTCTACTTCAACCAGGGCTTCAACCGGCCCCGCACGGTCGCCCTGCACGAGGCCCTGCTGGCGCGCGGACTGGAGTCCCCGTACGCGGACTGGCTGAAGCGCTGGGAGGAGTTCGGGCGCGCGGAGCGGACGCTGACCACGCATGTGCCGTGCGCCGACTTCTACGAGATCCGCGACAAGGCGCTCGTCGCGCACGCCACGCAGATCGACCCCGACGGCGGCTGGTTCCGGGTCCCGATGGACATCCAGCGGGACGTCTGGCCGACGGAGGAGTACGAGCTGGCGAAGTCGCTCGTGGACACCTCCCTCCCCGAGAGCGACCTCTTCGCGGGCATCCGCGACAATGCCTGACATGGATGCGACCCAGGCAGTGACACAGCTCGTCCCGCTCGCTAAGGAACTGGACGAGAACAAGGTGACGCCCGGCGTCCTCGGCTTCGTCGTGTTCGCGGTGATGGCGGGCGCCGTGTGGCTCCTGATGAAGTCGATGAACCGCCACATGGGCAAGGTCGACTTCGACGAGGAGTCGACGGAGACGGAGACCGGGCCGACGGCGAAGGAGACGGCCCGAACGCCGGACACCGCCCGCGCGTCGGCGGCCCCGGCGGGTGACGGGCGGACGACGCGGGGCGCGTAGCGGGGAGAGGCGTTCCTGCGGCGCGTGTACGTCGGGGCGGTTCCTGACCCGCGGGCGGACCGGGCTGGTTTGCGGGCGGGCGTGGGCGTGTGACGCCTGGGCGCGTAACCGGGAAAGGCGCGTTCCTGCCGCGCGTACGGATGGCCGGCCCCCTGCCACTGGGTGACCGGCGCGGCTGGCCGAGGACGTTTCGGTACGAGGCCGGTCGGCCGGTCTTGCGGCTGCTGCGGCGCGCGCCCTGCCGTACGGGCGGACAGGGCCGGTCCGGCACGTACTTCTACGCGGGGCTGCCCAGGGCCGGGCGGGCACGCCCGCGTGTGACCGGTCGTTTGCCTTGCGGTTGGCAGCGGGGCGCGCGTTGAGGAGCCCGGGGTCCGCACGCACGTCGAGCACCGGCGGGTGACCGCCGTCCACCACCCCCGTCGGCAGCCCTTCCGGGTGCTGGGTCCGTCCGGGCGGGCCCGCCGCGCGTAGCGATACGTGACCGCGGCCCGTCGGACGCCGGTGGTGCCTCTCCGCTCACCTGAGGCGAGGCCCCCGGGGAGCCGCCTCTGTCAGCTGCGGCCCACCGCACCAACGCCGTTGTCCCCGAACGACTGCCGGAAGGGACCGCGCCGGGCCGGCACGCCTCAACGCACGGCCACGGCTACGGCCCCCGGCCACGACGCACGGTCCGTACGGCCCCGGCTGCCTCAGGCCGCGTGCGGCCTCAACGCGCGCCCACGGCCCCCGGCCACGGCGAACCGCCCGGACCCCCGCCGCCCCGAACCGCGCGGCACCCGCCCGTCCCACCCGAACCGCGCGGCCCCGTCCCACCCGAACCGAGCCGGGCTCAGGCCCCCGCCGATTCCACCCGGACCCCCATCACCTCCCGCGCGTGGCGGCTCGGGACCATGCCCAGGCGCCAGGCCTGCCAGCCGTCCTCCAGCGTGACCCCGCGCTCCAGCATCACCGCGAACGTCGCCGCGCACTCCTCCAGCTTCCCGTCCCGCGACGGGTGCCCGGCGGCCCGCAGTTCGGCGAGTTCCTGTTCCGCGACCGCGGAGCCGACCTCCACGCCGCCCGCCGAGCTGTACGGCAGCAGCGTGCACCGCAGGAAGCGGGCCCAGTCCGCGCCGCGGCGGTCGCCGTACGAGGTGAACAGCCCGGCCGCCTCGTCGCACAGGGCCAGCGCCGACGCCGCCTTGCTGTTGCCCGCGTCGATGATCGCCAGCTCCAGACAGGTCCAGCCCTCGCCGTGCGCCACCCCGATCCGGTGGAAGTCCGCACGGGCGTCCATCAGCAACTGCCGGGCGAAACCGGAGTTGCGGAGATTGCCCGTCTGCGCCGCCCGCTGGTCACGGGTGACCCGGCCCGAGTGGTGCCGGGCGCACGCCAGCCCGTACACGTCCCGCATCCGCGAGAACATCGAGCGCGCCCGTTCCAGTTCACGCACCGCCTGCGCCGCGTCGCCGCACTCCTCCAGCGCCTGGCCCAGGTAGTACAGCGTCCACGCCTCGCCGCGCGCGTCCTCGTTCTCCCGGTGCCGCGCCAGCGCCTGCCGCAACTGGTCGGCCGCCGCGTCCTGTTCACCCTCCACCAGCCGCGCGCGGGCCAGCTGCGTCAGCGCCCACGCCTCGCCCCGGCCGTCACGGGTGCGGCCGTACAGCTCCAGCGCCTGGCCCAACTCCGCGTCGGCGCGCGGGACATCGCCCCGGCGCAGGCAGACCTGCCCCAGCTGGAAGTGCGTCCACGCCTCGCCGTGCAGCGACTCGCCCTCCCGGTGCAGCACCAGCGCCGTCGACAGCAGCGCGGTCGCCTCGTTGAGATTCGCCCGGTCGCGCTCGACGGCCGCCAGCGCGTGCAGCGTCCACGCGCGGTCGGTGCCGAGCGCGGCCGGGGCCTGGAGTTCCAGTGCCTCGCGCAGCTTCGCCGACGCCTCGACCAGATTGCCCTGGTGGTGCAGGGTGATGCCCAGCGAGCACAGCGCGCGGGCGACACCCGCGTCGTGCTGCGCCTCGCGGTACAGGTCGACCACGGACGTCAGGGTGGTGCGGGCCTTGTCCAGCTCGCCGAGCTGCCGGGCCGCGATGCCCGTGCGCCACTGCACGGACCGGGCCAGCAGCCCCTGGTCCACCGCCTGCGTCAACTCGCTGATCTCACCGAGCCGGTAGAGGTCCCCGCGCAGCAGGCAGTAGTCGCACAGCGCGCCCAGCAGATGCAGCACGGCCGCCTGGTCGACGCCCTCGGCGTGCCGCACCGCGTCGGTGATGAAGCTCGACTCGTCGTCCAGCCAGCGCAGCGCCGCGTCCAGCGAGGCGAAACCGTGACCGCCGAACTGGTCCGCGCGCGTCGACGTCTTGCCGTCGACCAGCCGGATCACCGAGTCCGCCAGCTCCGAGTAGTTCCGGATGAGCCGCTCCTGGGCGGCCGTACGCGCGGCGGCGTCCTCCTCGTCCAGCAGCCGGGCGAGCGCGAAGGTCCGTACGACGTCGTGGAGCCGGTAGCGCCCGGACCGTACGGGATCGAGCAGCCCGGCGCGCGAGAGCACCGTCAGCAGCCGCTCGGCCTCCCGCTCGTCCGTGCCGAGCAGCGCGGCGGCGGCTGCCGCGCCGAGCGAGGCGGGTCCCGCCAGCGCCAGCCGCCGCAGCAGCCCGCGCGCCTGCTCGCCCTGGTCGGTGTAGCGCAGCCACAGGGCGCGCTCGGCCGGGGCGACCGGGCCGTACGCCTCCAGATCCGCGGCCAGCCGCTGCGCGGTCCGGGTGCCGAGCGACGAGCCCGCGATCCGCAGCGCCAGCGGCAGCCCGCCGCACAACTCGCCGACGCGGTCCACGCTCTGGGCGTCGTACGGGGCGTCCGCAGGCTCGTCGCCGACGGCCCGCAGCAACTCCTCGCAGCCCGCGCCGTCCAGCGCCTCCACCGGCAGATGGTGCACCCACGCCGGGGTGCCGGGGTCCAGCTCCACGGGCTGACGGGCCGTCACCAGCACCAGGCTGTCCGAGCGTTCGGGGATCAGGGTGCGTATCTGCTCCGCGTCCGAGGCGTCGTCCAGCACGATCGTCACGGGCAGGCCGGTCAGCTGCTGGTGGTACAGCTCGCTCAGCCGCCGGACCTGCTGCTCGGGCGACGACCGCTCACGGAACAGCAGTTGCTCGCGGGGCGCGCCGAGCCGGTTCAGCAGATGCAGCAGCGCGTCCCTGGTCGACAGCGGCGCCTCGCCCGTGTCGCCGCCCCGCAGGTCCACCACGCACGCCCCGCGGAACTGGTCCTTCAACTGGTCCGCCGCCCGCACCGCGAGGGTGGTGCGGCCCGAGCCGGGCGCGCCGTGCAGCACGACGACGGTCGGTTTCGTCTCCGTCGACGCGCGGGCCGCGTGCACCCAGCGCGCGATCTGCCCGACCGCTTCCCGCCGTCCCGCGAACGGTCCTTCGGTGCGCGGCAGATGACCGAAGGACTGTTCGAGCACGCTGCGCCTGCGTGCGGCGGCACTGCGGTCGGAGCCGCGCAACTTCGGCCCGGAGGCGGACTTCTTGCTCGTACGCCGGGTCGCCCGGGTGAGGACCTGCTGCTGGTCCAGATAGGGGCGGATGCCCCGTACCTCCAGCGCCGACAGCCACTGAAGTCTCAACTGCTCGATGTGGCGCGCCTGTTCGGCGGCCCCGGCCCGTCCGGCGGGGCGGCCCGAGGACGCCACCCGGGCGACGCCCGTCGCCGTCCCGGCGACCGCCACCACCACGCCCGTGCCCAGGGCCGTACCCGCGCCCGTGCCGAAGGCCATGTCCGCGGCGACCGCCGAGGCGGCGGCGACGCCCGCCACCAGGGCGGGAGTCCCCAGCGCGCCCGAGCCGAACCGCTCCGACAACGGCCGCCGGGATGCCCCCGCCTCGGCCAGCGCCGCCTCGTACAGCGCGTACTCCTCAACGGCGGCCCCCGCGATCGTGTCCCACGCGCCCCGCCCGCGCGACAGCAGGACCGCGCCGTCGATCCGTCCGCCGGAGCGCCGTACCTCTTCCTCGACCGCCCGTGTCAACAGCCTCTCGGCCTCCGCCCGGTGGCTTTCCCGCATGTGCGTCCCCCTCCGAGTACATCCGGTAACGGGCCCAGTGTCCTGCGCGGAACGCGGGAGCGCGAGGCGGTCCGCGAAGGTGGTGACCCGGCCCCGGGGGGTTTACGCCCCCGGCGGAAACCCCGGCCGGGCGGGCGGCCGGCACCTACGCTCGGACGGCGGGGCGGACGGTACCGGTGTGCGGCTGCGGGAGGCAACCATGGGTGAGGGAGTCCCGAGGGCCGTGCCACGGGCCTTGCCACGGGCGGTACCGGGGCCGGGCGAGGAGGGGCGCGAGGTGCGTGCCGTGGACCGTGGCTTCGGACGCGGCGACTCGGGTGGCGCGGGCCGGGTCACCGGACCCGACGGATCGGACAGGCCGTACGGGTCCGGCCGCTCGTACGGGTCCGGCAGGCCCGGCCCGCCCGGCGCATCCGACGAGCCGCTGCTGCGCGACCTCGTGGGAGCCGCGCTGCGCCGCGCCCGGCTGCGACAGGGCCGGACACTGCGGGACGTCGCCGACCGGGCCCAGGTCTCGCTGCCGTACCTCTCCGAGATCGAGCGCGGGCGCAAGGAACCCTCGTCCGAGGTGCTCGCGGCCGTCTGCCGCGCGCTCGGCCTGCACCTCGTGGACCTGCTGGGCGCCCTGCACACCGACCTCACGTCGACCGCGCCCGTCACGGTGACGGTCTCGCTCACCTCCCGCCTCGGCACCCGGGCCTCGGCCCCGGCGCACCGTGGCCGTCCGCACCGGAACGCCGGCCGTCGCGACGGCCAGGCGATGGGCGTGCTGCTCGCGGCCTGAGCGGGCCGACGCCGCCGCACGGCTGCCGTGCCGGGACCGCGACGGTGTGGACGGACGGTATGGCTGAAGCCGTACGGCCGTACGCCGTACGGATGACGCCCCGTCATGGGACAGCCGAACAGCCCCGCTTTCCGCGGGGGTTCACCAGCTGTCTGCAAGAGTTCTCACAACTTTGCACAGGGGTGACGGACATCGTCTTACGCATCGCGCGTAGATGTGCAATCTTGTCTCCGTGACCGGCGGTGCCGCCCGACACAAGGCGCAACCCATGCTCATCGAGGGTGGGTTGGGGCTTGTGCGCGGTTCGGTGCAACTGGCCATGCTACGCGCGTAGTTGACCTCCCCGTCCCCCACCGCAGAGGAAAATTGCTGTGAACAAGTTCATCCGCAGCGCCGCGATCGGCACCTCCGCCGTCGCCCTGGCGTTCTTCTCCTTCCCCGCCGCCGCCCAGGCCGCCCCCGCCGACACCAAGGCCCCGGCCGGCGCGCTCGCCAAGCTCAGCCACGCCACCGCCGCCTCCCAGCTCAGCAGCGCCGGCATCGGCATCCGCTCCAGCGGCGGCTGCTCGAACCGCAACAACCCGACCTGTACCTCCCTCGACCAGGTCAACTCCGCCACCATCCAGGGCGCCATCACCCTCAAGCGCGCCACCGGCTGCGCCATGACGGTCACCGGCGGCACGGAGACCGGCCACGCGTCGGGCACCTACAGCCACTGGAACGGCTACAAGCTCGACTTCGCCATGTCGAGCTGCCTGACCAACTACATCACCGGCACGTTCACCTCCATCGGCGGCAGCAAGTGGCAGTCGGGCTCGGGCAACGTGTACTACAACGAGGTCAACCACTGGGACGTGACCTACCACAACTGCGGCGGCTGCTGACCGGCCTTCCCGCCTGACGTAGGACAGTCGCAGGGTGCTCCCTCGCACACGGGGGCGAGGGCACACCCTGCGAGGCCCGCGCGTGCGGTGCCGCCGCGGGCGTGGGTCACTCGTCGAGACGCGGACGCGGACGTGCGACGGGTGACAGGGCGAGCTCCGCCCAGACGGCCTTGCCGGGTCCGTGCCGGTCCTCGACACCCCACCGGTCCGCCAGCGCCTCCACGAGCACGAGGCCCCGGCCCCCGCACTCCCCGGCCCCGGGCTGCCGCTTCTCCGGCCGCTCCGCCGACGCGTCGTGCACCTCGATCCGCAGCCGGCCGGCCGTCCGCGCATAGCGGGTCTCGATCTCCCGCCCCGGCGACACCCGGGCATGCCGTCCGGCGTTGGTCAGCAGCTCGGACAGCACGAGCACGGCGGCGTCCTCCACCCGCGAGAGCCCCCACCGCGCCAGGGCCTTCCGCAACTCCTCCCGCGCGAGCCCGACGCACCGCGGGTGCCGGCACCACCGCGACACGACGGCGTCATCCTGGTGGGTGTCCATCAGGCCGCCGTCCTCGGCCGACGGGCCGGTGCGGTTCGTTGTACCGCCCTTTGGTTCATGTGGACTTCCTCATCTGCCGTCCTTGTTGCACGTGTCTCCAGGCAATCTGCTGCCGTTAATCCGGACCAGAGCGAACGCAGTGCATTCATCAGGCATACTCAGAGCAATGGTCGCTCTGACCTGGGAAGTTGTCTCCGAACAGAGCCAAGGGGCAGGCATGGGTCCACGTCACGAGCTGAAGCGGCGCCGAAAGGCGCTCGGCTACAGTCAGGAAGAGTTCGCCCTGACCCTCGGCGTTGCCACATCGACCATCGGACGCTGGGAGCGAGGAGAGATCGTTCCCCGCGACTACATCCGCCCGAAGCTGTCCGCGCTGCTCCGAGTGACACTGGCCGAGCTCGACACCTTGTTGACTCCGGAGAACCCGGAGTGCACCGAGGGGCCGACCAAGCAGGACCCTCATGGGACTGCGGTGAGTTACGCGGCATCCGACGACTACTTAGGTACCGGTGATCTCGACGCGATGATTCGGCGTGATTTCCTGCGGGTGCTGACCGTCACCGGGACGTTTCTGACGCTTCCGGTCGAGAGCAACGCTGTTGCCGAGGACCACCCCGGCGACGTACCCGCCACTGAAGAGCTCGCTGCGTACGCCGCGATCAACTCGTCCCTGTGGCAGCTCTTCTCGTGCGCGACGTCCAAGAAGGCCGCCCTTCCGCTCGTTCGAGATCAGCTGAACAGCGTCACGGGGAGCCTCACACACGCTCGAAGTGACCGAGAGCATCGACAACTCTGCTTGGCTGCCGGTGACCTTTTCCAGTTGGCGGGGGAAGTCTTCTTCGACGCCAACAAGTACACGGACGCCGCGCAGTGTTACACCCTCGCGGGCGGTGCCAGCCGCGAGGCGAGGAGCCCGGATCTGTGGGCGTGCGCGCTTGTCCGGCACGCGTTCGTGAGTATCTACGAACGTCGGTTCAGGGACGCGATGCCACTGCTGACAGCGGCGGCACGGCTTGCTCAACGGGGCGACAGCCAACTGTCCACTCGGTACTGGGTGGCGGCGGTGCAGGCCGAAGCGTACGCCGGACTCGGCGAGTTGGACGCCTGCCAGCGCGCGCTGGACCGCGCCGAGGAAGTCCACGCCCTCAACGGCGTCGTTCAGAACGGGGGTTGGCTACGCTTCGACGGCTCGCGGCTCGCTGAAGAGAGAGGCACGTGCTATGTGGTGCTCGGGCGACCCGATCTGGCGGAACGAGCCCTGGCCAATGCCCTGGGCCAGTCGCTATCCCCCCGCCGTCGGAGCGGAGTACTCACCGACCTCGCAGCCCTCGGCGCCCAGAGGCGGGACGTCGACCAACTTCTCAGCTACGCGTCCAGGGCGCTGAAACTCGCCTCACAGACGCAGTCGGGCTACATGGTGCGCAAGCTGGACGGTCTCCAGCGGCAACTGTCTCCGATGCGTTCCGACAAGCGCGTCGTGGATCTGAGCGACCAAATCTCGGCGCTGACAACCGTTCACTGATCAACCGGCAAAGAGGGGAACCACCGTGACCGAAGAACAAGGCCGCGTCTTCCGTGAGGCGTGGATCACGGGCGTGAAGACGCACTTCCCCGGGGAGCCCAAGCCCGGGTACATCACCCCCTGGGACGACACCCCGAAGTGGGAGCGGCAGGCGGCAGCGGCCGTCTGTGCTCAGGTGCGGGAGTTCGTCAGGATCAGCGACGGCAACACGGCGAACCTCACCCGCGAGCAGAAGGGCCGGTTCGTCGCCACCTGCTGGATCGCGCAGATCCACAAGCACATCGAGGTGCCCAAGCCCGGGTATGTCGCCGACTGGTCCGACCTTCCGGCCTGGCAGCAGGAGACGGACGCCGATATCTTCGAGGCCATCGAGGCTCTTGATGCCGTCGATACCGTCGAGGCGATCTGACCGGCCCCGCACGCGCCCCGCACTCGCCGCACCCCGGTCGGTACCCTGCCGGGGTGACGGAGCAGACCGGGCAGACCGGGCAGGGCGGGCGGCGGCCCGCGAACGACGGGCCGAAGGCTGCCGCCCGCAACCACGCCGCTCTGGTCTCCGCCGCCCGCGAGGTATTCGCGGAGCACGGTCTGGAGGCTCCGCTGTCCGCGATCGCGCGCCGGGCCGGGGTCGGGCAGGGCGTTCTGTACCGGCACTTCCCGGACCGGACCGCCGCGGTGGCCGCCGTTCTGGAGGAGAACGTACGGCAGATCGAGCAGGCCGCCGAGGACGAGGACGCGACCTTCGCCGGCGTTCTCGGTGTGCTGACATGGCATCTCGTGGAGTCGGCGGCGTTCATCGGGCTTCTGCACGCCGACCGCGCGGGCAGCCGCTTCGACATTCGCGCGCACGCCTCGGCCCTGTCCGAGCGCGTCGAGCGTGCCCTGCGAAAGCACCTGCCCGAGGGGCACCGGCTGAGCGCCGCGAACGACTTCGGGCTCGCGATCGCCATGGTCTCCGTGGCCGTCACCGGCCCCACCCGCGAGAAACGGGAACACCAGGCGCTCGCCGCCTGGCGGTTGCTCGGCGTCGAGGTGGGAACCGTGCGGCCGTACGGCGGCGGTTGAGCGGAGACGAGGTGCGGCCGTACGGCGGCCGACCGCCGAAGGCCCCTGTGGTCAGCCGCCGTTGGACTGCCGGATGCCTTCCGCCAGTGCGTCGAAGGCGTACAGGTAACCCCCGGCGGGACCGCTCACCGTCATGTACGCCCTGGTCCCGCCGGGTGTGATGGCCACGTTCGTCGCCGACTCCAACCCCTTGGTCCGGGCGGGCAGTTCGACCGTCGCCAGCCGCTCACCGTGCTTGTCGTACACGGCCATCGCGGCCCGCCCGTGCAGGCCCTGGTAGAGGTTGCCGTCCGCGTCCACGGCGATCGAGTCGGTCTGGGCGATTCCTCCGTCGACGCGGATGGCGGTGTGCCGGGAGGTCACCTCGCCCTCCTTGTCGAGGAGCAGGTAGGAGATCCGGTTCTCGGTCAGTTCGCTGAACCACAGTCCGCGGTGGTCCACGTCGAACGAGATTCCGTTCGGTGCGGCCAGCTCCCCGGCCGGCACGGTGGCCTTCGCGCCGTCACGGCTGATCCGCACCACCCGTCCGAGCGGCTCGCCCTCGGACATGCCGCGTGAGTCGCTGACGTACAGGTTGCCCTCCGGGTCGAAGGCGATGTCGTCGGGGTTCATCCGCGCGCCGTCGACCTCGCCGGAGAAGAACGTCCGTTTGTCGCCACCGCCGGGGGCCAGGCTCACGATCTCGCCGTGGACGAAGTCGCTGAGGTAGAGCCGTCCGTCGTACGGGCTGAACTGCGCCGAGGTGTACGTTCCCCGGCCGTCGGTGTGGACCGACCGGGACGTCCTTGTCCTGACGTCGACGCGCATGACCTTGGGCCTGCCCTCGGGCGCGGTGACGTCGACGACCAGCAGGCCGCCGTCCCCGGCGAACACGGGACCCTCCAGCAAGGTCATCCCGGTCTCCTCGTGCACCTCGGTCAGGTGCATGAACTTCTGCGCGCGGATGGTCCGGTCGGCGGTCGCGGAAGCCGTCTCCCGCGCGGGATCGCCGCTCTCCTTACCGCATCCGGTCAGCATCAGTGTGCCGATCGTGGCGAGCGCGGCAAAAGATCGGGCCGAAAGTCGCTGCATGGGGGGATCACTCTTCCTGTCCACCGGGGGCTCTCTTGACCAGGGGGTACGTGGCGCGCCGGAGGCGCGGACGCGCCCTGGCCGGATGTCGCCGTACCCGCCGAACACCAACCGGACACCACTGTCCGGTCGTTGTTACCGTAGCGGACGCCGCCCACCCGGGGCGGTCCCACCGTCCAGGATCGAGGGCCCCACATGACGACCCCTCACGCGCCGGCTCCCCACGAGGTCGCCGCACTGAGGCAGCGCTACCGCCTCGAACGCGAGCGGCGCGTCCGTCCCGACGGCGCCGCCCAATACCGTTCCGCGGAAGCCGAGTTCGGCTACTACGCCGCCGACCCGTACGTGGCGGGACCGACCGGGCGCGACGCGCTCCGGGACACCGTCGACGTCGCCGTGATCGGCGGCGGCTTCGGCGGCATCCTCGCCGGGGCGCGGCTGCGGCAGCAGGGGGTGGAGCGCGTACGGATCGTCGAGAAGGGCGGCGACGTCGGGGGCACCTGGTACTGGAACCGGTACCCGGGCGTCCACTGCGACATCGAGTCGCACGTGTACCTGCCGCTGCTCGACGAGACCGGCTACGTACCGGAGTGGAAGTACGCCCCCGGTGAGGAGATCCGCCGCCACGCGATGCGGATCGCGGACGCGTTCGACCTCTACGCCGACGCGCTGTTCTCGACCGGGGTCACCGCTCTCACCTGGGACGAGGCATCCGAGACATGGATCGTGGAGACCGACCGCGGTGACGCCTTCCGGGCCACCTACGTCATCGCCGCCACCGGCACGCTCACCGACCCGAAGCTCCCCGGGATTCCCGGCATCGAGGACTTCAAGGGCCACACCTTCCACACCTCGCGGTGGGACTACTCCTACACCGGCGGCACCCCTGAGGGCGGCATGACCGGCCTCGCGGACAAGCGGGTGGGCGTCGTCGGCACCGGGGCCACCGGCATCCAGGTCATTCCGATGCTGGCCGAGGACGCCGCGCACCTGTACGTCTTCCAGCGCACCCCCTCCACCGTGGACGTACGGGCCAACCGCCGCACCACCGCCCGGGAAGTCGGCGCCGACCGCGAGGGCTGGGCCCGGAGCCGGCGCGAGAACTACCTCCGCATCGTCTCCGGCGAACCGGAGGACCGGGATCTGGTGGCGGACCGGTGGACCGCGTCGGCGGGCCTGCTGGAGAAGCTCCTGCCGAGCTTCCGGCGCCGGGGCGACCGGACGGCCTTCGAAGCCGCGTACGAGCTGGCCGACGCCGCCAAGATGAACGAGCTGCGCGCCCGCGTCGAGGGAACCGTCACCGACCCGGAGACGGCCGAGAAGCTCAAGCCCTGGTACCGCTACGCCTGCAAACGCCCCACCTTCTCCGACCTGTACTACCCGGCGTTCAACCGTGACAACGTGACCCTGGTCGACACGGCGGACACCCACGGCATCGAGCGTGTCACCGAACGCGGCGTCGTGGTCGGCGGAACCGCGTACGAACTGGACTGCCTGATCTTCGCCACGGGATTCGACGTCGGGACCTCCGGCATCCTCTCAGGCAGGCTCCCCGTCCACGGCCGGGGCGGCGCCCAACTGCTGCACGCCTGGGCGCGGCGGGGACCCCGCACGCTCCACGGCTTCACCAGCAACGGCTTCCCGAACCTGATCCGGATGGGCTCTCTGCACAACGCCAGTAGCGTCAACTTCACCCATGTGCTGGACGAGCAGGCCGTCCACGCCGCCGCCCTCGTCGCCGCCGCCGAGGCCAAGGACGCCCTGATCGAACCGTCCCGCGAATCCGAGGACGCCTGGCTCGCCGTCCTGGCCGAGGACGCCCCCGACCACGAGCGGTTCCACGCCGAGTGCACCCCCGGCTACTACAACCGCGAAGGCCAGGGCCGCCCGAACGGCCCCTCCGCCTACCCGCACGGGGCCGTCGCCTTCCACCACCTGCTGGAGCGGTGGCGCGACGCGTCCCTGGTCGAAATCCTCCGGACGAGGACGGCCCCGCGTACCTGACGGCGGCGCGCGGACAGGTGCCCGCCTACTGGATGGTTCCCCGCTGTCAGACGGTTCCCAGGTCTACCGTGACGGAGAAGGGCACGGCGGCCTTGATCACGCCGGTGAACATCTCGCCGTCCCGGTACGCCTTGGTGGCGGGGTCGAGGACGTAGGTGTAGATGAGGGGGACACCGGTGGCGGCGTGTTCGACCCGCCAGTAGAAGGGGATGTCGGCCTTGGCGTACTGGTCCACCTTCACGATCCGGTCGGTGGTCTCCGAGCCGGGTGACACGACCTCGACCACCAGGAGTACGTGTTCGGGGCGGGTGGGCGTGAGGTCGATGGTCTCCGCGCGGTAGACGACCACGTCCGGACGGCGGTTGGTGAGGGGAAGGTCCTGCAGGCGCACGTCGAAGTCCGTGTCGGCGTTCCAGTCCGGGCCCGCGGCGGCGTCCAGGGCATTGGCAGGATCCGGGCCGGCCGGTTGTGCCGCTTGGACGCGCTTGGGCTCACAACGACCATCCCGTCCACGATCTCGATCCCGGCACACTGCTCCTCGGACCAGGAGTCGTACTGCTCCGCGCTGATCTGCGTATGCATCCACGCGGGCGCCACCATCTCGGCGGTCATCACGTACCTCCTTCGAGGAGCCTCGACAGGTCCGGTGCTGCTCGGCTCAGCCTGCTGTCCCGCGATGCCACCGCGCCCGGTCCGGAAGCCCGTCGGCAGGAGTCCGCCCGCGCGGGGCCCGTCGACAGCTCCGGGCCCTGTGAGAGGCTGGATCGTATGAACCGGCTCGCTGGTGTGACCTCGCCGTATCTGCTCCAGCACGCCGACAATCCGGTCGACTGGTGGCCCTGGGGGGCGGACGCTTTCGAGGAGGCCGGGCGGCGGGATGTGCCCGTCCTGCTGAGTGTCGGGTACAGCGCGTGTCACTGGTGTCATGTGATGGCCCGGGAGTCCTTCGAGGACGACGTGACCGCCGCGTACCTGAACGAGCACTTCGTCAGTGTCAAGGTCGACCGCGAGGAGCGGCCCGACGTCGACGCCGTGTACATGGAGGCCGTGCAGGCGGCGACCGGGCAGGGCGGGTGGCCGATGACCGTGTTTCTCACCGGGGACGGGGAGCCGTTCTACTTCGGTACGTACTTCCCGCCCGAGCCCCGGCACGGCATGCCGTCCTTCCGGCAGGTCCTCGAAGGGGTCCGGAGCGCGTGGACCGAGCGGCGGGACGAGGTCGGGGAGGTGGCCGGGCGGATCGTGGGGGAGCTGGCCGGGCGGTCGCTCGCGCACGGGGGGCAGGAGCCGCCCGGGGCGGCCGAACTCGACGCGGCCGTAAGGGCGTTGAGCGGGGAGTACGACGAGGAGCACGGCGGTTTCGGCGGGGCGCCCAAGTTCCCGGCGAGCATGGTCGTGGAGTTCCTGCTGCGCCATCACGCGCGTACGGGCGCCGAGGACGCGCTCCGGATGGCGGAGGGCACCTGCGAGGCGATGGCGCGCGGCGGGATCTACGACCAGCTGGGCGGCGGGTTCGCCCGCTACTCGGTGGACCGCGGATGGATCGTGCCGCACTTCGAGAAGATGCTCTACGACAACGCCCTGCTGTGCCGCACCTACGCGCATCTGTGGCGGGTCACCGGGTCCGGCCTGGCCCGGCGGGTCGCCCTGGAGACCGCCGACTTCATGGTGCGTGAACTGCGCACCGCCGAGGGCGGGTTCGCCTCCGCGCTGGACGCGGACAGCGACGACGGCGCCGGGGAGCACGCCGAAGGCGCGTACTACGTCTGGACACCCGGGCAGCTCAGGGACGTACTCGGCGCCGAGGACGCCGAGTTCGCCGCGCGGCTGTACGGCGTCACCGAGGCGGGCACCTTCGAGGAAGGCGCCTCCGTGCTCCAACTCCCTGAGGGCGCGGGCGACATGGACGCCGAGCGGGCGGAGTCCGTACGGCGGCGGCTCCTCGCGGCGCGCGACACCCGGCCGCGCCCGGAGCGGGACGACAAGGTCGTCGCCGCCTGGAACGGGCTCGCGATCGCCGCGCTCGCCGAGACCGGCGCGTACTTCGAACGGCCGGATTTGATCGAACGTGCGACCGAAGCGGCCGATCTGCTCGTGCGCGTGCACCTGGACGAGACCGGCCGGCCGGCCCGGACGTCCAGGGACGGCCGCGCCGGCGCGAACGCCGGCGTACTGGAGGACTACGGCGATGTCGCCGAGGGCTTCCTGACGCTGGCCTCGGTGACCGGCGAGGGCGTCTGGCTCGACCTTGCGGGGCTGCTGCTCGGCACCGTCATGGAGCGGTTCACCGGTGAGGGCGGGGCGCTGTACGACACGGCTGACGACGCCGAGCCGCTGATCCGCAGGCCCCAGGACCCGACGGACAACGCCACCCCGTCCGGCTGGACCTCGGCCGCCGGGGCGCTGCTCTCGTACGCCGCCCACACCGGTTCCACCGCCCACCGCACGGCCGCCGAGGGCGCTCTCGGCGTCGTCAGGGCGCTCGGGCCGCGCGCGCCGCGCTTCGTCGGGTGGGGGCTCGCCGTCGCCGAGGCGCTGCTCGACGGGCCCCGCGAGGTCGCCGTCGTGGGGGCGCGCGGCGACACGGCGACCGCCGCGCTGCACCGTACGGCGCTGCTGGGCACGGCGCCCGGCGCGG
This sequence comes from Streptomyces sp. NBC_01498, assembly GCF_036327775.1. NCBI lineage: Bacteria > Bacillati > Actinomycetota > Actinomycetes > Kitasatosporales > Streptomycetaceae > Streptomyces > Streptomyces sp. NBC_01498. Next base: position 2,446,905 of record NZ_CP109598.1, on the reverse strand, counting down.
TCGTCGCGGTCGGCGGAACAGGTGAGGCCGGCGAAGCCGGGGCGGCGGAGTTCCCCCTCCTCGCGGACCGGCCGGCGGTCGGCGGGCGGGCCACGGCCTATGTGTGCCGGGGGTTCGTCTGCTCCGCTCCCACCACCGAAGTCGACGTGCTGAAAACCCAGTTGGCCGTACGCGTGTAGCAATAGGCTCTGCCTCGGGCACACTTCGGGGCCGCTGTGAAGCATGCGATGTCGGACATAATCGGGGAGTTCATCGATTTGGACCCTCTGTCGTCACACTTCCCTCTTATCTTCATCACGTAGGACAGGCAACAAGTACGCATGGGGGGCATGCGTACAGGGTGATACCGGGGGGAACCGGCGGCCAGGGGGGCCTTGCCGCCGTTCACCCTTGGCCAAGGGGGGCCATGTGGTCACGTCCGTATTCATCGCCGCCGTTTCGCTGGCGCTGTTCTGGATGGCGGCGTTCACGCTGTGGTGGCAGATGCACGCGTGGCGTACGCCGGAGACACTGGCGGCGACACGATTCGACCGGCCGGACGGGGGACCCGCACGCTCGTTCTCGCTGCTCCTGCCCGCCCGTCATGAACAGGCGGTCCTGGAGCACACCGTCGAGCGGCTGCTCAGATCCAGCCACTCCCGTTTCGAGATCATCGTCATCGTCGGGCACGACGACCCGGAGACCGCCGAGGTCGCCGAACGGGCCGCCGCCCGCGATCCGTCCCGCGTCCGGGTCGTCGTGGACACCCATCCGGCCAAGAACAAGCCGAAGGCGCTGAACACCGCACTGCCCCACTGCACGGGCGAGGTGGTCGGGGTCTTCGACGCCGAGGACCAGGTCCACCCCGAACTGCTCACCCACGTCGACCACGCCTTCCGCAGCACCGGCGCCGACGTCGTCCAGGGCGGCGTCCAGCTCATCAACTTCCACTCCAGCTGGTACAGCCTGCGCAACTGTCTGGAGTACTTCTTCTGGTTCCGCAGCCGGCTGCACCTGCACGCGCAGAAAGGCTTCATCCCGCTGGGCGGCAACACCGTCTTCGTCCGGACCGACGTCCTGCGCGAGGCGGGCGGCTGGGACCCGGACTGTCTCGCGGAGGACTGCGACCTGGGCGTACGGCTCTCCAGCGTCGGCAAGAAGGTCGTCGTCGCCTACGACTCCGACATGGTCACCCGCGAGGAGACCCCCGACTCGCTGATGTCGCTCCTCAAGCAGCGCACCCGCTGGAACCAGGGCTTCCTCCAGGTCTACCGGAAGAACGACTGGCGCCAACTGGCCACCCCCGGGCAGCGGTTGCTCGCCCGCTACACCCTCATGACGCCCTACTTCCAGGCCGTCACCGGCGTGGTCATCCCGCTCAACGTGGCGATCGCGCTCTTCCTCGACGTGCCCGTCGGGATCGCGTTCATCACCTTCCTGCCCGCCGTGACCGCCCTGGTCACCTTCGTGTTCGAGCTCGTCGGGCTGCACGACTTCGGGCGGCAGTACGGACTCAGGGTCCGCTTCTCGCACTACCTCAAGCTCGTCGCCGGCGGCCCCTTCTACCAGGTGCTGCTGGCCGGCGCCGCCGTCCGCGCCGTGTGGCGCGAGCAACGTGGCCGCCGCGACTGGGAGCTGACCGCACACGTCGGCGCGCATCTGACCCGAGAGGACCGCCCCGCGTGACCTCCACCCTCCCCGCGGAGGCGACGGAACCGGCCGGCGGCCGGACCACCGACATCGCCCCCGTGACGATCAGCCCTGCCCCGGGCCGCACCGCGCCGGGCCACGCCCCCGCGCCGGACCCCGGCCCCGAGCCCGCACGGGGCCGCCATGCCCCACCGCCCACGGACCTCCGACGGCCGTCGCCCGCACGCCGGTCACCGATACCCCGCCCCGGCTTCCGCTTCCGTTCCTCCCGCCCCGACCTGGCCCTCTGCGCCGTCCTGCTCCTGGTGATCATGGCCGTCCAGGGCTGGAACATCCAGCACTACCCCACCCTCAGCGACGACGAGGGCACCTATCTCGCCCAGGCATGGGCCGTCCAGCAGGGCGAAGGGCTCGCCCACTACACGTACTGGTACGACCACCCGCCGGTCGGCTGGCTCCAACTGGCCGCGCTCACCTGGCTCCCGTCGCTCCTCGTCCCCGAATCCATGACCGTCGGCACCATGCGCTTCGCGATGCTGCTGGTCAGCGCCGCCTGCGCGGTACTGCTCTACGTACTCGCCCGCCGCCTGTCGCTGCCCCGCTGGGCCGCCGGTCTCGCGATGGCGATCTTCGGGCTCTCGCCGCTCTCCGTCGTGCTGCAACGCGAGATCTTCCTCGACAACATCGCCGTGATGTGGATGCTCCTCGCCTTCTGCCTCGCGGCCTCGCCCAACCGGCATCTGTGGCACCACTTCGCCGCCGGCCTCGCCGCCGCCGTCGGGGTGCTCACCAAGGAGACGATGCTCGTCGTCCTGCCCGCCGTCCTCGTCACCATGTGGCGCCACGGGCACGCCGACACCCGTAAGTTCGCGGTCACCGGAGCCGTCACCGCCTGCGTGCTCGTCGGGCTCTCGTATCCTCTCTTCGCCCTGCTCAAGGGCGAGTTGCTGCCCGGCGGCGGCCATGTGTCGCTGTGGGACGGCGTCGTGTACCAGATGACCCGGCCCGGCTCCGGCTTCCTCCTCGACCCCGGCTCCGGCTCCCACGGTGTGCTGCGCTCATGGCTCTACTACGACCGGGTGCTGCTGCTCGGCGGACTGGCCGGCGCGCTCCTGCTGCTCCTGACGTACCGGTGGTCCGTCACCGCGCGGGCGCTCGCCGGGCCCGCGCTCGCCGTCGCCATCCTCACGGCGGTCGCGCTGCGCCCCTCCGGCTATCTCCCGGCGATGTACGTCATCCAGGGGCTGCCGTTCCTGGCCCTGATGTCGGCCGGGATCGCGGCCTCCGCCGCGCACGCGCTGCTCCGCAGAGGCCGCCGCCCGCACGAGAACCGGGCACTGACCGGTGTCCGGTGGACGACCGCCGTCGTCCTCGCCGGGGCCTGTGCCGCGTACGTCGCGCCCCGCTGGTACGACGGCAACCGCACCGCCCTGACCACCGACGCCAACGCCCCCTACCGGGCGGCGGCCTCCTGGCTGGCCACCGAGGTGCCCGACCCGGCCCGCACCCGTGTCCTCGTGGACGACGCCCTGTGGCTGGACCTGGTCCACGCCGGCTACCGGCCGGGTCTCGGCGCCATCTGGTTCTACAAGGCAGACCTCGACCCGGCCGTCAGCAGGACCCTGCCCGGCGGGGTCCGGGACATCGACTACGTCGTGGCGTCACCGACCGTTCGGCGCGACGCCCCCGACCTGCCGCGGGTACGCGACGCGCTCAACCACTCCACCCCCGTGGCCGTCTTCGGGAACGGCCAGGACCGGATCGAGATCCGACGGGTCACGGACCCCACCCCCACCGCCGGAGGCGAACGATGAGCGCACTTCCTGTCCCTCCCCGGAGAACCGGTGAACTGACCGACGCCGAGATCGAGTCCACCGCCGTGGCCGAGCCCGGCGCGGTGACCGTCATCATCCCCACCTTCAACGAGGCGGCGAACGTACGGGAGTTGCTGCGCCAGCTCACCGAGTCCGTACCGGCCAGGCTGCCCTGCGAGGTGCTGTTCGTGGACGACTCGACGGACGGCACCCCCGAGGCCGTCGCCGAGGCCGCCCAGGACTGCCCGTTCCCCGTCGCCGTCCTCCACCGGGACGAACCGGTCGGCGGCCTCGGCGGCGCGGTCGTCGAAGGACTGCGCACCGCCGGGTCCGAGTGGATCGTCGTCATGGACGCCGACCTCCAGCATCCGCCGTCCCTGATACCGGAGTTGGTCGCGGCGGGCGAGCGGACGACCGCCGACCTCGTCGTCGCCAGCCGGTACGTCCCCGGCGGCAGCCGGGCCGGACTCGCGGGCGGCTACCGTGTCGCCGTCTCCCGCGCCGCGACCTGGCTCACCAAGGGCCTCTTCCCGCGCCGGCTGCGCGGCATCAGCGACCCGATGAGCGGCTTCTTCGCGATCCGGCGCAGCGCGGTCACGGCCGACGCGCTGCGCCCGCTGGGCTACAAGATCCTGCTGGAACTGGCCGTACGGTGCCGGCCGCGGGAGATCGCGGAGGTGCCGTTCGTCTTCCGCGACCGGTACGCGGGCGAGTCCAAGTCGACCGCCAGGGAAGGCGCACGGTTCCTGCGGCACCTCGTGGAACTCCGTACGGCGTCGCCCCTCGCCCGCATGGCGGCCTTCGGACTGATCGGGCTGACCGGCTTCGCCCCGAACCTGCTCGCGCTGTGGGGGCTCACCGGGGCCGGGATGCACTATCTGCCGGCCGAGATCGTCGCCAACCAGTTCGGGGTGGCGTGGAACTTCGTCCTCATCGAACTGCTGCTGTTCCGCAGCCGCCGGGCCCACCGCCACTGGGCCGACCGGGTCGGGCGCTTCGCGCTGCTCGCCAACGCCGATCTGCTGCTGCGGATACCGCTGATCGCGCTGCTGGTCGGCCGGTTCGGGATGGAGCCCGTACCGGCGACGGCGGCGGCGATGCTGGCGACGTTCCTGCTGCGGTTCGTGGGGACGGAGACGCTGGTCTATCTGCCCGGACGCGGCGGGCGGCCTGCCGCCGGGGCCTCCGGAGGCGCGCCCGGACGCGGCGGGCGCCGGTCCGTCCCGTCCCCGGGCGCCGGCCCGGAGCGGGCCCACCCCGGAGGGAGCGCCCGATGACTCCCTTCCGCAGGCCGCCCGCCCGGCCCGGCCGCCGTACCGCGCTGCTCGGGGTCGTGGCGATGGCCGCCGGACTGCTGCTCGCCGTCCCCCAGCCCGCCACCGCCGGGCCCAACCTCGTCAAGAACCCCGGCTTCGAGACCCCCGGCGCGGGCGGCGCCATGCCGGACTGCTGGTCGCGGTCCGGCTGGGGCGACAACGACCACACCTTCACCACCGTCCCCGACGCGCACAGCGGCACCGCGGCGATGCGGGTCGAACTCACCCGGCGCGTCGACGGCGACCGCAAGGCGCTGGTCACCGAGTCCGCGGCGTGCGCGCCCGCCGTGACGGAGGGCACGCGGTACGACCTGTCCCTCTGGTACAAGTCCACCACCCCGGACACCGCGATCACGCTGTTCCGGCACGACACGACGGGCGGCTGGCAGTACTGGACGGACCTCAAGACCCTTGACCTGAGCGCCGATTACCAGCGTGCCGAGGTCCGTACCCCCGCCGTGCCGCCCGGCACCGACCGGATCAGCTGGGGTGTCTCCGTCTTCGGCACCGGCAGCGTCACGACCGACGACCACGCCATGGAGGAGGTCACCCTCCCGGCGTCGGACCCGGACTGCACGGGCTCGGCCGCCGACTGCGCCGACGGCCGCTGGGAGGTGCTGGCGACGGAGAATCCGGTGCGTTCCATGCACGCGGTCGTCCTCAACAACGGCAAGGTGCTGCTGATCGCCGGGTCCGGCAACGACCCGGAGCGGTTCGAGGCGGGCACGTTCACCTCGGCGGTGTACGACCCCGAGGACGGGACGTACGAGACGATCCCCACGCCCAGGGACATGTTCTGCTCCGGCCATGTCCAGCTGTCCGACGGCCGGGTGCTGGTGATGAGCGGCAACAAGGGCTATCCCTCGGCGGACGGCACCGTCGGCTACCAGGGATACAAGGACTCGTACGTCTTCGACCCGGCCACCGAGACGTACGCCAGGACCAACGACATGAACGACGGGCACTGGTACCCGTCCGCCACGATCATGGGCAACGGTGACGTGCTGTCCTTCGGCGGGCTGCGCGAGGACTCGTCCGGTTCGGTGACGGCCGAGCGCTGGTCGGCGGCGCAGGAGAAGTGGCTGCCGCTCGGGCAGGTCAACCAGACCTGGTCGTACTGGGGTCTGTACCCGTCGATGGTGCTGATGCAGGACGGCCGGCTTTTCTACACCGGCAGCCACACGTTCGGCAACGGCACGCCCGGCACCGGCGCCTCGATCTACGACTACGACGCCAACACCGTCACCGACGTGCCCGGTCTGCGGAACAAGGACGAGCGCGACCAGTCGACGAGCGTGCTGCTGCCCCCGGCGCAGGACCAGCGGGTGCTGACCATCGGCGGCGGGAACATCAACTCCAACCCGGAGGCGAACCGGCTGACCGACCTCATCGACCTCAAGGAGCCGGACCCGGCGTACCGGGCGGGGCCGCCGCTGCCGCAGGGCACGGTGGACTTCGGCGGCCCCGGCGGGCCGCAGCCGCAGACCGGTGACCAGGGGAAGATGTACGGCTCCGCCGTGCTGCTGCCGGACGGCACGGTCCTGGAGACGGGCGGCGCGCTGCACAACCGGGCCGACCCCGTGTACTCCGCGTCGGTGTTCGACCCGGTGACGGAGACGTACGACCCGGTGGCGGCCGACCCGCAGGCGCGCGGCTACCACTCGTCGGCGTTCCTGCTGCCGGACGGGCGGGTGATGGCGACCGGCGACAACCCGGGCAACGGCTCGTGGAACCACCAGGTGTCGCTCTACTCCCCGGCGTACCTCTTCAAGGGGCCCCGCCCGCGGATCACTTCACCGGTCGACCCGGAGTGGACCTACGGCGACACGCGGCGGATCACCGTCGACCGGCCCATCGCGAATGCCGAGTTGATCCGGCCGGCGGCGGTGACGCACTCCTCGGACCCCAACCAGCGGTTCGTGGAGCTGCCGTTGACCGTCGAGGAGAACGGGGAAGGAGAAGGGGAAGGGGAAGGGGTCACCGTCGATCTGAACGTGACGGCCAATCCGAACCTCGCCCCGCCGGGCTGGTACATGCTCTTCGTGGTGGACACCAACGGGGTTCCCTCGGTGGCCGAATGGGTGAAACTGGGCGGTCCGGCCGCGCTGGCGGACCAGGCACCGAGCGCCCACGCGCACGATTTCGCGGGCGAGTTGGGCAGGCCCGCGAAGAAGCCGCTCAAGAAGCGGACGTCGGTGCCGGTGAGCCCGGAGGTCTCCGGCTGCGACCGGCACTACGGGTCGGCCGACGTCTGCGTACCGACGGTCTTCCCGGACACGGTCCGGGCGACGAAGCGGACGACGCTCACCCGCGCGCGCTGCGACTGGCTCGCGGCGAACGGCTACGGGGCGCTGAAGGTCAACGGGAAGGACGATCCGCTGCGGCTGGACCCGGACCGCGACGGGAGGGCGTGCGCCTGAGGAGCCGGCAGGCGTACGGGGGCGGGCGGGCGTGTGCCTGAGGACACCCGTACACCGAACGGGGGCGGGCACGGCCGGACAACTCCGGCCGTGCCCGCCCCCGTTCGGCGTACGGCCGCCTCGGGACGGTCAGGAGTGCTGGTACGCCACCAGGGAGATCCCGACGTAGTGCGTGACGAACGCGGCCAGCGTGAGCGAGTGGAAGACCTCGTGGAAGCCGAACCAGCGCGGTGACGGATTGGGGCGTTTGAGCCCGTAGATCACCCCGCCCGCGCTGTAGAGCAGTCCGCCGACCACGATCAGGACCAGGACGGCGATGCCGCCGGTGCGCAGGAAGTCCGGCAGGAAGAAGACCGCGGCCCAGCCCATGGCGATGTAGCAGGGCGTGTAGAGCCAGCGGGGGGCGCCGACCCAGAAGACCCGGAAGGCTATGCCCGCCGCCGCCGCGACCCAGACCGCCCAGAGCAGCGTCCGCCCGGTGGAGTCCGGCAGCAGCAGCATGGTCAGCGGCGTGTAGGTGCCCGCGATGATCAGGAAGATGTTGGCGTGGTCGAGCCGGCGCAGGACCGCCTCGCCGCGCGGACCCCAGGTGCCGCGGTGGTAGACGCCGCTGACGCCGAACAGCAGGCAGGCCGTGACGACGTAGATCGCGCAGGCCACCCGGGCCCGGGTCGACTCGGCCAGCACGATCAGCGTGATTCCCGCGATCACGACCGCCGGGAACATCCCCAGGTGGAGCCAGCCGCGCATCATCGGCTTGACCGGAGTCGGCAACTGGAGCTCGGCCGGTCCCCCTTCGGATGGCAGGGGGTTCGCGAGCGAGTCGGAGGCGGGAGGAGTCATGCGCTCATGCTACCTACGGGACCGTAGGTTTCGGTCGGTTGTCCGGCTCTTGGCCGACAGTCCGTGTGCCGTACGGGACAGCGAGTGGTGATGCTCACATGTGCGGCCCTCTGGACAGATGGGCGCGAGGGTCGGATGATCAAATGAGTGCGGTCGGCACCGGATGAGCGGGAACGAAGCGTCCGGGTCGCAGCCCCCACGGGGCACCTACCTACAGAACCCTCACCAAGGAGTAACCGTGGCGCGCGACGCAGGGCTTTCCGGCGGAGAACCCCTCAATCCCGTGGCTTCCACCGCCCCGACCGGCCAGGCGGTCCTGACCCGACCGGACGCCCCGACCGGACACAAGGAGCTCGTCTCCTGGGTCGAGGAGATCACCGAGCTGACCCGGCCGGACCAGGTCGTCTGGTGCGACGGCTCGGAAGCCGAGTACGAGCGCCTGTGCGAAGGGCTCGTGGCGAAGGGCACGTTCACCAAGCTCGACCCCGCCAAGCGGCCCAACTCGTACTACGCGGCCTCCGACCCCACCGACGTGGCGCGCGTCGAGGACCGCACCTTCATCTGCTCCGAGAAGGAGGAGGACGCGGGCCCCACCAACAAGTGGAAGGCCCCGGCGGAGATGCGCGACATCTTCACCGGTGAACAGGGCGTCTTCCGCGGCTCGATGCGCGGCCGGACCATGTACGTCGTCCCGTTCTGCATGGGCCCCGTCGGCTCGCCGCTCTCCGCGATCGGCGTGGAGATCACCGACTCCGCGTACGTCGCCGTCGCGATGCGCACCATGACCCGCATGGGCCGCGCCGTCCTGGACGAACTCGGCGACGACGGCTTCTTCGTCAAGGCCGTCCACACCCTCGGCGCCCCGCTCGCCGACGGCGAGGCCGACGTGCCGTGGCCGTGCAACACCACCAAGTACATCTCGCACTTCCCCGAGGACCGGGAGATCTGGTCCTACGGCTCCGGCTACGGCGGCAACGCCCTGCTGGGCAAGAAGTGCTACGCGCTGCGCATCGCCTCCGTCATGGCGCGCGACGAGGGCTGGCTCGCCGAGCACATGCTGGTCCTCAAACTCACGCCGCCGCGCGGGGAGTCGAGGGCCCCGCAGTACATCGCCGCCGCCTTCCCCTCGGCCTGCGGCAAGACCAACCTCGCGATGCTGGAGCCCACACTCCCCGGCTGGACCGTCGAGACGATCGGCGACGACATCGCGTGGATGCGGTTCGGCGAGGACGGCCGGCTGTACGCGATCAACCCGGAGGCGGGCTTCTTCGGTGTCGCGCCCGGCACCGGTGAGCACACCAACGCCAACGCCATGAAGACGATGTGGGGCAACTCCGTCTTCACCAACGTCGCGCTCACCGACGACGGCGACGTGTGGTGGGAGGGCATGACCGAGGAGCAGCCCGAGCACCTCACCGACTGGAAGGGCAACGACTGGACCCCGGCGTCCGGCACCCCGGCCGCCCACCCCAACGCCCGCTTCACCGTGCCGGCCGGGCAGTGCCCGATCATCGCGCCCGAGTGGGAGGATCCCCGGGGCGTCCCGATCTCCGCGATCCTGTTCGGCGGGCGCCGGGCCTCCGCCGTGCCGCTGGTGACGGAGTCGTTCACCTGGCAGCACGGCGTGTTCCTCGGCGCGAACGTCGCCTCCGAGAAGACCGCCGCCGCCGAGGGCAAGGTCGGCGAACTGCGCCGCGACCCGTTCGCGATGCTGCCGTTCTGCGGCTACAACATGGGTGACTACATGGCCCACTGGGTCAAGATCGGCGCCATGGCCGCCGCCCGGGGCGACGAGGCGAAGCTCCCGAAGATCTACTACGTCAACTGGTTCCGCAAGAACGACGCGGGCCAGTTCGTGTGGCCCGGCTTCGGCGAGAACAGCCGCGTACTGAAGTGGATCGTGGAGCGCCTGGAGGGCACCGGCGAGGGCGTCGAGTCCCCGATCGGCGTGCTCCCGGCGAAGGGCGCCCTGGACACCGAGGGCCTCGATCTGCCCGAGGCGGACCTGGACTTCCTGCTCACGGTCGACAAGGAGGTCTGGCGCGACGAGGCGTCCCTGATCCCGGCCCACCTCAACACCTTCGGCACGCACACGCCGCCGGAGCTGTGGGACGAGTACCACGCGCTGGTGAAGCGCCTGTCCTGACCGTCCTCTTGGACCATTCCCCGGGTACGCCCCCGGAGCCGTTCCCTCACGGCTCCGGGGGCTTCGGTGTTCCCGTGCGCCGGCCCGCGGCCGACCGCTACCCTCGCCGGGTGACCGTGACGCGCGATCTCTACAACGTCCGCCCGCTGCCGTCGGAGCAGGACCCCACCCCGCCGACCCCGGACGAGGAACGCCGGGCGCGGGCAACGCTGTTCACGGAACTCGGCAACGCCGTCGCCGACCACCGCTGGACCCGCTACCCGGCCCACACCCCGGCGGAGCGCCGACGGCTGGTCGAGGTCGGCCGCATGCTGAGCGCGCACTGGGGCGTCCCGGTCACCGTCGAGGCGGAGGACGAGTGCCGGATGCGGTTGTCGCTGCCGGGGCACGAGCTCGGCGCCGCCGGGGGTCCCCCGATGTGCTGAACCCGTGCCCCGTGCGCGAGTTCACCCGCCGCCCACGCGCAGTGGGCCCACGGCCGCCGTCAGCCGGTCACCGCGAGCGTACGGTCCCGGTCGTCCGGGGCCCGCAGCGCCGCCGTGTGCGTGTCCATGAGCTGTGCCGCGAGGATCGCCGACGTCGTGTCGGCGCGGGAGGCGGCGACCACCAGGGCGCGGCCCGCGAGGGCGAGGGCGCGGCGGTGCAGCGCGGCGGGCGAGCCGGACGCGGGGGCCGGGACGTGCGGGGGCCGGACGCCGCGCAGGGCGGTCAGCCGGGCGGTGATCCGCTCCGCCGCGTCGGTCTGCCCGAGGGCGTCGGTGACGGCCAGCAGGGCGGCGAGATGGCCGACGAGCTGGGTGTCCAGCTCCTCCTCGCGGCTTCGGTGCGGGAAATCGGGGTCCGCGTCGGCCATGGTGTGGACCGACTTGGTGCGGATCGGCTCATACATGCGGATGGCCTCCTGCCAGGGTCAGAAGGCCAATCCTACATTGGAATCAGTCTAAAGTTGAGTCTGGTCGAGATCGGATCGGGCGGAGCGCGTACGTCCCGGTGGCACGCCCCTCCGGGAGGGGCCTACGGCTGCGCGTACCCGTCCAGGAAGTTCGCGATCCGGGTCACCGCGTCCGCCAGGTCCCGCACCGCGGGCAGCGTCACGATGCGGAAGTGGTCCGGCTCCGGCCAGTTGAAGCCCGTGCCGTGCACGACCATGATCTTCTCGCGTCGCAGCAGGTCCAGGACCATCTGCCGGTCGTCCTTGATCTTGTAGACCTTCGGATCGAGCCGGGGGAAGAGATACAGCGCGCCCTTCGGCTTCACACAGGTGACGCCCGGGATCCGCGTCAGCAGCTCGTACGCCGTGTTCCGCTGCTCCAGGATGCGCCCGCCCGGCAGGACCAGGTCCTCTATCGACTGCCGGCCGCCCAGCGCCGTCGCCACCCCGTGCTGCGAGGGCATGTTGGCGCACAGCCGCATGTTCGCCAGGATCGTCAGGCCCTCGATGTACGACGACGCGTGCGTCTTCGGCCCGCAGACCGCCAGCCAGCCGGAGCGGAAGCCCGCGACCCGGTAGTTCTTCGACAGGCCGTTGAACGTCAGGGTCAGCAGGTCGGGCGCGATCGCGGCCGTCGGGGTGTGGGTCGCGCCGTCGTACAGGATGCGGTCGTAGATCTCGTCCGAGCAGACGATCAGACTGTGCCGGCGGGCGATGTCGGTGAGGCCGCGCAGCATCTCGTCGTCGTAGACCGCGCCGGTCGGGTTGTTCGGGTTGATGATCACGATCGCCTTGGTGCGGTCGGTGATCCGGCGCTCGACGTCGGCCAGGTCCGGCATCCAGTCGGCCTGCTCGTCGCAGCGGTAGTGCACGGCGGTGCCGCCCGCCAGCGAGACGGACGCCGTCCACAGCGGATAGTCCGGTGCCGGTACGAGGACCTCGTCCCCGTCGTCGAGCAGGGCCTGCATCGACATCTGGATCAGTTCGGAGACGCCGTTGCCGAGGTAGATGTCCTCGACGTCGAGGTCGATGTTCTTCGTCTGGTAGTGCTGCATCACGGCGCGCCGCGCGGAGAGCAGCCCCTTCGCGTCCCCGTAGCCGTGCGCGCCGGAGAGATTGCGGAGGACGTCCTCCAGGATCTCGGGCGGGCACTCGAAGCCGAAGGCCGCCGGGTTCCCGGTGTTGAGCTTGAGGATGCGGTGGCCTGCTGCCTCCAGCCGCATCGCCTCGTCGAGGACGGGACCCCGGATCTCGTAACAGACATTGGCGAGCTTGGTTGACTGGATGACCTGCATGACGGCGAGCTTACGACCGGGTTTCGCGGGGCGCCTGGTGTTTTTGACCACGCCTGTCCACAGTGTGGGACGGCCGGGGCGCGACACGCCCGGCGGGGCCCACATGGAGTTGAGGCAGTGTTCACCTGAGCGGCCCGGACAGTTCACCCGCGCAGCGGCGGGTCGCACAACGCTGGGCGCTCATGAAGAAGCGCAGCACACTCCTCGGCCTGGCGACCGTCACGGTCCTGGCCACCACCACCGCCATGCTCCCGTCGGCACTGGCCACCGGCTCGCACGGGGGCGGCCACGGTCACGGCAAGCCCGGTCACCACCAGGGCGGCACGCTCGACCTGACCTTCCTCGGCCGCTACGAGAGCGGCAAGTTCGACGAGGGCGGCGCGGAGATCACCGCGTACGACGCCCGGACCCGCCGGGTCTTCACGATCAACGCGGAGGCGGGCACCGTCGACATCCTCGACATCCGCGACCCCGCCAAGCCCACGAAGACCGGGCAGCTCAGCACGCCCGGCGCCAACAGTGTCAGCGTCCACGACGGGCTGGTCGCCGTCGCCCAGGAGGCCGCCACCAAGACCGACCGAGGCACGGTCGCGTTCTTCCGCGCCTCCGACGGACGCAAGCTGAGGGAGGTACGGGTCGGCGCCCTGCCCGACATGGTGACGTTCACCCCGAAGGGTGACCGCGTCGTCGTCGCGAACGAGGGCGAGCCCGACTCGTACTGCCCGCCCGGCGGCGAGGAGCCCGCGGGCGTCGACCCCGTCGGCTCGGTCAGCGTCATCGAACTGGACCGGGGGCGCGGCGGCGAGCTGCGTGGCGCCACCGCCCGTACCGCCGGTTTCGAGAAGTGGGACCGGAAGAAGAACGAGCTGATCCGCGACGGCGTCCTGATCTACGGACCGAACGCGTCCGTCAGCCAGGACATCGAGCCCGAGTACGCCGCGGTCTCCGCCGACGGCCGCACCGCCTGGGTGACCCTCCAGGAGAACAACGCGCTCGCCGTCGTCGACCTGCGCCGTGCCGAGGTCGAGAAGATCGTTCCGCTCGGCGAGAAGGACCACTCCAAGCGCGGCAACGGCCTCGACGCCTCCGACAAGGACGGCGTCAACATCCGGACGTGGCCGGTCAAGGGCCTCTACAAGCCCGACGGCATCCACGCCTTCACCGCGGGCGGCTCCTCGCGCGGCGAGTACACCGTCAGCGCCAACGAGGGCGACGCCCGCGAGTGGGACTGCTTCGCCGAGGAGGTGCGGGTCAAGGACGTCGAGCTGAACCCGAAGGCGTTCCCGGACGCCGCCGCGCTCCAGAAGGACGACGCGCTCGGCCGCCTCAACATCTCCAGCACCTCGCCGGTCGACAGCCAGGGCCGGGTCACCGAGCTCAACTCGCTCGGCGGCCGTTCCGTCTCCGTGCGCGACGAGCGCGGCCGGCTCGTCTGGGACTCGGGCGACGACCTGGAGCAGCTGACGGCGAAGGCGTTCCCGGACGACTTCAACACCGACAACGCCGAGAACGACCCCGACAGCCGCAGCGACAGCAAGGGCCCCGAGCCGGAGGGCATCACCACCGGCACGGTGCGCGGCACGACGTACGCCTTCGTCGGCCTGGAGCGGCCGGGCGGGGTCGCGGTGTACGACCTGAGCGACCCGCGCCGTCCGAGGGCCGCCGGATACGTCAACTCCCGTGACTTCGCGGGTGACCCGGAGGCCGGCACGGCGGGCGACCTGGGTCCGGAGGGCGTGCTGTTCGTCCCGGCGAAGGACAGCCCGATCGGCTACCCGCTGCTGGTCGTCGGCAACGAGATCAGCGGTACGACCTCGATCTACCGCGTCAAGTAGCGCGTCGGGCGTCGGGCGTCAGGCGGGGGGCTTCAGGCGCCGGGCGCCAGATGGCGGAAGGGTTGATCAGGGGCGGTCGGTGGGCGTACGCCGTACCGACCGCCCCGCCAGCACGTCCGTGCGCCGCCCGTCCTCCATCACGAACCGGCCGTCGATCAGCACGTGCGGAATACCCACCGGGAGGGTGCGCGGCGCGGCGAACGTCGAGCCCGCCGCCACCGTTTCCGGATCGAAGAGCACCAGGTCCGCCCGGTGGCCCTCCCGGACCAGCCCCCGGTCGGCCAGCCGCAGCCGGGCCGCCGGGCGCGAGGTCAGCCGGGCCACGCACTCCTCCAGCGAGAGCACCCCCAACTCCCGCACGTAGTGGCCGAGATACCGGGGAAAGGTGCCGTACGCGCGCGGATGCGGCTTCGCACCCTGGAGGATGCCGTCGCTGCCGCCGGTGTGCAGGCGGTGGCGCATGATGGCCCGTACGTTCTCCTCGTGGCCCACGTGCTGGAGGATCGTGGAGCCCAGCCGGTCGTCGATCAGCAGCCGGCGGGCGGTCGTCCAGCCGCTCTCGCCGCGCGCCCGCGCCGTCGCCGCGACCGTGCGGCCGACCTGCGCGGTGAGCGCCGGATCGGCGACCCCGGAGATTTCCACGGTGTCCCAGTCGACCGGCACGCCGTGACAGCCGTCCGCGCCGGTCACCTCCATGTGGTGCCGGATCCGCTCCGCCGTCGCCGCGTCCCGCAGCCGCTCCAGGATCGCGTCCTGGCCCCCGGAACTCGCCCAACCGGGCAGCAGCGCCACGAGAGTCGTACAGCCCGGCGTGTAGGGATAGGTGTCCAGCGAGAGGTCCGCGCCGTCGTCCAGCGCCCGGTCCAGCAGGGCGAGCAGTTCGGGCGCCCGGCCCTCGTTCACGCCGAAGTTCATGGTGGCGTGGGCGAGATGAAGGGCGCAGCCCGCCGTACGCGCGAGGTCGACCATCTCCTCGTACGCGCGCAGGGCGCCCGCGCCGTAACTGCGGTGGTGCGGGCAGTAGTAGCCGCCGTACGCGGCCACCACCCGGCACAGCGCGGTGAGTTCGGCGTCGTCCGCGTACATGCCCGGCGTGTACGTCAGCCCGGACGACATGCCGACGGCGCCCTGCTCCAGGGACTCGGCGACCAGCCGCCGCATGCGGTCGAGTTCGGCGGCGGTCGCCGGGCGGTCGTCCGGGCCGACCGCGTACATCCGCACCGTGCCCTGCGGCACCAGGTACGCGGCGTTGACCGCGATGCCCCCGCCGTCGAATCCCTGTCCCTCGAAGGCCCGGTCGAGCCGGTCCAGATACTCGCCCACGGTGCGCCAGTCGAAGTCGACGGAGGTGTCGCCGGGCCCGCCGCCGTTCCAGCCGGTGATCGCCCGGCGCACCTCGGCCAGCGTGCGGTCGTCCACCGGGGCGTAACTCAGCCCGTCCTGGCCGATCACCTCCAGGGTCACGCCCTGCGCGGCCTTCGCGGAGTGGTCGGGATCGCGCAGCAGCGCGAGATCGCTGTGCGCGTGCATGTCGATGAAGCCGGGGGCCAGCGCCAGGCCCCCGGCGTCGAGGACCCGGGTCCCGGAGAGCCGCGCCCCGGCGGCGGGCCCGGCCGGGTGGCGGCGGATCTCCGCGATCCGGCCGCCGCTCACGCCGACATCGGCCCGGTACGACTCCCGGCCCGAGCCGTCGACCACCCGCGCGTCCCGTATGACGAGGTCCATGGGGGCGACGGCCTCAGAAGAACGTACGGACGAACTCGCCGACCGTGCCGTCCGACTCGGTGACCGGGATCAGCTGCCACTTGTCGAACGACGTGCACGGATGCGACAGGCCGAAACCGACCCAGTCGCCGACCTCGATCTCCGCGTCCGGCGACGTGTGCAGCTTGCCGTGCTGGTCGGAGAGACCGGTGACGGTGACGCCGCGTGCCGGGCGGATCTCGCCCGTGCGCGCGTCGCGCACCACCTGGGCCTCCGGGAGGTCGAGGTCGTACGCCGCGTCCCGCTTGCCCGCGTTGACGAACGCCTGCTCGGGGGAGGGCCGGGAGACCACCTGGCCCCACAGCCGGAAGGCGGGCCGGAGCGCCCCCTCGTCGGGGACCCGGTTGAAGGGCGTCAGCCGCTGGTAGTGACCGGAGTCGTGGGAGACGTACGCGCCCGAACGCAGCAGCTTCAGCACCGGCCGGGAGAACACCGGGAGTTCGGCGAAGACCTCCGCGACCGCGTCGAACCACGCGCTGCCGCCCGCGCTGACCACCACCTCGTCCACCGTCCCGGAGAACCGGCCCGCCGCGTCGAAGTCGGCGGCCAGCGCGGTCAACCGGCGCAGCCAGGCACGGACGGTCGTGCTGTCGGCGTGCGGCACCTCGCCCTCGTAACCGGCGACGCCCACCAGCCGCAGGGTGCCCGTGGCGGCGACGGCGTCGGCGACCGGCACGCAGTCCGCCTCCTTGCGCACACCGGTACGCGCGCCCTCGCCCGCGCCCAGCTCCACCACGACGTCCACGGGGCGTGAGCCGCCCGCCTCGCGCAGCGCCTCGTCCATCAACTCGACGCCGCGCACGGAGTCGACGTAACAGATGAAGCGGAAGCCCGGGTCGGCGTCCAGCTCGGCGGCGAGCCAGCGCAGCGCGACCGCGTCGACCAGTTCGTTGGCGAGGAAGATCCGCTGGATGCCGAACGCCCGGTAGACCCGCACCTGGTGGGGGAGCGCGGCGGTGATCCCCCAGGCGCCGTGGTCGAGTTGGCGCGCGAACAGCTGCGGGGACATGGACGTCTTGCCGTGCGGGGCGAAGGCGAGGCGGTGGCGCTCGGAGTACGTCTCCAGGAGCGCGAGGTTGTGGGTCAGGGACTCGGCGGACAGGGTGAGCACCGGGGTGGTGAAGCCGCCGGTGAACAGGTTGCGGCGCTCGGCGGCCAGCTCGGCGACGGTGCGGCCGTCGGCGTCGGGGGGCAGCCCCTTGAAACGGTGGTCCAGACGCTCGTCCTTCAGGTGCTCCACGCTGAGCCGTCCGCCGACCGTCACAGGGCCTCCTTCAGCCATCGTGTTGCACCCTGTGCAACACCCATTGCGTATAGCGCTTCGCGTTGTCTAACATCCGAGCCGTCGCCGGGTCAATGAGCGGGCCCGCCGTCCCCGGTCGGCGGACTCGGGACCGGCGACCCCTTCCCCACCAGCGACGACCGACGAGCGAGGAGTCCCGAGTGCCCGCACCGGTGGAGCCGGACCAGCCGTCCCGCGTGCCCGGCACGCCGCTGTCGCACGGGACGCACCAGACGCACGGATCGCATGTATCGCACGGGACACGTGTCACTTCTGCCCCGTCCGCTCCCGTCGACGCCGTCTGTCTCGGCGAGTCCATGGTCACCTTCCTCCCCTCCCGCCCCGGCCGCCTCGCCGACGTCCCCGCCTTCACCCGCGCCATCGGCGGCGCCGAGTCGAACGTCGCCTGCGCGCTCGCCGCCGCCGGGCACACCGTCCGCTGGATCAGCCGCGTCGGCTCCGACGGCTTCGGCGACCACCTCGTGGCGGCCGTCGGCGCGTACGGCGTCGACACCTCCGCCGTACGCCGCGACCCGGACGGCCGCCCGACCGGCGTCTACTTCCGTACGGCCACGGACCGCGCCACCACCGCCCACGAAGTCGCCTACTACCGCGCCGGATCGGCCGCCTCCGCGATGTCCCCGGAAACCATGGACCCCGCCGACCCGTGGTCCGGCCGGCTCCTGCACCTGTCCGGCATCACGGCCGCCCTCTCCCCGGACTGCCTCGCCCTGATGCGCGACCTCACCGCCCGCCGCCCCGGCCGCCCGCTGCTCTCCTTCGACGTCAACCACCGCCCCGCACTGTGGCGTTACGGCCCCGGACCCGGCGCCGCCCCGGGGGTGCTGCGCGATCTCGCGCGCGGCGCCGACCTCGTCTTCGTCGGCGACGACGAGGCCGCCGGACTGTGGGACCTGCACACCCCCGAGGCGGTCCGCGAGGCACTGCCCGAACCGGCCGTCCTGGTGGTGAAGGCGGGCGCGGGCGGCGCGACCGCCTTCGTACGGGACCCGGGGACCGGCCCGGACACCGGCGCCGACACGGTCACCTCCGTACCGGCACTGTGCGTCGACGTCGTCGCGCCCGTCGGCGCGGGCGACGCCTTCGCCGCCGGCTTCCTCTCCGCGACCCTGCGGGACCTGCCGGCCGCCGACCGGCTGCGGCACGGCCATCTGACGGCCGCCGCCGTGCTCACCGACGCGGGCGACGTCTGCGTCCCGCCCGCCCGCGCCCACGCCGACGCCCTCGCCGCGCTGGACGACCGGGCGTGGCGCGCGCTGCGGCTCGGCCCCGGCTGGGCGTCCGGCGCCCGGGACACCGGCGGCAGTCCCGAAGCGGTGACCGCACCATGAGGACCGCACCGTGAGCCAGACCGTCGACCGCGCGCTCAGCATCCTGCCGCTCCTCGCCCGGGGCCCCGCCGACCTCGGACAGGTCGCGGCCTCCCTCGGCGTCCACAAGTCCACCGCTCTGCGGCTGCTCCGCACCCTCCACGAACACGGCCTCGTCCACCGCCAGCGGGACCAGCGCTACCGCCTCGGCGCCCGCCTCTTCGCCCTCGCGCAGGAGGCCGCGGAGAATCTGGACGTACGCGAGATCGCCCACCCGCACCTGGTGGCGCTCGGCGAACAGTGCGGCCACACCGTCCACCTCGCCGTGATGGAGGACCACGAGGTCCTCTACATCGACAAGGTCGAGAGCCGCTACCCGGTGCGGATGTACTCCCGGATCGGCAAGCCGGTCGCCCTCACGGTCGCCGCCGTCGCCAAGGTGCTCGTCGCCGACCTGCCCGAAGCCGAGCGCCGCGCACTCGCGGATCGCCTCGACTTCCCCCTGTACACCCCCCGTTCGGTCCCGAACGCCGCCGCCTTCCTCAAGGAGCTGGCGACCGTACGCGAACAGGGGTGGGCCACCGATCTCGGTGGTCACGAGGAGTCCATCAACTGCGTCGGCGCGCCGGTCCGCGGCGCCGACGGGCGCGCGGTGGCGGCCATGTCGGTCTCGGCACCGAACGTCGTCGTCTCCGCCGACGAACTCCTCACCCTGCTCCCGCTGTTGTGCCGGACCGCCGACGCGATCAGCCGCGAGTACTCGGGCGGCCCGCCGCACCCGGGATCCGCACTTCCCGCTCCTCAGAAAGTGAACCCATGAGCGACCAGACCCCGAAGACCGCCGTCGTCCCCGCCACCCATGCCACACCGCCGGCGAAGTTCTCGCACGGCGTCCGCAAGGGCAACATCCTCCAGGTGGCGGGGCAGGTGGGCTTCCTGCCCGCCGCCCCGGGCGAGGCCCCGGCCGTGGCGGGCCCGACGCTGCGCGAGCAGACGCTCCAGACCCTCGCCAACGTCGCGTCCGTCCTGGAGGCGGGCGGCGCGAGCTGGGACGACGTGATGATGATCCGCGTCTACCTGACGGACGTCGCGCACTTCGCCGAGATGAACGAGATCTACAACGCGTACTTCGAGGAGCGGAACCTGAAGGAGGCGCCCGCCGCCCGCACGACGGTCTACGTCGGCCTGCCCGCAGGGCTGCTCGTCGAGATCGACGCGCTGGCGGTCCTCGGCTGAACGCCCGGCCGCGCCGGGCCCGGTGACCCCCGGGCCGGGCGCGGCCGGTACGGCACGGGCGCGGGACTCGGTACGGTACGGCTCATCCGCACAGCTCACGGAGGGTGGAGATGAGCGATCAGTACGGCGGCCCGGTGCCGGGGAATCCGTACGCGCAGCCGCAGCCGCAGCCGCAGCAGCGACAGCCGGGAGCGCAGGGGGCCTTCGGGCCTCCGCCGCCCGCGTACCCGCCCGGCCCGGTGCCCCCGTACGCGCCACCGCACCCGAGCCCGTACGCGCCCACATACGGGCCCACGCATCCGGATCCGCGGCCCGAGTTCCTGGCCGCCGACAGCCGTAGCGGCATCGTCGTCGACGAGAACGGTGTGACCTTCGACATCGAGGGCCGGACGGCCGAGTTCCCGTGGTCCGTCGTGCGGAGCGTCCACTCCAGGCCGGGCGCGGTCGGCCACCGTCTTCTGGTGGCCGTCGTCCTGCCCGACGGCCGCTTCTACGAGTGCGGCGTGAAGGCGCGCAACCGGGCGACGCTGGACCGGTGGTTCCGTGAACTCGGCCACGTGCTCCACATTTTTCTCTTCTCCCGCCAGAACGGTCCGGCCGCCTTCTGAACCCCTGACCGATCTCGGCCCGCCCTCTTGCGCGATCTTCGCCGCCCCGCTTTGGTGACCCAAGTCACTGACGGGGACGAGCGTGGAGGCCGACGCATGGCAGATATCACCGACAGCGGTACGGACACCGCCAAATCCCGCCCGCGCAAGTCCAGTTGGCGGTACATCGGCCCCGGCATCGTCGTCGCCGCGACCGGCGTCGGGGCCGGTGACCTGGTCGCCACCCTCATCGCGGGCAGCAAATTCGGCTACACGCTGCTCTGGGCGGCCGTCATCGGCTGCGTCGTGAAGATCTCGCTCGCCGAGGCGGCCGGGCGCTGGCATCTCGCCACCGGCCGCACGCTGTTCGAGGGCTGGCGCAGTCTCGGGCAGTGGACCACCGTCTACTTCGCCGTCTACGTCGTGATCTGGGGCTTCGTCTACGGCGCGACCGCCATGTCGTCGAGCGCGCTGCCGATCGTCGCGCTCTTCCCGGACGGCCCCGGCCTCAAGACCTGGGCCGTCGTCTTCGGCCTGCTGGGGCTGCTGTTCGTCTGGTTCAACCGCTATCTGGTCTTCGAGAAGTTCATGACCGTCGTCATCGGCATGAAGTTCCTGATCGTCGTGTACGTCGCGATACGCGTGGCGCCCGACCTCGGATCGGCGTTCGCGGGCCTCGCACCCGTCCTGCCGGACGGCTCGCTGCTCTACACCCTCGGGCTGATCGGCGGCGTCGGCGGCACGATCACCATGGCCGCGTACGGCTACTGGGTCAACGCCAAGGGCTGGACGAACACCAACTGGATGCGGGTGATGCGGATCGACAACCGCGTCGCCTACGTCACCACCGGGGTCTTCGTCGTCGCCATGCTGATCATCGGCGCCGAACTGCTCCACTCCTCGCAGATCGCCCTCACCTCC
This sequence comes from Streptomyces sp. NBC_01498, assembly GCF_036327775.1. Taxonomy (NCBI): domain Bacteria; kingdom Bacillati; phylum Actinomycetota; class Actinomycetes; order Kitasatosporales; family Streptomycetaceae; genus Streptomyces; species Streptomyces sp. NBC_01498. Next base: position 2,425,555 of record NZ_CP109598.1, on the reverse strand, counting down.
GGCGACCGGGGCCTGATCGACCTCGGGGTGATCCTGGAGGACCGCTTCGGCGTGGTGACGGCCAAGCTCTTCCTGATCGGCTTCTTCGCCACCTCGTTCGGCGCGCTGGTCGGCGTCTGGCACGGTGTCAGCCTGATGTTCGCGGACTTCGTGGAGCGTTTCCGGCGCGAGCGCGCGACCGGTGCCGCCGTCGGCGAGGGCACGGTCGAGGAGGTCGCCTCGGGCGCGCGCGAGCGGTCGGTGCCGTTCCGGGCGTATCTGCTCTGGCTGACGTTCCCGCCGATAGGGCTGCTCTTCCTGGACCAGCCGTTCGGCCTGGTCGTGGTCTACGGCGTGCTGGGCGCGTTCTTCATGCCGTTCCTGGCGCTGACGCTGCTGTGGCTGCTCAACTCCTCGCGTACGCCCGCTGAATGGCGCAACGGCGTCGTGAGCAACGTGATGCTGGCGGCGGGCGGGCTGCTGTTCGTCGTCCTGTGCGTGCAGCAGGTGCGGGATCTGCCCTGGTGAGGTGACCTGCCGGGGCGGAACGCGCGGTGGCGCCGTCGGACGTCGACGGCGCCACCGGTCTGTGCGCGGATCGCGGTGCGGCGGTACCGGTGGCGGTGGTGCGCGGTACGGCGCTGCCCGGTACGGCGTCAGGAGTACGGCTACGGCAGGGCGTCCACGTGCGGGCCGACCGCGTTCGACCAGGCGCTGCCGCCGGTGGCGTCCCAGTTGGTGGACCAGGTCATCGCGCCGCGCAGCCCCGGGTAGGTCTTCGGCGGCGTGAACGAACCGCAGTTGGTGCCCCGCGTCAGACAGTCCAGCGCGTCGTTGACGACGCCCGGCTCGACGTAGCCGCCGCCGGCCGCGCTCGGTGTGGCCGGCAGACCCAGCCCGACCTGGGACGGGTCGAGACCGCCTTCGAGCTGCACGCAGGCGAGGGCGGTGAGGAAGTCCACCGTGCCCTGCGAGTAGACCTGTCCGTCGCAGCCGAGCATCGAACCGCTGTTGTAGTACTGCATGTTGACGACGGTCAGGATGTCCTTCACCGCGAGCGCCGTCTTGAAGTACTCGTTGGACGTCGACTGCATGTCGATGGTCTGCGGGGCCATCGTCAGGACGAAGTCGCCGTCCGCCGAGGCGGCGATCGCCTTCAACGCCTGCGTCATGTAGGTGGAGTTGAGACCGTTCTCCAGGTCGATGTCGACACCGTCGAAGCCGTACTCGTCCATCAGCGCGGACACGGACGAGGCGAACGCCTCTGCCGACGCCGCGTCGTTGACCGCGACCGTGCCCTTCTCGCCGCCGATGGAGATGACGACCGACTTGCCCGCGGCCTGCTTGGCGGCGACGTCGGCCCGGAACTGCTCGTCGGTGTAGCCGCCGAGACCGGCCGAGTCGAGGGTGAAGTCGACCTGTCCCGGAGTCGCGGTGGCGTCCGCGAAGGCGACGGCGATGATGTCGTACGCGTCCTGGACCTCGGCGAGCGTCTGGACGGCCGCCCCGTTGTCGAAGTTCTGCCAGTACCCGGTCACGGCGTGCGCGGGAACGGCGGCGGGGGCGACGGGTGCGGTGAGGGCGGCGGGAGTGTTCGCGGCGGGCCGGCCGGTGGGTCCGCCGGCGGCGTTGGCCGCGGGGACGGCCAGCCCGGCGAGGGCGAGGACGCCCGCCGTGGCGATGAGTCGAAGCGTGCGGGAGCGCGTGTTCCTGGGCACTGCATGGCCTCCGTGGGGGGAGAGGTACGGGCGGAGCTGTGGGGGTGGTACGTGAACGGTGGCCACCGTTGGACGTACAAACTGGTCCAGACCATTGGCCTTGTCAAGGGCCGGGACGCGATGGACCCGGAAAACGCAGCAGCGCCACCGGGGGAGCGGTGGCGCTGCTGGTTCGGTGCGTGGGGGTGGGTGTGTCCCGCCGTTACGGCAGGGCGTGGACGTGCGGGCCGACCGCGTTCGACCAGGCGTTGCCGGCCGTCGCGTCCCAGTTGGTGGACCAGGTCATCGCGCCGCGCAGGCCCGGGTAGGTCCTCGACGGCTTGAACGAGCCGCAGTTGGTGCCGCGCGCCAGGCAGTCGAGGGCGTTGTTGACGATGGTCGGGGAGACGTAACCGCTGCCCGCGCCCCGCGTGGAGGCCGGGACACCGATGCCCACCTGGGAGGGGTCGAGGCCGCCTTCGAGCTGGATGCAGGCGAGGGCGGTGAGGAAGTCGACGGAGCCCTGCGAGTAGACCTTGCCGTCGCAGCCGAGCATCGAACCGCTGTTGTAGTACTGCATGTTGACGACCGTGAGGATGTCCTTCACCGCGAGGGCCGCCTTGAAGTACTCACCGCCGGTCGACTGCATGTCGATGGTCTGCGGCGCCATGGTGAGGACCATCGACGGGCCGGCCTTCGCGGACAGCTGGCGCAGCGCCTTGGTCAAGTAGGTCGAGTTGATGCCGTGTTCGAGGTCGATGTCGACGCCGCTGAAGCCGTACTCCTGCATCAGGGCGTAGGCGCTGTTGGCGAACGCCGTGGCGGAGGCGTCACTGTTGATCGTGACGTTGCCCTTCTCGCCGCCCACCGAGATGATCACGGACTTGCCGGCGGCCTTCTTGGCGGCGACGTCGGACTTGAACTCGGCGATTCCCGAGTAGCCGACGGCCGGGTCCAGGTTGAAGACGATCTGTCCGGCCGTGGTGGTCGAGTCGGCGAACGACACGGCGATGATGTCGTACTGCGCCTGCACGTCACGGAGCTTCTGGACGGTCGCGCCGTTGTTGAAGTTCTGCCAGTACCCGGTCAGCGCGTGCTTCGGCACACCGGGCGTGCCCGGGTTGCCGCCGCCCGTCGAGGTCCGGCCGGTGACGGCACCCGACTTGGCGGACTCACCGACGGAGTTGGTCGCCGACACCTGGAACTGGTACGAGGTGTTGGCCGCCAGCCCGGTCACGGTCGCCGAAGTCCCGCCCGCCGTCTGGACCTTGGTGCCGTCCCGGTAGACGTTGTACCCGGTGGCGCCGTTCACCGCGTTCCAGCTCAGCGCCACCGACGACGCGGTCACCGCGCCGACACCGAGCCCTGCGGGCGTGCCCGGGGCCTGCGGGTCGGGGTCCGGGTCGCTGCCCCCGCCGCCGTCCGGTCCGAAGACGGAGACGTCGTCGACGAGGTACGCGCTCTGCCCGTACCAGCCGTGCGTGTAGACGCTCACGGCGCGGGTCGAGGCACCGGTCCGGAACGTCGTGGTGAGCTGCTTCCAGCCGCTCTCGCCGGGCGTCCAGGTCGACACGTCGGTCGTCCCGGTGCCGGAGGCGCCGAGGTACGCGTAACCGCCCTGCACCCACGCGCTCAGCGTGTAGGTCGAGTTGGGCTGGACGGCCACGGACTGCGAGCAGCGGGCGTTGTCCTGCCCGGCGGGCGTCCCCCGCAGCGCGCCGGCCCCGGTCCGTACGGGGGAGCCGACCACGGCCCCGCTCCCGCCGGTACAGGACCAGTTGGCGAGCCCGGACTCGAAGCCGGCGTTCTTGGCGACGTTGATGTCGGCGGCCTGGGCGACACCGCCCAGCCCGCCCACACTGAGGGCCCCGGCGGCCACGACGGCCACCACCCCACCCAGCCAACTCCGCGCCCGCCCCCCGAGGGGTTTGCGTGCCACGGGTCCGGGTCTGCGTCTGCCGTCGGGTACGCGTTCCACTTGTTGCCTCCGCTGGGGGTGTCGGGGAGAAGACGTGCGGGTCAGGAACGGTGGCCACCGCCGGACAGGACCTGGCCGTTAAAATGGTCCAGACCATTCAAGTTGTCAATACCTCCGGCGTCACATTCCCCGACGGGGCGGGTGCGGGCGTACGACCCCCGTGCCGCCGCCCCCGTCGACATGGCGGCCGTCCGCGCGTGGGCCCGTGAGAACGGCTACGTGGTGCCCGCCCGGGGCCGGGTTCCGCCGGGCGTGCTCGACGCGTGGGACAGCTCACGGGGACGGTAGGGCCGGAGGCCCGGAGCGGGACCGCCGACGTTCAGTCGTCCTGGAGGCGGTCCGCCGACGAGCCCGCCACCACGCCCACCACCAGGACCGCGTTGGACATCAGGACGCCCTCGGTCTCCAGGGCGTGCCACTGGAGCGCCATGTTCAGACCCTGGGCCGCCGTGGCGACCGTGAAGACCGCCAGGGCGTGCTGGAACGTCGAGTCGCGGAACGGGTCGCGGTGGAAGCGGCCCGACGCCCAGGTGGCCAGGGCGATGCAGACCGCGTTGGGGATGTGGATCAGCATCAGTCTGCCGTTGAAGGTCTCCAGGTTCTCCGAGGTGGCCAGATGGTCGTTGACCAGCGTCGTCCCCATGTACTCCGTCAGGAGCAGGACGACGATGCCGGCCGCCCAGGCACGCGCGAGCGCGAACACCGCCGCTCCGCGTCCCTCCTCCCGCTGGACGGACGCCCCCGGGTAGCCGTACCTCGTCATCGCCGACCGCCTCCATCAGTGCTCGTGCCTGTGCCTGTCGGTCGAGGGGCGGGAACCTGAATCCCGCGCCCTCAGACCACCGTGAGAATCAGAACCGCCGCGAAGCCGGCCGCCGCCAGCCCGCAGCCCGCCACCAGCACCCCGTACCGGAGCACCGGCGACCAGTTGCCCCGGCCCGCGACCGTCGCCGTACGGGCCGGGGCGGCCGGGTCGTACGTCACCGTCACCGGGTCGCCGACCCGTACGGACCGGCCCGCCAGGTCCTCGAACTCGATCTGCTCGCCGTCCGGTGTGCGGAACGCGAAGAACTGCCGTCGCGCGTCCGACCGGTTGTACGGCTCACGTTCTATCCGTACACACGTGCCCTCTGCCCGATTTCCCGCCCGCAGCGCCCGATTCACGCCCGAAAGACGACGCGCGTAGTGTGCGGTCAACCAGCCGAAAAGAAGAATCATGCCGCCGAGGAAAAGGAAATCACCGCCCGGAACATCCATCGTCAACCGCCTATTCGACCGTGATCGAGTCGATGATTTTGTTCAGATCGCCCTTGCTGAGTTTTCCCTTGACCGCGTCGATCCGTACGGCGTAGGTCCGGTCGTCCGTGTCGAGTCCCGCGACGATCACCCCGTCGACCCGGGTGCCGGCCTTCGGGTCCAGCGTCCCGCCCGGGGTTCCCGTTCCCGAGCCGGCGGCCGAGTCCCGCTGGGTGAACGCGAAGGTGACCTGCCGGGCCTCCAGGTCGCCGTCCGGCCCGGAGACCGTGATCTCCTCCTGCTTGCCGAGCGTCGAGCCGAGCGCGACCCCCGCCTCCGCGCCGATCGCCGCCTCCTCCACCGAGTCGGCGTCGGTGAAGTCGAGCTGCACGGTGATCATGCCGACGGCCCCGCTCTCGTCGGAGAGCGTCGCCGCCGCCGCGTTGTACTTGCTCCGCTCGGCCGCGCTCTGCGCCTCGAACGCGGGCGGATGGGCCACCGTGACCGCCGGGGTCCGGAGCTTCCCCCAGCTCTCCGGGACCGCCGCGCTCTCCGACTCCGTGCCGCAGCCCGCGGCCAGCAGCAGCGTCGCGAGCACACCGGAGACGGTGGCGGTCAGGGTGCCGGAGGGCGACCGGCCGGCCGGCCCGGCCGTCGTCGTCCCCGCCTCGGAATTCTTGCCGTTCTTCCTGCTCATGACGTATGTGCTCCTGTCCCCGGGATCAGTTCGCACAGTAGCTGTACGGGACATAGCTGCGGTTGCCCCCCTGCGGCGCACCCAGGAACTGCGCGTCGTCGAGGTTCTCCTCCTTCTTCTCGGTGGAGACCGAGAAGCCGAAGCTCAGACCCAGGTTCAGCTCGAACCCGTACTCCGCGGCCTCCGTCTGCCCGGTGTACGTGTTGCGGCTCGACAGGCCCTCGTCGAAGAGGAGCTGTCCGAACGGGTCGTCCGCGCCGGGACGCTTCGTCGGCGCGTGGTCGTCGAACATGTAGGAGAACGGTGCCGCGTTGTCGCCGCTGCCGTCCAGCCACTTCTGGGCGATCGCGCGCTGCTCGGCACCCTCGGGGCCCGGCTTGAGGACGACCGAGTTGGTCACGACCTCGATGCCCGTCCGGTTCTCCGTGCCCTTCACACTGCCGCTGCCGCCGCGCTTGTCGTCGCCGTCCTTGCCGTTGTCGCCGCCGACGGTGACCCCGTCCTTGGTGGCGCCCTTCTCGACCGTGCGGGTCATGTCGATGCGCAGCAGCTCACCGGTCGTCTTGTCGTGGCTGACGGTGATGGTGCCGGTCTGCGTCGTGGTGCCGCTCGACTCGCCGCTCAGCGGCCCCGCCTCGTAGCCGACCTTGCCCGTGTACTCGATGGCGGCGCTGTACGTGTACGACTTGATGTTCCGGTAGGTGTTGTCGGTCCAGGTCACCTCGGGCGAGAACTTGAAACTGCCGCCGAGCGTCGCGCTGAGCTTCTTCTCGTCGCCGGGCGACAGCTTCAGACCACCGGCGGCGCTGGCCTCCAGGCCGACCTTGCCGTAGCTGATGTGACGGTTGCCCAGCCGCTCCTCGATGCGCTTGCGCAGCTGCTCCTCCTCGTACATCGGGCCGCTGTCGAAGAGGTAGAGGATGCTGTTGCCGAGCCCGCCGCCGCGCGAGTTGGAGTGCCGGTTGGCCAGCTCGTACGTCTTCAGTTCCTCGATGTCGTCCCGGAACTTCGCGGCCTCCTCCTCGCTGTCGAAGACCCAGGTGTCGCCGTTCGTCACCTTGATCCCCGCACCGAGTTCCACCTTGTCCGAGCCGAACTTGCCGACCTTGGCGCCCGGTTTCCAGTCCTTCTTGGCGGCGACGGACGCGGCGTCGGTGAAGGTCATCATCACCTGCTGGTCCCGGTCGTCGACCGTGCCGTCGCCGTTCACGTCGGTCTTCGACTGGAACGTCTGCTGCTGGAAGCCGTACTCCTCGCCCCACTCGATGAACAGCAACTTGCCCTTGGCGCCCGCCTTGTCGCTGATCGAGGAGATCTGGCAGAGCGGCGGCTCGTAGTCGGCGTCGGTCTTGGGCGCGGCCTGGTTCTCGCCGCCCCCGCCGGTGTCGCACGGGCCGAACCTGACCAGGCACTTGAGCTGTTCGGCGATGGTGGTGTCCACGCCGGTGCCCACCAGGGCCCCCACGACGGCCGCGACGACCACCACCATGCCCGCGTACTCGGTGGCGGAGGTGCCGCGGTCGTCCCGTGGGCCCCCTCGTATCGCTGTCCGTCTCATCCGACCGTCCCCCTCGGTGCCGTGCGACTCGGTGGTGCGGGTACGCGGTTCGCGTGCGGGCGACCGTGTACGTAATCGAACTCGGAGGGTACGGAGGGGCGGACGTCCCTGGCGTGGGTCCGTGGACCCAACCCGGACCCAAAGCCACCTGGGTAACTGGCACCGTCCACCCGGGTCGGCTAGTTTCAACTTCAAATGAAACATGGGTTAACGCCTGACTGCTTCGCCCGATTTGGTGGTGCCTACGAAGTGCCCGGCGAACCACTCTCATCGGAGAGGTGTTCTCTGCGCCCTAAGTCGTGGATAAAGTGCTCCGCAGCAGTCGACGATGAGCGAGTCGCCCGAAGTCGAACTCGCCCGAAGTCGAACGGCTGCGAACAGAACTACCGAACACCGAGCAGCAGTACCCAGCAGAAAAGATCTGCGGCCGCCGGAACTCCGACGGCCGAGCTGAACGGGGATCGCAGGTGTCTACCGCCATAGCTGTCACCAGTCACGACCTGGTGCTGCCACCCACCGACCAGCAGACGCCCCCCGCGGCTCTGCTCCAGGCACCCGATGTCCAGCCGCTGGAGGCCGCGCTGGCGGACATGCAGGTCCTGGTGGAGCAGCACGGTTATGTCGTCGCCGTCTACCCCGCCTCCCTCCCGGTGGCGCACGAACAGCGACTGCACACCGTCCGCTCCGTCCTGGAGAGCGACCGGATCGCGTTCCTCAAGCTGGACCTCCCGCCGCTCGGACTCGCCGTCCTCGTGCGGCAGTTGCGACAGCTGTCGATCTGCGACTTCAGCGCGGGCGTCGTCGCGTCGGCCGCCCGGCTGCTCTCCCACTACATCCACGCGGGAGCGCTCCTCAACTCGGTCGCGAAGCTCGACCGGGTCCCCGTCAGCCTCAAGTCGCACGCCAAGTCCTGGGTGCCCGGGTCACAGTTCGGTGTCCTGGCCAACCCCGACCCCCAGTTGATCAAGATCGGGAACGGTGAACTCACCGGGCCCGAATTCGGCACTCAACTGCTGGTCGGAAAAGGACAATTGCAGTCGGACTGGGTGACGGCGACCCTCGCGCCCGCCTGGAAGGTCCAGGGAGTGCACGAGATGCCACTCCTGGGTGATTCCCCGCGCTGGTGGGGTACGTCCAAGATGGTCGAGTTCGCCGCGTTCCTGCCGGATATCTCCGTTCTTTACCAGCTCGTTTCGTCCGTACGGCGAGAGGTGTGTTCCTGGTGCGGTCTCGAACTCATCGGTGACCGCTGCGGTTTCTGTTCCGCGCCACTCGCGTCGGCGGAGAACCACACACCCGCTCCGGGTGTCCTCAGTCAAGGACCACCAACGCGCCACGGGTCGTAACCCGCCCACCAGGCGGTGCGTACGGACCGGAGGAGACGGCCGGTGACGTGCGGCGACCCGCCCGCCCCGTGCCCGTCCCGCCCCGTCAGTCCCGCCCCAGTCTTCGAACGAGGTTGTCCCGCTCATGAATTCACGGCAACGCCGCGGCATCATTCTCCTTCTTCTCTCCGTCCTCTGCGCCTTCGGCGCCTTCGCCGGCGTGCTCTCGGTGATCAGCGACGTGAATTCGAAGGTCGGCCCCGAGGTGCCCGCGTACCGGCTGAAGGCGGACGTCGCGCCGTACACGGCGCTGGAGGAGGGGCAGTTCGAGAAGATAGAGATGCCCAAACGCTGGCTGTCGGACAACGCGGTGACCGACCTGTCGCTCGTCAACGGCAAGATCGCGGTCACCCAGCTCAAGAAGGGGTCGCTCCTCCAGGACGACATGATGGTCAAGCGGCCCGCGCTCGCCAACGACGAGCAGGAGATCGCCATCATGATCGACGCCGCCACCGGTGTCGCGGGCAAGATCAACGCGGGTGACCTGGTCAACATCTTCGCGACCTTCGCCGCCGAGAACGACGAGACCAAGGCCCAGTCGCGGATCATCGTCCCCAACGCCAAGGTGATCGACGTCGGTTCGCTGACCCCGCTGGAGCCCAAGGAGGACGACCGCGGCCGCAGCGGCGGACCGATCAAGGCCGTTCCCATCACCTTCGCCCTCAAGACCAAGGACGCCCAGCGCGTCGCCTACGCCGAGTCCTTCGCCCAGCACGTACGCCTCGCTCTGCTTCCCGACGACAGCCCCACGACGCTGCGCCCCGGAGAGAGCACCTACACGCTCGAAGGGGACAAGTGAGGGACGCATGACGACCAGACTCCTCCCGGTGGTCGGTGATGCCGACGCCGCCAGATCGATCACCACACTGCTCAGCCAGTTGCCCGACGCGGAGCCGGCCGGGCCGGTCGGCGACTCGACCTCGCTGATCGACACCCTGGCCCGGCTGGCCGCCGAGTCGATCGACGAACTGCCCGAAGTCGTCCTGGTGCACGAGCGGATCGGCCCCGTGCCGGCCCTTGAGCTGATCCGGGAGGTGGCCCTCCGCTTCCCGGCGGTCGGGGTCATCCTGGTCACCGCCGACGCCAGCCCCGGCCTCTTCTCGGCCGCGATGGACTCCGGCGCCCGGGGACTGGTCGGGCTCCCCCTCTCGTACGAGGAACTCGCCCAGCGCGTCCAGGCCGCCGCGGCCTGGTCCGTGGGCGTACGGCGCCATCTCGGGCACGGCGGCGACGTGTTCACCGGTCCCGGCGGCACCGTCGTGACCGTGAGCGGGGCGAAGGGCGGGGTCGGTACGACGGTCGCCGCCGTCCAACTCGCCCTCGCCGCGCGGACGTCGGGCATGACGGTGGCGCTCGCCGATCTGGATCTCCAGGCCGGCGACGTCGCCTCGTACCTGGACGTGCAGTTCCGCCGCTCCATCGTGGACCTCGCCACCATCCAGGACATCTCGCCCCGCGTGCTCCAGGACGCGGTCTTCACCCACCCGACCGGGATCGGGCTGCTGCTCGCGCCGGGCGAGGGCGAGCGGGGCGAGGAGATCAACGACCGGTCCGTACGCCAGATCGTCAGCGCGCTGCGCAACCGCTACGAGGTCGTCATCGTCGACTGCGGCACGCAGACGACGAGCGCGAACGCGGCGGCGATCGAGATGGCGGACACCACCCTGCTGCTGACCACCCCCGACGTGGTGGCGGTGCGGGCGGCCAAGCGCATGGTGCGCCTCTGGGACCGGCTCCAGATCCGCAAGGCGGAGGAGACCACGATCGTGGTCAACCGCTACATGCGGAACACCGAGATCCAGCCGCCGCTCATCGAGAAGATCACCAGCACCAAGGTGTCGCGGGTCGTGATCCCGGCGAACTTCAAGGAGCTGCACGCGGTGGTCGACGCCGGCCGCATGCAGGACCTGGAGTCCAAGTCGACCGTGAAGCAGGCGCTCTGGGCGCTCGCCGGGGAACTGGGCCTGGTGAAGGCCCCCGAAGGCGACCGGAAACAGGGGAAGCTCAAGGGGGACCGGGGCTCCGTCGGGGTCCGGCGCGGGCGGACGAAGTAGTGGACCAGGCAGCGGGCAGACCCGCGTGGCCGACAGGCCGACGAGCTGAGGGGGCACGTTGAACCATGAGCAATCCAACAGCAGAGACGCCGGACGAGGGCGCAGCGGTGACCGCGCCCCGCGGTGACACGCCGCGCCGGGGCCGGACGCGGGACGACCGGGGCCAGGCCGCCGTCGAGTTCACCGGAATGGTGCCGCTCATCCTGGCCGTCCTGATCCTGCTCTGGCAGGGCGCGCTCGTCGGCTACACCTTCTCCCTCGCGGGCAACGCCGCCGACGAGGCGGTCCGCGCCGCGACGGTGGCGGAGAACAGCCGGATCGACGAGTGCACGGACGCGGCGGAGGAAGACCTGCCGGACTCGTGGGACATCGCCGGCATCGACTGCTGGGCCGAGGAGGAGAACGACCTCGTCCGGGCGGAGGTCGAGCTCGACGTACCGATCCTCTTCCCGGGCTTCGACATCGACGTCAATGTCACCGGCAAGGCCGCCGCGCCGAGGGAGAGCTGACCCATGGTGAACCGAAAGCTCCGGGGCGAGGACGCGGTACGGGCGCGGGACGCCGTACGGCACGAGGCCGCCGTACAGCACGACACCGCCGGGTGGCAGGACACCGCCCTGCCGCACGACGCCCCCGTACGGCAGGACACCCCGGTACGGAAGGACGCCCCCGTACGGGACGGGCACCCGCGCCGCGCGTACCGGTCCGACGGCGGCCAGGCGGCGATCGAACTCGCCGGCACCGTCTTCATCCTGCTCATCGCCGGCCTCGCCGTCATCCAGCTCGGCATCGCCGCCTACGCGGTCCAGCAGGCGGGTACGGCCTCCCGGGCCGCCGCCCGCGCCGCCTCCCAGTACGACGCGGGCTGGCAGCAGGTGGGCGAGTCCTCGATGAGCGACTGGCTCGCCCAGGGCACGACGTTCACCTCCCAGCCCGGTGCCGAGGACTACGAGGTCACGGCCGAGGTGGAGATCCCCTCGATACTGCCGATCTTCGACCTGGGCGAGGCGACCAGGAGCACCACCATGCCGATGGACTGACGCTCCGCCCGCCCCGCCGCCGGCCCGCCGGAGCCGGCCCGCCGGAGCCGGCCCGCACCACCCACAGCATCGCACCAGCACCACCTGGGAGTTGAGGACATGAGCCTGAGGGCGCGCATCAGCAGCCCCGAGCCCACCGGACGCAGCGAGGAAAGCCTCCTCGTCGGTGTCTACCGGGCCAAGCTCCTCGAGGAGATCGACCTCGCGGAGATGTCCGCGCTGGCCGCGGCCGAGCGCCGGGCCAGGCTGGAGCGGGTCCTCGGCCACATCATCAGCCGCGAGGGCCCCGTGCTCTCCACCGGCGAGCGTTCCCAGCTGATCCGCCGCGTCGTGGACGAGGCTCTCGGCCTCGGCATCCTGGAACCCCTGCTCGAAGACGCCTCCATCAGCGAGATCATGGTCAACGGACCCGAGCAGGTCTTCGTGGAGCGCAGCGGCCGGCTGGAGCTGCTGCCGATGCGGTTCGCCTCCAACGAACAGCTGATGCAGACCATCGAGCGCATCGTCTCCACGGTCAACCGCCGGGTGGACGAGGCCAATCCGATGGTCGACGCGCGACTGCCGTCCGGTGAGCGTGTCAACGTCATCATCCCGCCGCTGTCCCTCAGCGGTCCCATCCTCACGATCCGGCGCTTCCCGCGCGCGTTCACCCTCCAGGAGCTGATCGGACTCGGCTCGCTCGACGAGCAGATGATGGTGCTGCTGTCCGGACTCGTCCGCGCCAAGTTCAACGTGATCGTCTCCGGCGCCACCGGTACCGGCAAGACGACCCTCCTCAACGCGCTCTCCGGCCTCGTCCCGTCCGGCGAGCGCATCGTCACCATCGAGGACTCCGCCGAACTCCAGCTCCAGCAGCCGCACGTGATCACCCTGGAGACCCGCCCCGCCAACGTCGAGGGCAAGGGCCAGGTCACCATTCGCGACCTGGTCCGCAACTCCCTGCGTATGCGGCCCGACCGCATCATCGTCGGTGAGGTCCGCGGCGGTGAGACCCTCGACATGCTCCAGGCCATGTCCACCGGTCACGACGGCTCGCTCGCGACCGTCCACGCCAACAGCGCCGAGGACGCGCTGATGCGACTCCAGACCCTGGCCTCCATGTCCGAGGTCGAGATCCCCTTCGAGGCGATCAAGGACCAGATCAACAGCGCCGTCGACGTCATCGTGCAGCTCACCCGGCACGCCGACGGCTCCCGGCGACTCACCGAGATCGCCATCGTCGACTCGCACGGCCGCGAGGAGTACCGGATCGTCTCGGTCTGCCGCTTCCTGGCCCAGCCCATGTCCACCGAGGGCCAGGTCAAGGGCCACTTCGAGTACTACCCGCTGCCCCGCAGGATCGCGGAGCGCCTCTACATGCGGGGCGAACCCATCCCGCCCGCCTTCGGCGTCGCGCAGTCCGAGGACGACCTCGCGCTGCGTACGGCGGTCGCCTGATGACCGCCGCGAACCCCGCGTACCCCGAGACCCACGTGACCGCCGCGCCGGCCCCCGGGAACGCCGCCGCCCCCGACCACCGTCCCTGCCCGCCGCCCACCGAGAAGGTCCCCGCACGACATGGATAATCTTCCGCTTCTGACGATCGGCGTCACACTGCTCACGTGTGTGCTCGGCGTCATCGGCGTGCACGTCTACTCGTCGGGCAAGGCCCAGCGCGAGGCGCTCGTCGACCGGATGTCCCAGACGGGGCAGATCACGACGAGCGGCCGGCAGCGCCGCTTCGGAGCCTTCGACCGGCGCCTGCGCGCCACCGGCTTCGGCAAGCGCGTCGAGCGCAAGATCACCGTCACCGGCCTCGACCTGACCCCGGGCGAGTACCTGGTCTACATGGCGGCCGGACTGCTCGGGCTCTACTTCCTCATCGGCGCCGTCTTCGCCTCGTTCTTCGGCGTGCTGGCCGCGCTGGCGGGCCTCTGGGGCGGCAACGCGTTCCTCAACTGGCAGCGCGTCAAGCGCACCGAGGCGTTCATCAACCAGCTCCCCGAGCTGACGCGCGTGCTCGCCAACGCCACCCAGGCCGGTCTCGCGATGCGTACGGCCCTGGTCATGGCGTCCGAGGAACTCGACAACCCGGCCGGCGAGGAACTGCGCAAGGTCGCCGACCAGCTGGCCGTCGGCCAGTCCCTGGACGACGCCCTCGACGAACTCGCCCAGCGCCTGCCCTCCCGCGAACTCGTCGTCCTCGTCACCACCCTCGTGCTCTCCAGCCGGGCCGGCGGCCAGGTCGTCACCTCGCTGCGCAACCTCACCGAGACCCTGGAGGAGCGCAAGGAGACCCGGCGCGAGGTCAAGACGGTGCTCTCGCAGATCCAGGTCACCGCCCTCGCGGTCCCCGCGATCGGCCTCGGCTTCCTGCTGCTCATCAACAACATGACACCCGGCGCGCTCGACAAGATGACCGGCGCCACCGCCGGACAGGTCGGCACCATCCTCGCGTTCGCGCTGTACGCCGTCGGATACATCGCCATCCGGCGGATGTCCCGGATCCAGGTCTGAGAGGGGGAACACGACAATGGGACTGATTCTCGCCGCCGTCGTGGGACTCGCCGTGTACGGCGCCTTCCACGGAGTCCGCCTCTACCGGGCCGACGCCAAACTCCCCAGCGACCTCGCGATCGCCCTGGAGGTCGGCGCCACCCGTACCACCGCCGTCGGTTCCGGCATCGACCGCATGGGCATGCGCTACGCCCCGTCCGTCCTGCGGATGATGGGACCCAAGCGCGTCGACGCGATTCGCCGCCGCCTCGACATGGCGGGCAACCCCGGCGGTATGACCGTCGACCGCTACGCCGCGCGCCGCGCCGTCTACGGCTTCCTCGGCGGCTTCGCCTGCTTCGCCCTGATCATCCGCGGCCAGGTGCCCCTCGGGATCTTCGCCCTGATCTACGGGTTCTTCTGGACCGACGTCATCATCCGCGTCGCGATCAGCAAACGCCGGGACGACATCGAACGCACCCTGCCCGACTTCCTGGACGTCCTCGCCGTCGTCGTCTCCGCCGGACTCGGCTTCCGGCAGGCCCTGGAGCGGGTCGCGGAGCGCTACAGCGGCCCCTGGGCGGACGAACTGCGCATCACCCTGCGCCAGATGGACATGGGCGTCAGCCGCCGGGAGGCCTTCGACCATCTGCGCCGGCGCAACGACTCCGACCAGGTCTCGATGTTCGTCACCGCGCTCCAGCAGGGCGAGGAACTCGGCGCGCCGATCGTCGACACCCTCATCCAGATCGCGAACGACATGCGCCGCACCGACGCGCAGAACGCCCGCCGCAACGCGGCCAAGGCCGTTCCGAAGACCACGCTCGTCGTCACGATGGTCATGCTCCCGGCCACCATGATCCTCATCGTGCTGAGCTTCTACTACGGCTCCGGCGTCGACTTCGCGAACATCCTCGGCTGACCGGGCCGATGCCCGACCGAACGCAGTCCAGCGACAACCGAGCGGGAGGTGAGTCCTCATGACCCCGGCACTGGCCGTACTCACGGGCGGCATCAGCAGCGAACCACTCGGGCAGACCACCGCCACACGCCGCAACGTGCCCTCGCTGCCGATCCAGATCAACGCCCTCCAGGCGCTGTGCCGTCAGGTCTTCGGCTTCCGCCTGGCGATGATCGCGCTCGCCTCCCCCTTCGCGCTGCAACGCACCGCGGCGGGGATCGGCACCTGGCTCGTCGCCTCCGCGGTGGTGGTCACGTTCATGGTGTCGTACCTGCTGTTCCGCGACTGGGAGCGGTTCGGGCCGATCCTGCTGAGGCATCCGCTGCTCCTCGCCGCCGACACCGTGGTCGGCGCGCTCCTCCTCGTCACCGCGTCGCCGGACTCGACCGTCGCGTACGTCACCATCTGCACGCCCCTGCTGGCGGGGCTCGTCTACGGCTGGCGCGGTGCCGTCCTGTTCGCCCTCCTCCAGGCCCTGCTGGTGGCCGGCGCGTACGCCGTCAACACGGACGTCGAGGTCGGCTTCAGCGCCCTGCTGCTGCCCGGCCTGTGCGTCATCGCGGGCGCCGTGGGCACCACCCTGCGCAACCTCATGATGGGCTTCGGCACCGCCAGCCAGGCGCTCACCGAGGCGCGCGCCCGGCTCGCCGTCACCGGCGCGGTCGAGGAGGAACGGGCCCGGCTCGCCCGCGAGATGCACGACTCGGTCGCCAAGACGCTGCACGGGCTCGCGATGGCCGCCGACGGTCTCGCCAGCACCGCCGACCGCATGGACCCGCTCACCGTCAAGCACCAGGCGGAACTCGTCGCGCGCTCCGCCCGCCGGGCCGCCGCCGAGTCCCGCGAACTCCTCTCCGACCTGCGCCGGGAGTCCGGCCTGGACGGCGGCGTGGACGTCGTGGACGAACTCCGGGCGCGCACCGAGGACTTCACCCGGCGCCACGACCTCCCGGCGTCCTTCCGGCCGCTCGGCGAGACGGCCGTGCCGCCCATTCCGCACGCCGTCGCCCGGCACGCCCTGACCATCGCCACCGAGGCGATGGAGAACGCGATGCGGCACGCGCAGCCGTCGTACGTCGAGGTGTCGGCGGGCGTCGTGCGCGACGTCCTGCGCATCAGCGTGTACGACGACGGCAAGGGGCTGCCCCAGGGCACCTCGCTCGAAGACCTCCGGCGGGCGGGCCACTTCGGTCTCGTCGGCATGGTGGAGCGCGCGGCATCGATCGGCGCCCGGATCCGCATCGGCCGGGGCCGGGCGGCGCAGGGCACCGAGGTACGGCTGGAGATCTCGCTGCACGCCCTCGGCCTGTCCCGCACCGGACACCATCCGCACCATCAGCAGCAACCCGAACCTCTGCTCACGTGATCCCCGCTCGCCCGACCCGGATCACCGCTCCGTACCGGTCCGGGACCACCAGCCCACCCACCGTTCCCATCCATGGAGAGGAGGCCGCAGCCATGCCGGACGACGTCTCAAGGAGTTCCGGGCAGCACTGGACCCAGCAGTCGCACGTGTCGCAGCACTCGTCGTCGCACGCCACACCGCTCAGCTCGGAGCAGACCGCCGGAATCCCCACGTCCGCACCGCCGACGGCATCCGGAGGATTCCCCGCCCTGCCGGGCCCGATGCCCGCCGCCCCCGCGCTGCGCGTGGTGGTCGCCGACGACAACCCGGTGGTACGGGCGGGACTGACCGTCCTGCTGTCCGGCCGCGACGACATCGAGGTCGTCGGGGAGGCGGTCGACGGCCGCCAGGCATATGAACAGACGGTCCAGCACCGGCCGGACGTCGTCCTGCTGGACGTGCGTATGCCGGGTGTCGACGGGATCTCCGCCCTGCCGCACCTGGTGCGGCTCGCGCCCGTACTGATGATGACGTACAGCCGGGAGAGCGAGATCGTCCACGAGGCGCTGCGGCTGGGCGCGGGAGGCTATCTCGTGCACGGTGAGTTCACGGCCGACCAACTGGTCGCCGCCGTACGGGACATCAAGCAGGGCCGGGCCCACTTCACGCACTCGGCCTCCAGCGCGCTGCTGGCGAGCGTGCGGGGCGGCGGTGGCGCCGACCCGGGGGCCGGGGCGCTGCCCGAGGGGCTCGGTACGGCGTTCACGGGTGCCGGTTACCAGCCCGTGCAGCCGGGTCATTCGTCTGCGAACGCACATGCGGCTCCTGGCCATCCCCCGTATGTTTCTCCGACAAACAGGCAAGTAACACCCGGAGATCGGGAGTTGAAGCCGCAACAATTTGCTCAAAGGTCTTCGCTTTCGCAAGCGGATATGGCACATTCTCCTCAGGGACAGGCGGTGCCGGGGATGCCGGGCACGGCCGGGGCGACCGGGTCACCGGAGGGCCTCTACTCGGAACTGAGCCAGCGGGAGGTGGAGATCATGGATCTGATCGCGTCGGGCATGACCAATCAGCAGATCGCCGCCGCCTGCTTCATCAGCCAGAAGACTGTCAAGAACCACATCAACCGCATCTTCGCCAAACTGAACGCGGGCAGCCGGGGCGAGGCCATCGCCTTCTGGCACGGTGCGCGCGGAGGGGCGGGCGGCCGTGGCTGAGCGGACGGACAGGCCCGGATCCGGGCGCTGGTACCGGAGTTGGGCCCCGTGGCCCATGGTGTCGGGTGTCGCACCGTCGTACGGTTCTCCTGTTGTCGGCGGGTCCGGTCGGGAGGAAGCCGGAACCGCGAACGACGGCAACGACTCGTACGAGCCGGCCGGTGGACGGCCGGCCGACACACAAGGGGACTCACATGTCGAGCGTCACGCCGAAGACGGCCACCACCACTCTTCTGTCCGTGCGGACCTGGGCGAACACGGCCGTCACGGCGATGAAGCGCCGCGGCGACCGGGGACAGGGCGCGGTCGAGTACGTCGGCGTCATCGTCCTGGTGGCACTGATCATCGCCGCGATCGTGGGCTCGGGCGTCGACGAGTCGATCGCCAACGGACTGACGGAGAAGGTCGGAGAGATCCTGGGCGGGGGAGAGTGACCCGACGAGGCATCCGCGAGTCAGGGCAGGCCGCCCCCCTCTACGTCACGATGGTGGCGGGCCTGCTCTTTCTCGCGCTCGCGTTCTTCGCCGTGGGCCAGGCCGGTGCGGCGCGCAACGGCGCCCAGTCCGGGGCGGACGCGGCGGCCCTCGCGGCGGCCCAGGAGTCCCGCGACGCGTTCGGGGACGAGTTCCTGGCGAACTTCTTCGACCCGGACTTCCTCGAGAACGTCTTCAACGGCGATCTGGTCGGCCCCTTCGTCGGCTGCCCGGCCGCCGAGCAGCTCGCCGACAAGAACGACGTGACCGTGAAGCCGGGCGAATGCCGGCCGGCGGACGGTTTCCGCTGGGGCGTCACCGTCGGGGTCGAGACCCAGGAACCGATGGGCGACAACATCCTGGCCGACACGGCGGACGAGAAGGCCGAGGCCACCGCCACGGCGGTCGTCGTCCCGCGGTGCACGTTCGAGCGGGCGCCGGAGGAAGAGGAGCCGGAGGAGGGCGAGGAGCCCGAGGAGGGCGCTGACGAGCCCTCGCTGCCCGGTGAAATCCGGTGCGACGGCGGGCTCCTGGACCTGAACCCCACGAATCTGGTGCTGCCGGACATGTCTGTCCTGTTCTCCGTCCGACTGGCCGAGGACTGACCGCGAGTGAACGCAAAGGATCAACACTGATGAATATGCGGCATGGAACGAAGGCACGCAGGGCGACGGGGTGTGCCCTCGCGGCTGTGGCGCTGACCGTGTCCCTGACGGCGTGCGGCAGTGGCGACGGGGGCGGCAAGGACGACGCCGCCACGTCGTCCGCCGCGCCCGGCGAGGACAAGTCGAAGGACGACGACGGCGGTACCACGGTGCCGGACACCAGCCAGACCCTCGCCACCATCAACGGCGACGAAGGCATCCAGCTGGTCGTGCACACCGCCGTGCGCGACGAGGCCGGCTTCCTGACCGTGACCGGAACACTCAAGAACACCACCTCGCAGCGCGTCACCGTGCCGATCTCCTGGAACGGCGACGAGAACCAGGTACGGCGCACCGGCAGGTCCCTCGCGGGCATGACGCTGGTGGACAAGCAGGAGAAGAAGCGCTACTTCGTGCTGCGGGACACCGAGGGGCATCCGCTCACCACGACGGGCATCTCCACCTTCAAGGCCGAGGAGAGCTTCACGGTCTTCGCCCAGTTCCCGGCGCCGCCCGACAGCACGTCCCAGGTCGATCTCCTGATGCCGACGATGCCCGCCGCGACGATTGAGATCTCGTGATGGCCGTGACCGCGCGCACGCGCCGGGCAGTCGCCCGGCCCGCGGCGGTCGCCGTCGCCGCGGCCGTCCTGTTCACCAGCGTGCAGTTCACCCTGGCCACGAGCGCGTCGGCCGACGAGTCGCCGAGCACCCCGCCGGGGACCGAGTCGACCTCACCGCCGCCCGAGGTCAACGGCACCTCCCCCGGGCTCAAGCTCCGCGACGGCGCGACCCTCGCCCCGGCGCGGGTGCTTCCGATCATCTCGGTGGTCGAGTCCGAGGGCGGTGAGGAGCGTCGCGAGGACACCAGCGAGACGGTGAAGTTCGCGCTCCAGGCCGAGGTCCTCTTCGGGAAGGACAGCGCGAAGCTCTCCAGCGCCGCGAACTCCCGGATCGCCGCCATCGCCGCGGAGATCGAGAAGGAGGGCGCCACGAAGGTCCGCGTCTTCGGCTTCACGGACAACCTCGGTTCGTCCGCCCACGGCGACGTGCTCTCCAAGCAGCGGGCCGAGGCCGTGCACGGGGTCCTGGAGAAGGAACTCGCCTCCGCGGGCATCCAGTACGAGATCCGCGGTTACGGCGAGCAGTTCCCGATCGCGGACAACGGCAACGAAGAGGGACGCAAGAAGAACCGCCGCGTGGAGGTCTCCTTCCCGCGCGGCGCGGCGGACGCGGCGCAGAACTGAGCCCACCGGGTCGGCAGACCCCCGCACATACGGTCGGCCCGGACTTCGGTCCGGGCCGACCGTATGTGCGCCGGCCGGCCGGCCGGCCGGTGGTCGTTCCCTCCCGGGCCCAATCGTCCGGTTGGGCCCGGGATTGGGCCTGCGGGCCCATGCCCGGGAGGGCGGGGCGCCGTAAGTTCTTCCATGTCGCCAGCGGCTCCGGCCAGGAGGAAGCCGGAACCGCCGGCGGCACCCAAGAACTGATGAGCGTCGGCCGGTTCGGCCGGCCGACACACAAGGGGACGCCATGTCGAACGTCACGCTGAAGGCCGCCACCAACGCCAAGCTCTACGTCGGCTCCTGGGCCAACACGGCCGTCACCGCGATGAAGCGCCGCAGCGACAAGGGCCAGGGCGCGGTCGAGTACGTCGGCGTCATCGTCCTGGTCGCCCTGATCATCGCCGCCATCGTCGGCACCGGTGTGGACGAGACCATCGCCAACGGTCTGACGGAGACCGTGGACGGCATCCTCAGCGGCGAGTGAGCAAGCCACCGCCAGCCCCCACAGGGAAGGCCCGCCGGCATCGTGCCCCGATGCCGGCGGGCCTTCTCTTTGTGCGCGGACGGGCGGGCGGCGTCGGGCCGGCCGGACCGCGTCCGACGGTCAGCCGGCCGAACGGGTCGGTCGCGTCGGGCCGGGCGGGTGGCTTCCACCGGGCGGGTGGCTTTGATCGGGAAGATCGGGCAGGCCGGAGCACCGGGCGTATCGCTTCAGGCCCGGCACCCCTCGCGCGCCGACCGGGCTCGGCCGCGCCGACGACCCGCCGCGTGGGCGAGATCCTGTCCGGCGGAGGATCGTGGATCGGCCCCGGGGCGGCCGGTGCGGGGCACCGCGAGGCGGAGGCCGTCGCTCCAGGACGGCGAGCAGCCCGGGGTGCGGGCCGAGCGGACGGCCGTACGTGTACGAGATCCCCGGACGGCGCCCCTGCTCGCGCTTCGGGGCGGTCGGTATGTCGCCCTTGGTGTGCCCGGCGGACACCGGCATCAACGGCACGGCGGGGAAGCGTCTGACGCCCCGTGCTCGTACGGGGCGTACCCGGGCCACTCCGAACACGCCGCGACGTGCCGTGCCGGACGTTCCGGGCGCGCGAAGATCCGCCGGACACGGCCGAGATGAATAGCCTCTCGTCCGGGATCGTGCCGGGGCGGCGCTTCCCGGCACGCACGATGTCTCCTGTGCCCCCGCAGGGCGCAGGAGGTGCCGCTGCGGGCTCGTCGGCCGCACGCACCCACGTCACCCGACCGCCGGTCACGGCCCCGTCCGCACGGACAGGCCCTACCGCCCGGACACGTCCTCGGGCGTCGTGGACACGGTCAGGCGGACGCCCGGACGGACACCCCAGCGCTCCATCGCCCCGGCCTCCGCCTCCAGTACGTGCCGGGCCCGCAGGCGGGGCAGGGGCATCCGGCCCGGTTTGACGGTGTGCACGTGGACGACCCTCAACTCCTTGTCCAGATAGGCCACATCGATCGTGAAGCGCATCCGGAAGGTGTGCACGCTGTTGCACGGCGTGATCAGCAGAGCGCCGTCGAGCCCGGTCCGCCCGAGCAGGCCGCGCCGCCGGGTGCCGTACGAGGCCGCGATCTCCAGCTCCACCGGCTCGCCCCGGCCCTCGACCGTCAGTCTGCCCTTGCCGTTCCGCCAAGTACCCATGGCGGTAGACCCTACGACCCCACCGTCCGGGCTCCCTTCGCGGTGCCGGGCAGTGGGCCCCTGGACCCATGACCCGCCCCGCGACGCCCCTTAAGGTCGACCTGTGTACGCCACGCTGATCGTTGTCGCCGCCCTCTGGGGCGCGGGCGCCGGGCTGCTCCTGCCGCGCGCCGCCTACCGGCTCTCCGTGGAGCCGGACCAGCCGTACCGCGACAGCTGCGAGGCCGGGCACCCGATCACCGGGCCCGCCAACGGCTGGCTCGGCAGGGCCGGTTGCGCGACCTGCGCGGCAGCCGGCGGCCTGGTCACGGCGCCGGAGCCGGGCGCGCAGGCGGGACCGGCGGCCGGCGCGCCTCCCGGGCGCACGGAGTCCGGTTCGGCGGCGCTCCCCACCACCGACGAGTCCGGCACCCCGTCCGACGAGCCCCGGCCCGTCCTGCGCGGCGCGCGCTACGTCCCCTCGCTCCCCGCCGTCCTGGTCACCGCCCTCGTCTGCGGGCTGCTCGCCGCCGCCACCGGGCCCCGCCCCGAACTCGCCGTCTGGCTGCTCCTCACCCCCGTCGCCGGACTGCTCGCCCTCGTGGACCGCAACGTGCACCGCCTGCCGGACCAGTTGACCCTGCCGCTCGCGGGGGCCGCCGCCGTACTCCTCGGCCTCGCCGCGCTCCTGCCGGCCCACGGCGGCTCCTGGCCGACCGCGCTCCTGGGCGGACTCGCCCTCGGCGGCTGCTACTTCGTCCTCTTCCTGATCAACCCGAACGGCATGGGCTTCGGCGACGTCAAGCTCGCGCTCTCGCTCGGTGTGATCCTCGGCTGGTACGGCTGGCTGGTGCTGTTCGTGGGGGCGTTCGCCGGTTTCCTGTTCGGGTCGCTGTACGGACTCGGGCTGATGGCCCTGCGCCGGGCGAACCGCAAGTCCGCGATCCCGTTCGGCCCGTTCATGATCGCCGGGGCGCTGCTGGGCGTCCTGCTCGGCGCGCTCGCGGCCTGACTTCCAGGGGCGCATCGCGCGACGGAACCCGCGCGAGGGACCCCGGCTCCGGAAAAACGTTCGCGGCCCGTCCGGAGCCCCTGCGACGATCCCCCCATGTCCACCGCGCCCCGTCCCCGCCCCGATTCCTTCGACGCGCTGGTCGCCGAGGCCGACGCCGTCCCCGTCGACGGCTGGGACTTCTCCTGGCTGGACGGGCGGGCCACCGAGGAGCGGCCCCGTGGGGGTACGCGCGGTCGCTGGCCGCGCGGATGGGCCGGGCTGGCGCCGCCCTCGACCTCCAGACCGGGGGCGGTGAAGTCCTCGCCTCCGTACCGGTGTTGCCCCCGCTCACCGTGGCCACCGAGTCCTGGCCGCCGAACGTCGCCCGCGCCGCCGCGCTCCTGCGCCCGCGCGGCGCGGCCGTCGTGGCGGCCCACGACGCACCGCTGCCCTTCGCCGACGCCGCGTTCGACCTGGTCGTCAGCCGCCACCCGGTGCGCGTGCGGTGGACCGAGGTCGCCCGGGTGCTGCGGCCCGGCGGCACCTACTTCTCCCAGGAGGTCGGCCCGGCGAGCGTCTTCGAACTGGTCGAGTGGTTCCTCGGGCCGCAGCCGGCCGGCGCCCGTGGCGCGCGCGACCCCGAACGGGCGAGGAAGGCGGCCGAGGCGGCCGGGCTCGATGTCGTGGACCTGCGGACCGCTTCGCTGCGCACCGAGTTCCACGACATCGGCGCCGTCGTGTACTTCCTGCGGAAGGTGATCTGGATGGTGCCCGGCTTCACCGTCGACCGGTACCGGGACCGGCTCGCCGCCCTGCACCGCCGCATCGCGACCGAGGGCCCGTTCACCGCCACCACGACCCGCTTCCTCGTAGAGGCGGTCAGACCGCGCTGAACGCCGCCGCGCGCCCCCGGATCGCCGGGGGCGTCACGCCGGCGCCCAGCACGGGACTCGCCGACGCCCCCATTGAGTGGCGACTTCTCGCCACTCAAACGGGCCGGAGGGCGCCGCCAACCCGCTGTCCAGCGACTTTCCCTCGCGGGCGCGGCAATCAGGAAACTCCGGAGCGTAACGACGGGCGTGTGTGGCACGCAGCACCACTTACGAAGGGTTATGGTGGAAACCCCCCCTCGGGCCGGTCCGTATCCCCCCCCACGGACCGGCCCGTTTTCTGTTCCCGTCCCGCTCCCCGGCCCACGTCGTCACCGGACAGCTTTCCCGGCCGGGCCCGAGAACCGTGCGACCAGCCCCGCCAGGACCGTGATCAGCCCCGTCCGGCCCAGATGTTGGTGCCCTCGGTGTCCACCGCGAACGTGTCGATCTCCGTCAGCTCCTCGGCCGACAGCGGCGCCCCGGACAGCGCCGCGACATTCTCGTCCAGCTGCTTCACGCTTGACGCGCCGATCAGCGCCGACGTCATCCGCTTGTCGCGCAGCACCCAGCTGATCGCCAGCTGCGCCAGCGACTGCCCGCGCCGCCCCGCGATCTCGTTCAGCCCGTTCAGCCGCCGCACCACCTCGTCCGACAGCAGATCCGGGTCCAGGGACTTGCCCTGGGTGGCCCGGGACCCCTCCGGAATGCCGTGGAGGTACTTGTTCGTCAGCAGCCCCTGCGCCAGCGGTACGAAGGAGATACAGCCCATCCCGGCCGACTCCAGCGCGTCGAGCAGCCCGTCGTCCTCGATCCAGCGGTTGATCATCGAGTACGACGGCTGGTGGATGAGCGCCGGAACGCCCATCTCCCTCAACAGCCGGGCCGCCTCGGCGGTCTGCTCCGCGTTGTACGACGACACACCCACGTACAGCGCCTTGCCCTGCCGCACCGCCGACGCCAGCGCGCCCATCGTCTCCTCAAGAGGCGTGTCCGGGTCGAAGCGGTGCGAGTAGAAGATGTCGACATGGTCGAGGCCCATGCGCGTCAGCGAGGCGTCCAGCGACGACAGCAGGTACTTGCGGGAACCCCACTCGCCGTACGGACCCGGGTGCATCTCGTACCCCGCCTTGGTCGAGACGATCAACTCGTCCCGGTAGGGCGCGAAGTCCTGCGCGAAGAGCTTGCCGAAGTTCAGCTCGGCGGACCCGGGCGGCGGGCCGTAGTTGTTCGCCAGGTCGAAGTGGGTGACACCGAGGTCGAAGGCGCGGCGCAGGATCGCGCGCTGCGTGTCGAGACTCCGGTCGTCGCCGAAGTTGTGCCAGAGGCCGAGGGAGAGCGCGGGCAGCTTGAGACCGCTGCGTCCGCTGCGCCGGTACTCCATGGAGTCGTACCGGTCGCCGGCGGCGGGGTACGAGGGGAATTGAGTCACGCGTCCTTCCCTATCACGGACTTGTGACAGACCGGGTTGGGCCGTCTCGCCGTCGGCGCAGTAATGTGACGGCTCCGGGTGCCGATGGCTGTCCCCTCTTCTCCTTTTCCCGCGGACGGCCCTTCCTGTGACGAACGGGTGGCCCCGCGGTCCGCCCGGCGGGCGGTCCCCGTTCAGACATCGAGAGGTGGACTCAGTGAACTTGCGCGACCTGGTGTACAGGCTTTACGCACGCCGGGTGGAAAGGCGCCTCGACCACACCCAGGTGCTGCCCAAGCACATCGGTGTCGTCCTCGACGGGAACCGCCGCTGGGCCAAGGCATCCGGCGGTACGACGGAACAGGGCCACAAGGCGGGCGCCAGCAAGATCCAGGAGCTTCTCGGCTGGTGCGACGAGACGGACGTCGAGGTGGTCACCCTGTGGCTGCTGTCCACGGACAACTTCGAGCGCCCCGACGAGGAACTGATCCCGCTCCTCGGCATCATCGAGAACGCCGTGCGCGACCTCGCCGCCGACGGCCGCTGGCGCGTCCACCACGTCGGCACGATGGACCTGCTCCCCGACCGTACGCAGACCGTCCTGAAGGAGGCCGAGCAGGC